>CAMMYM010000009.1 GCA_946527725.1 uncultured Clostridia bacterium
CCTGTTCCTTTCCAGCATCTCGCGCACCACGACCGGCGCAATGACGCTGATGCCCTTTGTGCTGATCTTCCAGCTGATCTTTTCGGGCGGGATCATCCCCCTTCCCGCATGGAGCCAGCCCATCTCCAATTATACGATCTCCAGTTACGGAATCCGCGCCCTCGCTTCCCAGAGCGATTATAACAACAAACCGATGACGGCAGTTTGGAATACGCTTTCCGGCATGAAGGGCACAGAGGTCGGCGGCTCGGTCTCCCTGGGCCAGATCCTGGATGCCCTGGATACGCCCGGCCTTGAAAAGTACCGGGATACGGAGGTCCTGAAGGCCTATACGGTAGGCGAAGTATCGGAGATCCTGAACAGCGCGGACGGCGTATTGCACCTGCGGGAAAAGGAGGTCCTCCATCCAATCAGGCTTCGCGAAGCCGTGGATGTCCTCCTGCACGATGATTCCATGCAGGAGATCCGGGAAACGCGGCTGCTGCCCAGACTCCTGGGCGATTCCGCTCCCAGCGTGGGCAGCCTGCTGACCGCGCTGGCTGAAGATGAAGGCATGTCAAAAATCCTGGACGCCGAAATCGGAAGAACCATAACCGTGGGTCAGGTGCTGGATGCCCTGCACACCGAGGATATCGCAAAAGAAGTTGCCGACGTCCAGGTCAACCCGTCGGTGACCTTTGGCATGATTATCGACTTCCTGAAGAACAATGAAGCGCTGCAGCATTACCGTGACCGTACGCTCTCGGTGAAAACAACCGTCGGGGACCTGATCGACATCTTCGGCGAACAGAACGTGAAGGAATTCATTGAGACCAGGACTGCGCAGGCTGCCCACAAGGACATCTACGAGATGACGACAGACAACATCGTCGAAAACTGGCTGATGATCGGCGTTTTTATCCTGGTTTTCGCCCTGCTGGCGACCATTGCGCTGGAACTGATCGACAAAGACAAACGGTAAGGTATTCCGCGGAGGATCGCTTCCGTCAGGCCGGTGTGCCTGTGTATCAATTTTCCTGCGGATTTCAATACCCTTACCGCCGGCGGCCGGCACTGTGGCATGCGTCACAGAGGCGGTAAGGCCAGTTCCACGGCAGGTGCCGCCGGCAGGACGGGCATGTGCGCTGCTGCAGTTTCTGCGTGGAGAGGATATGCACGATCCCCTGGGAGATCAGGTCTTTCCGGCGCTGGATCTCGTCCAGCAGGTTGTCCGGATCCTCCAGGAACAGCCTTGCATAATTGTAATACAGGTCACACTGCCTGTAATCAGCCTCCAGGCCGTCGAGCATCCGGATTGTGCAGCTTTCCGGATCCTGCATTTCCGGGAGCTCCGGCAGGACGTCAATATGCTGCCGGCTGCATTCAGCATGGTACATCGCCTTCCACCGGGCCAGCAGGTCCGGATCCTTTTCATCGAAGGGGATGCACAGGAAACGGTAGAGCAGGTGGCGGTCCGTTTTCGGCGTTTCCATCATGGCCGCAAGTTCCGACATACGGACGGCGGAAGCTTTGGAAAAACACCCCTTATCCTGCATTCGCAGCCATTGCTCGATGATTCTGGTCAGGGGCAGGGGGATACCGAGCAGCGAATCGGGAAAGCTGATGACGCCCTCGGTCAGCGGGAGCAGGTGCCGTTCGAGGGCCCGCGCGATCTCCTTCTTAAACCCGAAGGCATTGACATATCCGATTTCATATTTGCCGTAGCGCCCCGCGCGGCCGGCAATCTGCTTGATTTCCGCATCGGTCAGCATCCGTGTGACGTCGCCGTCGTATTTCTCGGATTCGAGGAATACGACACGCCGGATCGGCAGGTTCATGCCCATGGCAATGGCGTCCGTTGAAACGACCACGTCCGTTACGCCGCGCATAAACCGGTCCGCCTGGTTGCGCCGGACATCCGGCGGCAGCGCACCGTAGATCAGGGAGACCTTGTATCCGCGGCTGCGCAGTTCTGCAGCGACTGCATGCACCCGTGCCTTGGAGAAAACGATCAGCGCGTCTCCCGGCTGTACGGAGTTCGGGAACTGGAAACCGTCCTTGTCGACTTCCAGCGGCGTCATCCGTTCATGGTGCACAACGGTCAGTTCATCGCCGCAATCCCGGATGATGCGGGTCAGCAGGTTTTCCGCATCCGGGGAGGCGCACGCGTGGATCTCATCGGCGCACAGGCCGAGGACCGCGGCCGACCAGGCGCCGCCCCGGTCACGGTCCGCAATCATCTGGCATTCATCAATGACGGCGACATCGTAGTGCACCTTCAGGTCGGCCATTTCCACGGTGGAAGACTGCACCCGGCTGAAAGGCACGCGGATCTGTTCCTCGCCGGTGACCAGCGAACAGGGAATATCATCCAGGTTCAGGGCTTCGAACTGCTCCGCGGCCAGCAGGCGCAGCGGGCCGAGATACAGCCCGTTCTCCGCGCCGTGGAGGCGCTGGACGCCTTCATAGGTTTTTCCGGAGTTTGTCGGGCCGAGATGCAGGAAGAAATGCCGCTTCATTTTCCGCGCGAGCGGATACAGGTCCCGGTAATGCTCAGGAACCGCTTCGAGCAGGGCGGCACGGATCCTTTTTTCACGCCGCCCCGCAGCGTCGGCTTCCTTCTGCAGCCGGATCAGCTCCGGGTTTTTTTCAAGCAGACGCCTGATCCGCTCCTTCGGGAAACGCTTGTTCAGCGCATTCAGCACAAGCCGTTCGCCCCGCTCCGTTTCACGGCGGACACAGGCGGAAACCGTTTCGCCGGAGGGCAGCCGGATACTGCGGCATGCGCCGATCTCCGGATATGCTTTCTCCGTTTCTGCCCGCAGGAATGATTCCAGCGTACCCGGCCGGAAAGCAGGGGCACTGTTTTTCAGCGTCAGCCCGCCGGGGAAGGAGGCATCCAGGATCCGGCGGACAACGGAACGGCCGGAATCGTCCTCCGGCAGGCGCGGGACCGGATCTCCGTTCCGCAGCCAGCGGACAATCCTGGCTTCCGCCTTTTCAGTCAGGATGCCGATATGATCGTCAAAGAACCGGCGCAGCGTACCGTCCCGGGCCGCCTGAATGGCTGCGTATGCCTTGCCGAGCGGCACGCGGCTTTTTTCCACTGTCCGCAGGAATGGAAGGTCTGTTTTCCGGCCGGCTTCCAGTTCCTGCGCAATCAGCCTGCCAAGACGATCAAACTCGCTCCTGGCGCCGGACTGGAGAAGCTCCCCGCGGAGCAATCCCTGGTAAACCCTGTCCCTGCGCTGCAGCTGGCGGAGTGTGTTCCGGAAGGCATCGCTGCGCAGGTACTCTTCTTTTTCAGCAGGCTTCATGCTCCGGGTAATGACACGGACTTTATTCAGGGCCCCCTGGTATAGCCATTTTTCCCGTTCGGACGTGACAGCCTGCACATAGGCTTCCAGCACTTTCCTGTCCTCCCGGTTCATGGCTTTTCCCTCCAGACTTTCCGGTTCCCCCGGATTTACAGGATGATTATACCATGCTTTTCCGCCGGCGGACAATGACCCGGCAGGCGAAGGCGTTTCCCCGGGGCAAAGGAAAACAATATTTACTTTCCGGTAATTTATGGTATATTTGTTTTGAACGGAATCCAGAAAAAATGAAGGTTTGCCGGCTTCGGACGGCTGAAAGAGTGGTTCTTTGTGTTGATTCGGACGAACGGAAGAAGGTTTGCTGCACCGGGCATCCTGTGCCGGGCTGCCGCTGTGCTGCTTTTTATGATCCTGCTGTGCGCCGCTGCAGGCGGCGCCTGCGCGGAAGGCGCCGGACCGGAAGGCACCCCCGAAACGGCTGCAGCGGTGCCTCCGCAAAGCATCCAGATCCTGACAAAAAGCGGAACAGAGCTCCCCTGCGGAAAGAGCCTCCAGCTCAGGTACGAACTGACTCCCGAGGGTGCTCCGGCGACGGACGTTACCTGGACCACGTCGAATCCGGATGTGATCCGGGTGGACCGGAAAGGCGTTGTCACCGCAGTTTCCGCCGGCACGGCAGCGGTTACGGGGACGCTGCCGAACCGGAGAAGCTGGAAGGTGACCCTGACGGTTCCGACCCTATCCCCGGGAGGAGATACCTTCCTGGTGACAGGCAGCGACTGTGTATACCGCTTTACCTACTGCGGAACCAATTTTGACAGAAATGTGACAGTTACTGCGGGCGGGAACTGCTTCGATTATACGCTGTCCAGGGAAGGCAGCGAGGTCAGCGTCGCGTTTACCCCGCTCAGGACCGGGACAGGCACCCTGAACGTCCGGGATGCGAATACGCAGTTTACGGTCAGGATCCGGGTAACCGGGGAAGCATTCCTCTCCGGCAAGCTCCTGACAATCGGGAATGCCGTATACAACAAACGCGAGGGGATCCTCGCGGTGACATGGACCAATACAGGCGCAGATGCGGTAACCGGGGCAGAGTTCCGGGTCATACCCCGCGACGCTGAAGGAAATGCGCTGGCTGCCGGTACGGGGAAAAAAGAGGAAATGTTGCTGGAAAAACGCGTTTTCCAGACAGCGGATGCCAGGGCAAGCGGAGGCGTCACCACATCTGTCTTTACGCTGGGCGATACCTATCCCGACGCAGCAAGCGTGGACGTGGCGTTCGACCGGATCATCCGGACGAGGGAAGAGGAAGGCGGGGACAGGCCGGAGCTGGCGGTCCTGGAGCTTCCGGACGACAGGCTGTGCTGGTTTTCCACACTGACAAACAGATACACCGGGGACCCGGAAAATGCGGCGCCTTATACACCGCCGGATACCAAAAAACTGGAAACGGCGGGCCGGGGACGGTTCGGATTCACTGCGGCAGCCGTACCCGGAGAACTGGCAGAGCTGTACGGCTACAGGCACAGCGGCCTGCTGATCCTCAGCGTGGAGGCAGGGTCGCCCGCAGAAGCGGGCGGCCTGGAGGCGGGTGACCTGGTTTTTTCCGTGAACGGGATAGAGTACCGCAGTGAACCGTATTTTGCCGCCCTGGGGGCAGCGGCATTCGCGAAAGGAAAGCCGGCTGTCTTCGGGATCGAACGGGACGGAAAGGTGCTGACAAAGGAACTAACGGAAGCGATTCCCCCGGCGGCACAAGCGGAGCCCGCCGGGGAGGCGGCCGCGGAGACGGTATCCGGAGATGAAACAGCGGAAGAGGCAGCAGCCGGCCCGGAAACCGCGGCGGAAGCACAGCCGGGCCGGGCCGCGGCGGCGGGAGCGCTTCGCAGGGTAGAGATCACTGAGACGGAACTTCCGGAAGCCGCCGCACCCGGAAGCAGCAGGCCTTCTGCTTCCTCCCTGCCTGCGGTCCCCCTGGACGGGCAGGTCCGGGAAGCCTTTTTTGCCAACGGTACGCCGGTGGTTATCCGGGAACCCGGCACGGATACGGACGGATGGGTGCATGATGAGGAAGTCCAGAAGCAGCTGGGCAATCACTATTCTCCTTCCAGGAAACCCGGAACAGGCGCCGTGGTCAGCTGGCAGGAAGGGGAGGAAACCCGGTATGCCTACATTTCGGAATATTGCAAAGTATTCGGCGGAAGCCTGAACCGGGACGTACAGGCGGATGTCCGGATTACCGTCAAAGGCAGTGACGTGCGCGGTGCGTTTCCGAACATCGCCTATCTTTTCGGCGGCGGCTGCGGCGGGGACGTGGTGGGCAGCGTGACGGTTGAGCTGGAAGAGAGCCAGGTAATGCATGTGTACGGCGGCGGCTGCAACGGAAGCGTGACAGGCAACACGGAAATCCGTTCCGCCGGCTGCAACTGGTTCCGTACCGTCACAGGCGGCGGCCTGGCCTCATCCCATGCCGGGGAGGCAGCTGCGGATGTGGGCGGCGACGTGATCCTGGACCTGCGGGGCAGCATGCTCAGCAGGATGGAATCGCTTGTCGGCGGCGGCATTGCGGAAACTGTATCCGGTTTTGCTGCCCGGGCGGACGTGTTTGGCAGCATATCGCTGTATGCGGAAGGCAGGAATGTATCCCTGGTCCTGGGCGGCGGGAAAGCATCACGCGTGAAGGACAGCTTCGGGGAAGCAGAGGCGCGCGTGATGGGAGGCGTTTCCGCCGAACTGGAAAACTGCCGGATTCTTGCCGGGAAAAACAACAGGACCGCCCTGAAAGGCGGCCTGGTCGCCGGAGGTTACGGGCACCTGGCATGCGCGTCCGTGGGCGGGGACATCCTGGCTGTGGTCTCGGATACAGTCTTTGACAACGACACGGCCGGGATCATCCTCGGCGGGATGGCGGACGGCGGGACTGCGGAGGCGGACGTCGGGGGAAACGCGTGCGGCAGGATCCTGGCGGGAAGCAATCCTCCGGCTGTCCATAAAGGCGGCCTTTCCGAAAATGGCGGAAAGGCCGTGCTGAGGGGCGAAACAACCTGGTATTATTCCCTTCGCGACGGTATCCTGGAATACTGAGGAAAGCGGAAACCGGCGGGAACGGGCATTGTTTCAAAGCATCAGAAAAGCGGAGCAAACAAACATCCGAAGCGGGGAGATTGTATCAATTCCTTCATGTTTGGGAAGGAAGGCGATTTCGCACAATTACACGGTTTGCACGGGCAGGGCGCGGAAAAACGCCCTGCCTTTTTCCGGAAAAAGGCGGGTGCGGGGCCGGAATGCAAAAAATGGTTGGAATCATGTCAAAAAATGGGATTGCGGGGAATGAGAAGAAGTGATATAACATCGCGGGCAAGCCAGAAGGCTTGCAGGAGGAGCAATGGTATGAAGCCGCATTCCATGACGAAAGACCTTACGGAAGGGAAGCCGATGAAGCTGATCCTTTCCTTTGCCGCCCCGCTGCTGTTCGGGGTACTTTTCCAGCAGTTTTACAGTTTTGTCGATACCGCGATCGTAGGCCGTTACCTGGGCGCTGAAAAGCTTGCCGCTGTTGGGGCTACCGGCTCGGTGAACTTCCTGGTGATCGGGCTGTGCCTGGGCTTCTGTTCCGGGTTTGCGATCCCGGTGGCGCAGGCCTTCGGCGCGAAGAACGAGCATGAAGTGCGCCGCTGCGTCTGGCATGCGGCGGTCCTGAGTGCGGGCCTGAGCATCCTTTTCGCGCTTGCGGCGACCCTGCTTTGCAAACCCCTGCTGCGGCTTATGAATACGCCCGAAGAGATCCTGGAATCCTCTGCAAGCTATATCAGCATCATCTTTGCGGCTATTCCCTGCTGCGTCCTGTACAACATGGCGAGCGGTATCCTGCGCTCCCTGGGGGACAGCCGGACACCGGTGGTCTTCCTTGTGCTGGCCTCCCTTGTGAACATTGTGCTGGACCTGTTCCTCATCATTGTCTGCGGGATGGACGTTGCCGGCGCAGCCGTGGCGACAGCTGTCAGCCAGCTGATCTCCGGGATCGGCTGCCTGGCCGTGATGATCAAAAGATTCCCGATCCTGAAACTGGAGAAAAAGGACCGCAGCTTTTCTGTCAAAAGGGCAGGCAGCATGCTGGGCATCGGGCTGCCGATGGGGCTGCAGTTTTCGATTACCGCGATCGGTTCGGTGGTGGTCCAGTGGTCTGTGAACGGGCTTGGCGTGGACGCAGTCGCAGCGGTAAGCGCGGCCCAGAAGCTGAGCATGTTTTTCGCCTGCGTGTTCGACGCGCTGGCTTCCACCATGGCAACCTTCGCCGGGCAGAACGTCGGAGCCAGGAAACTGGACCGGGTCGGACAAGGACTTCGCGCCGCATCTGTGATGGGAACGGCTTATTGCGTGGGTGCGTTCGGTATTGTCCTCCTGTTCGGCGAAAGCCTGCTGGGCCTGTTTGTTGACGGCAGCGAGAACACGGCCGTGATGAGCATGGCTTACCGGTTCCTGAAGATCAATGCTTCGTTCTATATTCCCCTCCTGTTTGTGAATATTGTCAGGCTCTGCATCCAGGGCATGGGCTTTACCCGGGTGGCGATGTTCGCCGGCCTCTCCGAGATGCTGGCGAGAACGGCGGTCGCGCTGTTCGTGGTGCCGGCAGCCGGGTTTACCGGCGCTTGCTTCGCAAATCCCGCTGCCTGGCTGATGGCCGACCTGTTCCTGGTTCCCTGCTATTTCCGGCTCATGCGGTCCATGCGTGAAAGGCTGATGACAGGGACTGAAAACTGGAAGGCAGGCACCGGGAAGCTGCTGCCGCTCCGGAAAGCGGCATAAAGAATCCGCAGGCTGAAAACCAGCCTGCGGTTTTTTTCCGGGGTTTTAAGGTCCCCTTACCTGTTCAGTTCTTTCCAGGCGGAGGCCAGGCTTTCGATGATGTCCAGGTGCTGCGGGCACGCGGCTTCACAGGCACCGCAGCCGACGCATTGATCCGCACCGCTGCCCTTCTCCCGGATCATCCGGAACTGCCAGTCCGTGGCCGGATCGGTATTGTAAAGGGAAACATTATTCCAGACGGAGAAGATGCCCGGAATGTTCACGCCGTTTGGGCAGGGCATGCAGTAACGGCAGCCTGTGCAGCTGATTTTGGTCCGGCTGATGTAGGCGGCGCGGACGTCCTCCATGAGTTTTTTCTCTGCTTCATCCATAATACCGGGTTCAACCGTATCGAAGATACGGAGGTTTTCGTCGATCTGCTCCGCTTCATTGCAGCCGGAGAGAACCACGCCGATTTCCGGATGGTCGCATAACCAGCGGAACGCCCATTCCACTGCGGAACGCTTCACGGGGAAAGCGTCGTAGAGGGCCTGCACATTGTCCGGCGCATTGGCCAGGCGGCCGCCCAGGAGGCCTTCCATGATGACGACCGGAATACCCTTGCTACCGGCCAGCTGCAGGCCTTTTGTACCGGCCTGGTTATCGACGTCCATAAAATTGTACTGGATCTGGACCATATCCCAGTCCCAGTCGTTGATGATATACTCAAAATCCTCATAGGAGCTGTGGAAGGAGAAACACTTGTAGCGGATTTTTCCTTCTTTTTTCATATCGTCAAAGAAATGCGAGGCGCCGATGGATTTGAAATACTCCCATTTTTCGCGGTTGATTCCATGCATCAGGTAGAAATCGATATGGTCTGTCTGCAGCTTGCGGAGCTCTTCGTCCAGGAGCGCTTCCATATCGGCGCGGTTTTTCACGGCTTCCGCGGGCATTTTGGTAGCGATGGTCACCTTCTCGCGGTATCCGTCCCGCAGGGCTTTTCCGAGTACGATCTCAGACGTCTTGTTCAGGTAAACGTATGCTGTATCCAGATAGGTTACGCCGCCGTCGATCGCGCGGCGGATCAGGGAAATTGCTTTCTGCTCGTCGGCAGCGCAATCCCCGGAAGGCGCGCCGTTGAAACGCATGCAGCCCAGGCCGAAAGCGGAGGCTTTGATGCCGAGTTTGCCCATGGAACGGTATTTCATGTGCTGTATCTCCTTTGCAATATATTTTTACAATTTCTCGTTTTTCCATGAATCAGAAAATCCAAATCATTATCGGTTCCTGCTTAAAAGCTACCATAAAAGCAGAAAATTGGCAACAGACAAGGCGGAAAAACGAAAGCAGCACCGGCCTGCGGAGGATGCCTTGACTTGGCGTTTACTCCGGATTTATCATACGTTCAGGGAAATAAACCGGAAAACAAAAAGCATCAGCAGGCGGCGCACGAAAGCTGCCGGGAGCGCAGTGCGTCCCGCGGGCAGAAAGCCGGGAAATGAAAACGGCGGCGGAGGGAAGTCAATGAAAATACAGATCGGAGCCCAGAGCTATACAGTACGCGAATACTGCCGGAATGAAAAGGACCTTGGGCAGACGCTTGCCCGGATTGCTGCGATCGGATACAGGACGGTACAGCTTTCAGCGATCGGGCCGATTGCGCCTGAGAAGGTCAGGCACCTGTGCGACGACAACGGGCTGCGGATTGTCCTGACCCATAATCCGGACAGTGATTTCCTGCTTGATCCGGAGGGGCTGATCCGGCGGCACGAGCTGTACGGCTGCAGGTTTGCCGGGCTCGGTTACCTGCCGGACAGATACCATGATCCGGACGGACCGGCCCGCTTCGCGGACGATTTCGGCCCTGCAGCAGAGAATCTCCGCAAAGCCGGCCTGAAGATGATGTACCATAACCATGCACTGGAGTTTGCCCGCATGCCGGACGGAAGGACGATGATGGACCATCTGCTGTCACGTATGCCTGCTGATTTGATGGGCGTTACCGCGGATACATACTGGCTGCAGTACGGCGGGATGGACGTATGCACCTGGCTCGAGAAGCATGGGGAGCGCCTGCACTGTGTGCACCTGAAGGATTATACGGTATCCGGCTTTGAAATCCGCATGGCCCCTGTGGGCATGGGGAACCTTGACTTCAAAAGGATCCTGGATATCCTCTCGCACAACGGGGTTACGGAACATGCCCTGGTGGAACAGGACGATTGCTACGGAGCGTCGCCTTTTGAATGCCTGCGGCAGAGCTTTGCATACCTGCAGGAAACCATCCGCTGATCTTTACCGCGGCGATGCTGTGCTGTACTGACGGATTTTCCGGCTTCCGGAAACGGGACTGCACAGGAACGATGCGGTATAAATAACGTTTTCCGGTTGAAAGCAGGCCGCGATTATGCCATAATAATACACACAGGATCAATGCAGAAGAGGACAGCAATCATTTCCTGCATGTTCCCTGCGGCAAGCCGGGAAAGGAATGGAGCATACGATGAGGAAACCTGTTTTTATTGGGATTGCCGGCGGTACAGGATCCGGAAAATCAACATTTACAAACCGGCTGAAGGAAGCGTTCGGGGACAGGGTTTCCGTGGTTTATTATGACAATTATTACCGATGCAGGGATGACCTTCCCTTTGAGGAAAGGAAAAAAATCAATTATGACCATCCGGATGCGTTCGAGACGGATCTGCTGATTAAGCATATCCGTGCGCTGAAGGACGGGCAGGAAGTGGAGTGCCCGGTATATGACTATACCGTCCACAACCGTTCCGGCAAGACGATCCTGATCAGGCCGGCGGATGTGATCCTGGTCGAAGGGATCATGGTGCTCCAGAATGAAGAACTCAGGAAGCTGCTGGATATAAAGGTGTACGTGGAAGCAGACGCGGACGAGCGGATCCTGCGCAGGGTGATCCGGGACGTGAAGGAGCGCGGAAGGGACATCGAAGGCATCGCGAAGCAGTACCTGACGACCGTCAAGCCAATGCATTACCTGTACGTGGAACCGACGCGGGCCATGGCGGACATCGTGATCAACAGCGGCCTGAACGACGTGGCGTTCGACCTGGTCCGGAGCAAGATCACCCTGCTGCTGATGCAGCAGCAGTAAAGAAGCATGATGACAAATGACGCTACGCTGCGCCACCTGCTGGATCTCTGCCGCAGGAGCAGCAGGACCGGCACGTGGCAGTATTCCGGCTTCCTGACGCCCGCAGAACAGGAAGAGCTGCTGCGCAGCCCGGAAACAAAAGGATTCCCTTTCTTCCTGACAGGCGGATATGAGGCTGCGGAGCGGAAGCTCCTGGCAGCCGGCGATGAAGCGGAGGCCGGCCCGCCGGAACCTCCGATCTGCGTGATTGCCGTGGCTCCGAAATCTGAAAAGTATGCGGAGGAACTGACGCACAGGGATTATCTCGGAGCCGTTCTCGGCCTTGGGATTGAGCGCTCCCTGATCGGCGATATCCTTGTGCGGGGCAAACAGGCATGGTTTTTCTGCCTGTCTTCCGCCGCGGAAATGATTGCCCCGTCCCTGCTCCAGGTGCGCAGGACGGCTGTGGAGGCAAGGATCACGGGGGCTGATGTGCCGGAACTGCAGCCCAGGTATGCGCCGCTGCGGCTGAATGTGGCATCGGAGCGGCTGGACGCGGTTACATCAGCCTTCACAGGCCTTTCCCGCGGCCAGGGTGAAAAACTGTTCAGCGCGGAAAAGGTCTTTGTGAACGGACGGACGGCAACAGACCGGAGCATGCACCTGAAGGAAGGGGATATCCTCTCTGTCCGCGGTTTCGGGAAAGCGGTCTATGACGGGATCGAGCATGAAACAAAAAAGAGCAGGCTGTGGGTCAGCCTGCGTAAATATATCTGAATGGCAATCAGGCCTTCACTTCTCCGGCCTTGTTCCCGCTGACCAGCTTGATGGCCAGCGGAACGATTGCGACACAGTAGAATACGATGATGAAATTGCTCATGAAATGGCCCCAGTGGCTGCCGAGTGCGGCATCCAGCGGCTTGCCGAGGAAAGCGATCATTGCCCATAAGCCGACCAGGCCGCCGTATATCGGGCCGGCTGTCATCGTATGGCCGCTGGGGAAGGAATATCCCGTTGCAGTCGTAATGGCGTCACCTGCCGGAAGCACCCGGCTGTCCCGGATCCACGGGCGGTAGGCGCAGACGGACAGCTTGATCACGGCGTTCACAGCGACCGTGCTGTAATAGGAGGAGAGAACATAAAGCCCGCTCCGTTTATCCAGCACCCAGTACACAAATACCGGGATCATGATCAGGTAGGTGACGGCGAAAAGGGAGATCAGTTCCATGAAAGGGGTCAGCCAATTATCGATTCCGTTCCGGAAATCCTGTAATGCAAGCAGGTAATCGATATCCATTTTTTTCACTCCTTCGACTTCAGATCGGGAAAAAGAATACACAGCAGCCCGGAAATTCTAAGGACGGACAGGTTCGGAGATATGGCTTTACAGAACCGGGAAAGGACAGTACAATCATTTTGAAACGAGGCTGCCGGATGCTTTATATAAAAACATGACATTTTCGGAGGAAAACGGATGCGGTTTGATTTTGAGACAATGCCGGACAGGCATGGAATGGACTCCATTGCGGTGGATGCAATCGGCCGCGGCTTCGGGCCTGCAGGCCCGAAGGAAGGCTTCGAAGCGATTCCGATGTGGGTGGCGGATATGAACTTCATGGCGTGCCCGTCCATTACGGAAGCAATTATCCGGCGGACGCAGCATCCGTCCTTCGGCTACTTTGATCCTTCGGACGCGTACTATGATTCCATTATCCGGTGGCAGCGGGAGGCAAACGGTGCGGAAACCCTGGCAAGGGAACACATCGGTTACGAGAACGGCGTCCTTGGCGGCGTCGAATCCACGCTGAATACGCTGTGCTCCCGGGGAGATGCCGTATTGCTGCAGAGCCCCACTTACATCGGCTTTACCCATGTACTGGAGAATAACGGATACAGGATTGTCCTGAACCCGCTGATCCAGGACGAAGCCGGAACGTGGCGCCTGGATTACGTGGACATGGAAAGAAAAATCACGGAAAAAAGGATCCACGCGGCGGTTTTCTGCAACCCGCATAATCCCTGCGGCCGTGTGTGGACACCGGATGAAATCGGGAAAGCCATGGAGATCTTCGAGAAGCACGGCGTATGGGTCGTGTCGGACGAGATCTGGTCTGACCTGCTGCTGAACGGACACCGCCATACACCCACCCAGTCGGTCAGCGCATATGCCCGGGAGCACACCGCTGCCTTCTACGCTCCTTCCAAGACGTTCAACCTCGCGGGACTGGTGGGGAGTTATCATATTATTTATAACAAGTGGCTGCGGGAAAGGCAGGCCAAGGAGGCTTCGCTTTCCGCCTACAACGCCATGAACGTACTGTCCATGCATGCGCTCATCGGCGCCTACAGCCCAGAGGGCAGGGCATGGACGGACGAACTGTGCGCCGTGCTGTCCGGAAATGTGAACTTTGCTTATGATTTTATCAACAGGCGTTTCCCGGGTATTTCCCTTCGGAAACCGGAAGGCACCTATATGCTGTTCCTGCACTGTGAGGAGTGGTGCAAATCCCATGGACAAACGCTGGACAGCCTGCTGAAGGCCGGAACGGATGTAGGGGTAGCCTGGCAGGACGGACGGCCCTTCCATGATCCGTGGGGTATCCGTATGAACCTGGCCCTTCCTTTCCGGAAGGTCCGGGAGGCCTTTGACCGGCTGGACCGCTATCTCCCGGCGTAAGGGAGGATTGGAGCAAGTATGATCTTCTTTCAGAAATTCTACCTGGACAGGGAAAAGGACCTGGTTGTGGACCTGTACATGGAAGGGGAGCGCCTGTTCTATGTCATCCGTACACCGAGCCACCGCACCGGGAACCTGATTACCAACCTGGCCAGGCTGTGCAGGCTGGAGACGGGAGAGGACGAAAACGGCCTGAAGGTGATCCGCGATGAGATCCCCTGCTATTGCAACGGGGAGAATGAACGGATGTATATCCTGCGCCTGGGAAATACCAAGATCGCGAATATCTATCCGGACGGGCGGGTGGAAATGAAAGCCTCCATTCCCGCTATATCCAAAACGCTCATGAGCCAGACGAAGGATTACAGGCTCGGCGTGGAAAAAACGATCGTCAAAACCTATATCCGCAGCGACTGCAAGTTCAGCACGGACCTGCATACCCACATGAACGGAAATCTGCCGCCGGACGCCCTGATTGCCCTGGGCATTGTCCACCAGATCCGCTACCCGTATTACTATATCCGGAAGCTGGGGCTGAAATGCACGGAAGGGCAGCAGTCCGCCCTGGCGGAAGCCCGCAGGGAAGCGGAGCAGCGAATGGGGGAAACGGCGCTGACCGGACGGCACAGGGAACGCCGGATCGACGACCTTACTTTTATCAATTTCGCGGAGCTGATCCTCGGGAACCCGCAGGACGCGGCGGAGAACATCTGGCGGATCCGCAATTCCCTGGCTGTCCCGAAGGACGGGCAGGCAGTGTTTGCCGACCTTGAAAAAGTTTACCTTTACCGGTATGTATTTACAAAAGGCAAGCCGGCGGCGGAACAGTTCAGCGGGATCAATACGGACCTGATTCCGGATCCCGAGGTCCGTTCCTATGCGGAAAGGATTTGCCGGGACCGGCAGGACGACCGGTACTGCCGGAATACGCTGTACCAGGACCTGCTGCTGTGGATTGCCCGGGAATACAGGCGCTACGGCATCCGGTACGCAGAGATTTCGGATACCGCACTGCTGCATCCGGCGGAGTTTGCCCCGCGCCTGCGCCAGATCCATGAAATCATGCCGCAGGTGACACGGGAGACGGGGGTGCTGCTCAGGTTCCTGGCAGGTGTCCGCCGGGTGCCGCTGACCATCGTCCGTGACCGGATCACCGGCGCAGACGACCTGTCGGAAAGCCTGCGCTGCCTTCGGGCCATCGCGGCGGATCCCTATGTGGCGGGATGCGATATCGTCGGCGAAGAGATCAACGATATCCTGCAGCTGCGGGGCGTCATCCGGGAGATGACAGCGGTCGCCGGGCAGCATCCGGGGTTCGTGATCCGGATTCATGCCGGGGAAAACGACAGCCTGCGCGACAATGTGGCAAACAGCATCCGGTGCGTGAGGGAGGCGTTGGCCCCCGGCCAGGAGATGCCTGCGCTCCGCATCGGCCACGGGCTCTATACATGCAACCTGCAGAGCGCAAAAGGCCGGAAACTGCTGGAGGAAATGCGCGCCGGCAATGTTACGCTGGAATTCCAGATCACCTCCAATGTCCGGCTGAACAACCTGAGTTCCCTGGAAAAATATCCGCTCCGCCAGTACCTCCAGGCGGGCATCCGCTGCGTGCAGGGCACGGACGGCGGCGCCCTTTACGGAACCAACTCCATCGATGAAGAACTGAGCCTGGAAAAGCTCCTGGAGCTGGGCACGGCGGAACTGCGCCAGATGCAGCAGGGGGAGCAGGAACTGCTCACGGAAAGCCTGCAGGTTTTTGAAGAGAAGCGGGAAGCGTTTCACCGGGCGTGCGCCGGGAACGACATTGAGCAGTATTATGAACGCGTGCTGGAGAGGACAGGGCGGCCGGAGGTTTCCCTGTGGCGGATCAGCGGGCAGGTCAGCGCGGAGGACGTGCTGAAGGACAGGCTTGCAAGCCTTCCGCAAAGCGGGCGGCCCGTGGTGATCTGCGGCGGAAGCTTCAACAGCAGCGCGCGCCGGACAACGGTCCGGAAAGAAGACCGGGAGCTGATTGACGAGCTGCTGGCAAAAGCTGATCCGGAAAAAGTCTATTTTGTTGTCGGGCATACGCTGCTCGGCCAGGAAGGCTACCTGGTCAGGAAAGCTGCCGGCCGTTTCAGGGTGTTTGCAATCGTGCCCGGGCAGCTGACAAGGGCTTCAGCGGAAGCGCTGCGGGATTCCGGCGCAGGCATCCTGGTTTCCATCGAGAGCTCCGGCATGGGGCTGTACAAGAGCGTTTCCTATGAAGTATTCCGGCACGCGCCTTCCGTGCTGCTCGCCTTTGACGGGAACTCCGCGGCGCTGAACCTGATCCAGCAGGCGCGGAACAGCAGCAACCGCCATCAGATCTTTATCAATCCGCGCTCCAGGGGGCTGACCGGCAAGGCAAAAATGCTGGAAGGCTATGTCCGGCAGCTGACGAACGCGGAAGACATCCTGGGAATGTGCTGAGAAATGCAACGGGAGATATGGGGAATTTTCTCCTGACGGTGTATGCGCGGAGATCATACCATGCCGGCCGGATTCCCGCAAGGGTGAAAAGCACCGCCTTGATCGTGGGGTGCCGCCGCACTATAATGGCATTGACGGAAAAGCCTGCAGGGAGGGAACGCCTTGAAAATCGGTATTGTTTCGGACACCCATGACCTTCTCCGCCGTGAAGTGATCACACACCTGGAGGGGTGTGACTGCATCCTTCATGCCGGGGATATCTGCAGCCGGGACATCCTGGAGCGGCTGGAGCAGATTGCGCCCGTGAAGGCGGTGCGGGGCAACAATGACAGGGGATGGGCAGATTCCCTGCCTTTGTTCCTGGATTTTGAACTCGGCGGGCTGCGGTTTTACATGACCCATAAAAAGAGCGACCTTCCCCGGAACCTGGATCCTTATGACCTGGTGATATTCGGTCATTCCCACCAGTATGCTTCCGACTGGCCGGAGACAGCCGGCAAAAGGCGGACGCTGCTGCTGAATCCGGGCAGTTGCGGCCCCCGCCGTTTCCTCCAGCCGGTTACCATGGCGATCCTGACGATTGAACCGGACGGCTGGACCGCAAAAAGGACAGAGATCCCGCACGCGCCGAGGGAAAAGGCGCCGAAGGCCGACAGCGGGGATATCCGCAAGCAGATTGAGGTGATCGTGCGGGATACGGACAGGGGATTATCCGTACAGGCCATCGCGCAGAAGCGCGGCTTTGATCCCGCCCTGGTTGAGCAGATTGCCAGGCTGTATGTGACGCATCCCGGCGTGACCGCGGACGGCATCATGACGAAGCTGGGCCTGCTGGGGAAGCTTTGAGAATAGACGCAATCCGAAAAAAAGAACGCCCGGCAGTCAGGCGTTCAGCAGTACCGTAAAGCGCGTCCCCTCATCCCGGGAGCTGTCAACCCGGATGCGGCCGTGGTGCGTTTCCACGATGGAACGGGCGATGGCAAGGCCAAGGCCGGAGCCGCCGGTTTCACTGCCGTGGGCAGGGTCAGCCCGCCAGAAGCGGTCGAAGATTTTTTCCTGGTCTTCCGGCGCGATCGGTTCACCTGTGTTGAAAACACAGATTTCCCGCTGCCTGCCCCGGCTTTTCAGGCTGATGGCAATGCGGCCGCCGTCGTCGGAATACTTCAGCGCGTTGGAGAGGAGAATCACAGCCAGCTGCTTAATCATCTCTTCGTTTCCTTCATATTCAATTCCTTCCGGGATATCTGTTTCCAAAGTTTTTCCGGCCTCATAGACCGTGCTCTCAAAGGGAAGGGTAACGTCCAGCAAAGCGTGGCCCAGGTCAAATGTTTTCATTTCGGCCCCGGCTTCGCTCCGGTCCATCCGTGCCAGCGTCAGGAGATTGCGCACCAGAGCATCCGTGCGCCGGACTTCCGAGCGGATATAACCCAGGTATTCGTTCCGGCCGATTTCCTGCTCCAGCACTTCGGCATTGGCGGAAATCACAGCCAGCGGCGTTTTCAGCTCGTGGCTTGCGTCGGATATGAACTGCTTCTGCCGCACAAAAGCGTCTTCCACCGGCCGAACCATCCTGCGGATCAGCAGCCAGGCCAGCGCTGACAGGAGCGCGCATGCGGCGGCGGCAATCAGGATCACGGAACGCAGGGTATCGGAGGCTGCCAGGCATTCCAGCCGTGCGTCCAGCACGGTCAGTTCCGTCCGCTTTCCTTTGCTTGTTTTCCGGTAGAACTGCGTGCCGATCCGGCCGCTTTCTTTTCCGTCGGCCAGGATATCCTCGGCAATGGCTGCGATCTGCGCATCCGAATACAGGTCTTTCTTTTCAGCCGCCCAGGCGGATACAGTTCCGTTTTTATCAAGCGTGATGGTATAGAAATTGCTCAGCCCGGCGGCAGCAGCTTCCCGGCCGTTCCGGACAGCCTGCGGCTGGCCTTTCCTGCCGCGCGCTTCTTCCCAGTCGTCCCAGTCATCCCAGTCGTCATCATCCCTGGAATATTTCAGTTTTCCGTGGCCGTCCGCCAGTTCTGCCAGGGCAGATTCCGCCTGCATGGTGATGTTCCGCTGGCTGGACAGGTGGATGGCGATCACAATGCCCGCGGATACAAAAACCAGTACGGCGATTACCATGAGGGTCATGCGCAGGCGGAGACGTTTGATCATGGTTCTTCCTCCAGGGCATATCCGACACCGCGGGTAGCCCGGATCTTCATGCGTGACCCGATGAAGCCGAGCTTTTTCCGCAGGAAGGAGACATATACTTCCAGGTTGTTGTATTCCGCGTCGCTTTCCAGGCCCCAGACACGATCCTGCATCGTTTCCTTTGTGAGGATCTGCGCAGGATTGCGGAGGAACAGCTCCATCAGCTGGAATTCCTTTGCGCCGAGCTTCACTTCCGCGCCGCTTTCCGTGTTTTTCAGTTTCCCGTCCTTCTGTTCCAGCGCGATATCGCCGTATGCCAGGCGCATCACCGGGGCCTGTGTTCCCCGGCGGGTGATTGCATGCAGGCAGCTGATGAGCTCCGCGGACTCGAAGGGCTTGGGGAGGTAGTAATCCGCGCCGCTGTCAAGCCCGGTCAGCCTGTCCTCCAGGGCAGCCTTTGCGGTCAGGATCAGCACGGGCGTGGCGACCTTGTTCCGGCGAAGTTCGCGAAGCACAGAAAAACCGTCCATCCCGGGAAGCATCACATCCAGGATAATGGCGTCATATTCGCTGCCCAGCGCCCAGTCCAGGCCGTCGTTTCCGTTATAGACCGGATCGGCGGTGATCCGTTCCTTTTCCAGCAGCCTGCAGATCGCCGCTGACAGTTTCCGCTCATCTTCCACCAATAAAACACGCATCGTTCTTCCTCCATATCCGGATCATACCACAGGGCCCCCCGAACAGCAATAACGGACTCCCGGAAATTCCGGGAGCCCGGGGATTGCAGTCAGATGCTTTTTGCGCCGGCCGAAGCGGAGAGGATCAGTACAAGCAGGTCATACTGCTCCTGCGTGATCTGCCCCTTCTCCAGCATTTCCTTCAGCAGCACGAGCACAGGGGATTCCGCTGCTTCTTCGCTGCCCGGGGCAGCGGGAGACGCTTCTTCCGCCTGCGAGGCTGCGGCGGACGTGCTTTCCGCATTCTGCTGCTTTGCATAGTTCTCAATGAACGCCTTGACGGTGTCATACACTTCCTGCGTGATGACCTTTTCTTTCAGCATCCAGTCCAGGTTGATCCACGTTCCGGACTTTCCGGTGCGCCAGTAGGCGTTTTTCCCGGACTTCCGGCTTTCGGAAGCCTTGTTCTTTTTGCTCTTCTGGCCCTGGCTGTTCTGCTTGTTTGAGGTAGTCTTGCTGTCCTGTTTGTCCTTTTTGCCCTGCTTCAGTTTCTGCTTTTTGCTGCTCTTGCTGTCCTGGGATGCGGCTTCCTGTTCGCCTTCCTCGGCCGGCTGAACCTGCTGCACCTCCTGGACGGCGGCAGCCGCGGCGGAATCCGCCGTTTCGTCCGCTGTTTCCGCCAGCGACGGTACTGAAAGGGTACCGGCCATCAGTGCCGCGGCCAAAAGCAGTGTCAGGATTTTTTTCATGTTTTCAACCTCCATTCATGTTCTGTTTATCCTTTGCCGCCATCCTCTTTTTCCGGCGGCGATGACAGCATATATGAGAAAGCTTGAATGAAACTTGAATATCCGGTTTTCCGGTGCGGTCTGGCCTGGCACTGCCTGAAACGGAGGACCGGACGCTCTTTTCTGCTGCCTTGACGGTGATCGGGAGAGTTTGATACAATATGTTGATATTATCAGCGGAGGCAAACACAATGCTACTGGTATATATTGCAATTATTGCAATTTCTTTTCTGCTTGGCCTTACTGCCGCGAATTTCTGTATGCTGCTCCGCAAACGCAGGGAGCGGGAGGAACGCCGGCCATGATCGAGTCCATTGAGAACGCTGTCCAGCTGGTATTACTGATTGCCTGCACCGTTTTGGCGGTGATGTACAATATCCGGCGAAACCCTCCGAACGGCGGCCTGTTGGTGCTGTTTTTCGGCAGCTACCTGCTGGGCGACCTGTACTGGCTGCTGTACCTGCTGTTCTACGGGCATACGCCGAAGATTTTTTATGTATCGGACCTGAGCTGGTATGCTGCATATGTATTCCTGCACCTGCTGCTCATGCGCCTTTCCACGGAGGAAGAACGGAAAACACGCTGCCCCGCGGTATGGCTCCTGCCGGCCTTTACAACAGGAATGTGCATTTTCTATATGCAGTACGGGAGCTACATCAGCAACGTGATTGCGGCCGTACTGATGAGCCTGCTGCTGGTCCACTCTGCACGCGGACTGGTCCATATCCGGAAACATCCTGAGGCAGCTTCCCGGAAAATGCTTTATATTACAGTACTTGTATTCTGCTTTATCGAATACTGTGCATGGACGGCCTCCTGCATCTGGGAGGGAGACACACTGGCGAATCCCTACCTGTGGCTTGACTGCGGGCTGACTGTATGCATGGTTTTCATCCTGCCGGCTTTCAGGAAGGCGGTGGAAGCATGAATTATATCGAGAACATCTATATCTGCCTGGCTGCGCCGCTGCTGGTGGCACTCTTTGTCGTACACCGCTACCGAAGGCAGAGCCTGCTTTTTATTCTGGCAGGGATTACGGCATGCCTGTTTTCCTCCTATATCAGTACTTTTATCGCAAATGTGCTGGAGGCGGATCCACAATCCGCTTCCCTGGAGATTTCACCGGTTGTGGAAGAAATCATGAAACTGTTTCCGCTGGTCTTTTACCTGCTGGCGTTTGAACCGCCCAAAGGGGAGATTACGGGGGAAGCGCTGATGATCGCCATTGGCTTCGCCACGCTGGAGAACACTTGCTACCTGATGAAGGGCGGGGCGGACAATACGCTGCGCCTGCTGCTCCGGGGATTCAGTACCGGAGCGATGCATGTAGCGTGCGGCGCGGCGATTTCGATCATCGTAACTGCGCTGTGGGACAGAATGTACCTGCGGTATGCCGGTATGCTGGCGGCACTGTGCCTGGCCATAACCTGGCATGGGATTTTCAACATCCTCGTGAACCAGCAAGGCGCAGCTGCTGTGATCGGTTTTGCGCTGCCGGTCCTGACGGGAATCGCTGTCGTGATGATCAGGCGCAGGATCTATGGTCCTCCGCCCCTCCAGGGAGCAGACGGGCCGGGAACGATGCGCCAAGTATAATACAGAAAATATACAAAGGGTAAAGGAAAACGTTTTAGGAAATTTCCGGTTTCCTGCCTCTTATCTGATGAATTCTGCTATAAGAAGGCGGCGGAGGTGCACAGAATGAGAACGAACGAGGAAGTGATCCGGGCGGTACATATGCGGGCCGAAAAAATCCGGCAGAGGCAGGAACGCCAGCATATGCTGTTTGCAGGAAGCGCCGGCGTGATTCTGGGCGGCCTGCTGCTGTTTATCATCCTGCGCGTCGACGGATTGCAGCACGAGGTTGTTGCGACCGGTTATGCCGGCACTTCACTGCTTACCGACAGCACCGGCGGATTTGTTCTCGCGGCAGTCTTTGCCTTTATGGCCGGGGTGGTTGTCATGGTGATCATACAGGCATGGCGGAAAAAGAACAGCAGCGAAGGCGTTTCCCGTAAGGACAGGAAAGACACAGGAGACAAGGAGTAATTCAGCATCTGCGTCCGAGCTGTAAATGGAAGGCGGTTACGGGAAGCATGGAAAAGGAAAAACAAAAATCCGGAAGGTTCAGCATCCTGATCCGCATTACGGCGGGAATTCTGGCTGTGATGATGATTGCAACCGTTTTGCTGTACAGCCGTTCTGCCGTGACCCTGGACACAGAAACTTTTGAAGATAAGGAATCCCGCATTGCTGCGCGTGAGCTGGCCAGGGAAAATGAGTACATCAGCGATTCCCGTTTCGAACAGATGGCCGCTTATGCAAGTGACCTGCTGAACGGGCGCCGCACATATGAGGAAACGGAGCGCGCCGCCCAAATCGCTGTTGCCCAGAGCCGCTACGATGAAGCTGTCGCGCTGACGGAGCAGTCCGTTTCCCTTTATGAGGGGGATCATGAAGGACAGGGCAGGCTGTACCTGCGGCTCGGATATCTCTACATACTAAAAAACGACCACGAACAGGCGATGACATGGCTGGACCGGGGTCTTGCGCTTTTTGAATCGCCTGAGGCTTACATCACCCGGGCACAGATCGAGATGGAGCGGGGTGACACGGAGGCTGCGCTGCGGGACGCTGACCGCGGCATGAAGGCAGCCGGGGATTCGGGTGCATTGCTTGCTGACCTGGTGAATATTTATGAAGAGGCAGGTCAATATGAGGTTTCTGCCGAAATGTATACAAAACTGATTGAACGGAACGGGGGAAACGAATACCTGTTACACCGCGCCTATTGCCTGACCAGCCTTGGCCGGATGGAAGAAGCATCGGAGGACAGGGAACGCTATGAAGCGGCTGGCGGAAAAGAGCTCGGTTCCGCGGATGTTATGCTCGGGGTTGGCTGGATGCGCCTGCAGGACTATGCAAAAGCGGACGATTGCTTTGCCCGGGCGACAGGCGAGAGCTTTGACGACCAGGATTCCCTGCTGTACTACACGGTGCTGTGCGCCTATATGACAGAAAACTTTGACCGTGTCTGCATGTACGGCGATCAGCTGATCGAACGGATGCGCACGGGCGGGGAGAAAACAGATGAACCCACGAAAAAGAAGCAGCTGAGCGTATCGCTGATCAAGCCGGATCCTGCCGCTCTGTACCAGATGAACGGAGCCGGGCACCTTGCAAAAGGGGAGTATGCTGCGGCGGAGGAGCGCCTGACCGTGTGCCTGGAGATTACGCCGGACGATGCATTTGCCAGGTTCCTGCGGGGCACCAGCCGGATGGGCCAGGAAAAGTACGCGGAAGCGATTCCGGATTTTGACGCCGCAGTTGCCGCAGAGACGGAAACGGAACGGAGCCGCTTCAGCCGGGGCCTCTGCCGGGCCCAGACAAACGACCGGGAAGGCGCACTGGAGGATTTTGACTGGGTGGTACTGTACGGACAGGATGAAGAACTCTTTACAGAAGCAGGGCGGCAGATCCTTGTGCTGAACGGTACGATTCCCGCGAAAAACGCAGGAGACGCGGAAAACACCGAAAGAACGGAAGCCAGCGGCAGGTAACCTTGCCGCAGAAGATATCGGAGGTGAAGAATATGAAAAAAAGCCTGATTGCCATCGCGGTTGCCCTGATGCTCATCCTCGGCACAGTCATGCCGGCTGCTGCCGCGGAAATCAATGCAGAAAAACTTGATACTTATTATACCCTCGCGAACAGCTACCTGCAGGCTGGGGACAACTACGACAAGGCGCTGGAATACCTGGATAAAATCTTTTCCTACTGTAACGAGGAGACGGAACCGGACCTGTATACCGACCTGTATACGAAAAAGAGCACCGCATATATCCAGAAGGGAGAATACGATACAGCCCTGGAAAACCTGGATATGGCCCTGCAGTACACCGGCGAGGAAACCGCCAAGGAGACCCTGGCGGACATCCACCTGAAGAAAGGCTGCGTCTACACGCTGCAGCAGGATTATGAGAAAGCCCTGAAGGAAATGGATGAGACGCTGGCTGTCCTTCCGGACCTGAAGGATGCTTACCTGGTACGGACGCAGATCTATTCGGAGACCGGCGATTATGCGAAAGCGGCCGAGGACCTGGAAAAGTATATAGCGCTTTCCGGCGACAACGTCATGAACGATACGCTTTCCGGACTGTACAGCCAGGCCGGGAACACCGAAAAGGCACTGGAAGCTTACCGCAAGGCGCTTGACGCCACCGAAGCGAGCGAAGCGGACAAGGATTTTGCCGTTGCGAACTACAAGATGGAGGTCGGCATGCTGGACGAAGCAATCCAGGATTATTCCGCCTACCTGGAGGACGAGGCATACGGCATGGCCGCACAGTATAATATCGGCATCTGCCTGATGACGAAGACCGATTACGCGAAGGCACTGGAATCCTTCGAAGCCTGCCGCGGGAACGCTGAAGCATTCAGCGGCATCATGTACAACATCGGCATTTGCAACATGATGCTGGAGAAGTATCCGGAAGCCATCGAAGCATTCTCTGCATCCATCGAGACGGAAAGCTTCCGGAGAGACGCGCTGTACAACCGCGGAATCTGCGGTTTCGTTACGCAGGAATATAAAAAGGCAGCGGACGACTTCACATCCTGCCTGGACCTGATGAACGAGGAAGCGAAAGCGGCCGCGGAAGAAGGCGCGGAAGTGCCTGCAGTCGTCGACGGTGCCAACTACTACCGTGGGCTGAGCCTGCTTTCCCTTGGGGAATATGAGAAGGCAGCCGAGGACTTTACCGCTTGCATTAACGCAGGCCTGAACGCACTGGAATGCCTGTATTCCCGCTCATTCGCCTATAAGGGACTGGAGAACTATGAAGCGGCGATTGCCGACATGAGTGCCTGCATCGAACAGGAATACCAGCTTGCCAACACCTACAAGGAACGCGGAAACCTGTATCACCTTGCAGGGAACGAGGAAATGGCGCGGGCGGACTGGGAGGCATCCCTGGATTACTGATCACGAAGACCTGCAACGGTCAGACGCGTTAAAGGATATTTAAGGAGAGTTTACCAATGAAAAAAGTATCAGTTTTTCTCGTAGCCCTGATGATGGTTATGGCAGTTGTTTCCGCCCAGGCGATGCCGGGCAATATCAGCGAGATCGCAGACCTGCCGGAGCTGCCTGCCGTGCCGGACGTTCATGTCAGGACTGCCTACGGAATCACCACTGTAACACTGGATCAGCCTGTGGCATGGTTTGCGGCCAACCGGAACTGGGACCTGACAGAGCTCAAGTTTGATGAAAACAACGTGGCTTCCTATTCCACCCAGAACCAGAAGTATTCCGCAGGCTTCGCCGGATGGGGATGGACCAGCGGTGAGACTTATGTTTCCGAGTCATGGCGGGAAGACGAGGATTTTGAGGGTACGTATGAAGAAAACTACTGGAGGTACAAAGACGGTTCATACGGATGCCACGGCGGCAGCGGGCTGCTTGTTGTCGGAAAAGGCGAAGGATACACGGAAGTCGTATTCAAGGACCACTTCGTCCGGGGCGGCGCCTACGATACAGACGCATATATCTGCATCACCAACGACAACCTTGACGTACGCTATGATTCCCACGGAAGGGTCAGGACGATCACGATGGTGCTCACCGGCAAAAACTACCTGGGCAGCGAAACAGCCCCTGTTACGACAACGGTAACATGGACCTACGGCACCAATATGTACGGGAAACAGCGCATCTATATCAGCAAGATTGTCGAAGAGATTGACGAGAACACGGCTGTTTCCGCCGTTTTTGCCAGCAACGGCAAGCGCATCCATTAATTCCCGGAAACCCGGAGCGGCGCATGCGCAGCAATACAGCAGGCACAGATATGCGCGATAAACATGGTGAATCCCCAAGAAAGGAGGCCTCTCTCCGTGACAGACGACGAACTGTACAGTTTGTATACAGGGAGGGGTGACGCGTCCGCTGCGGATGCGCTGATTGCCAAGTATACCGGGCGCATGATCATGTATGTATATGCCATGATCCATGACTTGCGTGATGCAGAGGACCTGGTGATCGAAACGTTCGCTGTGATCTTGACCAAACGTCCCACGATCCGGCCGGGCGGTTTTCAGGCGTACCTGTACCAGTCTGTCCGGCACCGGGCGCTGCGCTTCAGCGCGCGCCGGCGCCGGCTGAATGTGTTCAGCATGGAGGACAAAGAGGCGGAAGAGCTGCAGGCTGTCCGACCGGAGGACGAATTCCTGCGTGACGAGCGCCGCCAGGCAGTGCGCCGCTGCCTGAACAGGATCAGTCCCGAATGCCGTGAGGCACTGTGGCTGATTTTCTTTGAAGGCTTGAGCTATGCTGAAGCAGCCGCGGTCATGGGTGTGAACAGCAAAAAAGTGGATAACCTGCTGACCAAGGGGAAGAAAAGCATGAAATCGGAACTGATCCGGGAGGGAATCACCGGCGCTAATGAAGCATAACGGAGGAAAAACACCAAATACAATAAAAATACAATCCCTTTTCAGGGATTTTTCTTTTTTTGGACTCCTATTTATTGAATGGAAGTATGCACATTTTTACGTTTCAACATAAACATGCACGGTTTTCGCACAGACTGCTGACGAGGTGAAAAGCCATGAAGTATGCCATGACGATTGGGAAGAAAGCTAATACCGGCCGGATAGAAACCGGGGAACGGAGACGCAGGCCCTGTGTTCCGGTACGCTGGCTCGCTGTACTTGTGGTTTTCCTCTGCTGCTTCCTGGCCGGAGCAGCAGCAGATTCGCCTGCGCCGACAGAGCCGCCGAAAGCAGGTGCTGCCGCTGTCGTGGAAATCGACAGGACGGAGGAGAAAAATCCGGAAAAATACGTAAACGACTCCGTTGACGCAAGCGGCGCAAAGAATGCGATGCAGAAGGCGATCGACGCCGCGATCCGGGCGATACAGAAAAACGCGGTGAAGGACGAAATTACCATACATGTCTGGGCCGGCGATTACGACGGCGACATCTCGATCCAGAAGCCCGGCAGTATGAACGGTTCCGTCCTGATGAACATCGTGGCCGTCGGGACAAGCTACAAGGAAGACAACAAGGGAAACAGGACTTACCTGCCGGACGCGGACGGCAAGGCGAAGGTCAACGGCAATATCGACATCAATGGCATTAACGTATTGCTGGCAGGCATTTACCTGTCCCTGGACAAGGTGATCACTGTCAGGAACGCAGACCTGACCGTGATCGGCACGACGGTGAATGATATTGTCAACATTGTGGCGCAGGGCGGGGCCGGAAAGATTTCGGTGAATACCGGCGGGGGAGACGACAAAGTCAATATCGAGACGGATAAAACCGGGAATGTCGGGCCCGTCACCGTGGAAACCGGTGACGGGGACGACGGCGTTACCATCAAAACCGGCAAAGACCAAGCTGTCGGGAACGTTACGGTCAACGCAGGGGACGGGGAGAACGCTGTCGACATTAACATTGCCAAGGGTCAGAAAAAGGACAACAAGGCAAATACGGAAGTCAGGGTCACAACCGGAAGCGGCAAGGATACTGTTGCGGTTACGACCGGTGATAACATCAAGCTCATTGATGTAGCGCTGGGATCGGGCAGTGACACTGCATCAATCACCGCTGCGTCTGTCTCGGGGGATATCAATGTCAGGGATGACGATACAACCATCCCGGCGGATCTCCCGGAAGGACAGGAACCGATTCCCGATGCAAACAGCATCACGGTGAATGCCTCAGGCAGGATCGGCGGTGACAAGGACGGCGGGAATATCACCGTCGAAACCGGCGACGCCAGCGACAGCGTGGCCGTCACTACCGGCAAGGAAAGCATCATTGAAGGCAAGATCACCGTCGAAACCGACGAGGGCGACGACCAGGTTACCGTGACCACCGGTTACCAGTCCCAGATCAAGGACGAGATTTCCATTGAGACCGGGGAAGGCAACGACTTTGCCGAGGTGAGGCTCGGAACAACGCCCGGAAAGAATGTGGAAATCGATACGGGCAAGGGAGACGATACCGTCACCATCGGCCGGAACGGGGCCACCGGCGGCACGTACAACGGCGACAGGAAAGCCATCATCGAAACCGGCAGGGGCGACGATACGATCAATGTGGATATTACTGCCGCGGATGTGATCAGGACGGTCGAGATCAGCGACGGCAACGAGAACAGCAGCGGCCCGGTGAAATATAATTACCATGTTCATTTCCTCGGCACACTGTATTCCAAAGACGATCAACGGGTCAAACTGCCGGACGAAAACGACCTCAGGACGATCGAGTTCAAAAACTCCAGCAAAAACGTCCTGACCGTGAAGACAAACTCCGTCGACGGCCGCCGGTTGTCTGACGACCTGGTTAACAAGCCCACGGTGCAGATCGACCTGGGCAAAGCAAATGAAGACGCGAACCTGACCGTAACCGGGAGCGGCAGCAATAAATCGGCCACCTACACAGCGGGAGGCCTGTTCACAGATTATGTGATCGTGAACACAGCGACAAAGGATTTCACTTCTATCATTGTCAACGGCCGCACCGGCATGCTGAACAAGCTGCTGATTGATGCGGACGAAATCTCGAAGGATGATAACGAGGTACATCTTCGCGATGTGATCGCCCGGGATATGTCCCTGGTAGTCAAGGGCGAAAAGATCGAGGTCAACGGCCGGATTGCCGCGGCGGATGTAACGCTGGCCGCGTTTTCCGGCACTGTCGGCACCGGTGCGGGCGGGGGCGACGAAAAGTCGACAGCTGACGAGCTCGGCTTCGGTGACATTATCCGGACCGGCGAATCAGTGACATCCGATTTTTTCAACGTATCGCATGAGGCAGAAGTAACGATCACCGAAAACGGTGTGATTTACTCCGGCGGAGACGTGGACATCTCTGCGAAGGTAGGCCAGGCCGGCGGCATCCTGGACATCACGGACATAACCGACGCCCTGAACCTGGTCAATGTCAAGGTCGGTACTGCCCTGATCGGCATTTCCGGCAGGATTTATGCCGGCGCAGACCTGGACAAGGTGCTTAATACATCCGGAGCAAGCACGCCGAACGCGATCCGGACCAGCACTTTCAAGGGTACCATTAATACGGCAGATGAAGCTTTCATCAGCAACGCTTCCGCCGGCATCAACATGGATGCGGAAGTGGCGACCAACATCGATACCGGCAGCAGCGATACCTACCTGTCTTCTTTGGCGGTCGGCGTGGCTGTACCCGATGCCGGGGTTAAACTGAACAAGGACGCTGTGCTGGACGCCGGCGCCGATATCAACGCGGCAGCGAAGGTGGGCGGATCACTGACGACCCATGCCGGCGCGGGCACCCTGCCGTTCTCCCTGGCGATCTCCGCGCTGGTTTCAAATGCGGAAGTGACCGCGGACGGCGCAAACATTACTTCCGGCGGAAATGTTACCCTGGATGCCGGCGCGGACTTCACCGTAAATACCACCGCGGCCAAGGCCGAGACCAGCCAGGCCAAATCCGGCGGGTACTTCGCCATCGATGTGGTTGTGCAGAACGCGGAAGCAACCGTCAAGGGCGGCGCGAAGATCACCGCCGCTGGCGATGTGAATGTCCATTCCGCTTCCCGGGCGAACGTGGAAACCACGGCGAAATCCTCAGCGGATGCGGATGACGCACCCGCGGACGCAGCCGCCGGCGAAGGCACAGCCGGCGAAAGTGAAGGCGGAGGGGAAGAAGCTGCCGAAGAGACGCCGAGCACCACGGAGTACGTCAGGAATATTGCGCGGCTCCTGCTGGGCAATATAGCAACGAAGGTCGGTATTCCCGGCCTGGATGAAAAACTGACCTCCGGACTGCGGCACGACCAATATACGATTTCCCTGGCGCCCGATATTGATACCACCAAGGGCAATGTGACCGTCTCCCGGACGAAGGCAAACGGTGCAAGCGGCGAAAACAACGGCACTGCGATCGTGATTACCGCAGTGCCGAAGGAAGGATATAAGGTCGGGGAGATCAAGCTGCTGAAGCTGGTTCCCGGCGAAGCGGCTTTCGGCGAATACAAGACGCTGGACCTTGATGATCCGACGCAGCATACCGCAACCAACGAATACACCTATGATATGCCGGCGCACAATGTGGTCATCTGCGTGACATTCGTCGAGAGGGCGCCGAACGAGCCGGAACCGGACGATACCGTTGATCCGAGCGATCTTTTCAATACGGACAACAACAGGACATCCACCCCGGACGTGGCGGAAGCCATCAACCAGGGTACCGGCGGAACCAACCAGCGGCCGGAAAACACCGCGGTGACCAACAGTACGGATACAGCGAACCGGGTCAGGCTGATTTTCGACAATCCGAACGCTGTCGGAGCCGCCGGACAGAACCAGGGCGGAAACGATCCGCAGCAGAACACCGGCAGCAACCAGCAGCAGGGCGGAAACGATCCGCAGCAGAACACCGGCAGCAACCAGCAGGCCCCGGCTCCCGGTAAAGGCGCGATCCTGACCAATTACGGCGTGGAATATGCCAATCCCGGCCAGAAGGTTGAAATTATCGTTAACCCCGCCACCGGCAGCAAAATGAAGGATAACACCCTGAAGGTCCATTACGAGACAGCCCAGGGCCCGGCGGACGAGGACATCGCCCCCGACAGGAACGGCAATTACTTCTTCACGGTACCCAACAACCTGAAGACCAAGGAACTGAAGTTCACCTGTGAATGGGAGACCATTCCGGGATCAGGAAACCAGACGCCCGCCGCGGATGCGGCGCAGACGCCCGGTGCGGCAAGCGCCCAGGTCAACGGTGCACTGGCGGTCAGCGTGGTGCTGAACACGAACAACGCCGTGATTGACAACGATACCGGCAAGATTGTTGCGGGCGGCGCGGTGGACGTGGCCGCAACGGCGGCAACCGTGTCGAAGACGACCGCGGATGCCTCGGCGGCAACGCAGGATGCAGCCCAGCAGGCGGCCGCCGCCGCGGATGCAGCGGCGGAAAACCCGGCAGCAATCGAAAGGACGACAACACTGGCACAGAACAGCCCAAAGAACGTCCTGAATATCCATACGGGCGACGGCGGCACTGCCACATGGCAAAAGGTTGCAAACGGATACACGATTACAGTCAATCCGGACCAGAGGAGAAATGTCAAGTCTGTTACCGTTACCTATACCAACGGACGCGGTATGGTGAAGCAGGAAACCCTGCAGGCCGGCAGCGGCGGAACATCTTCCCAGTACCTGCTGACCCTTTCTGGAGTAGGCAGGATCATGCCGAAGGAAGGCACCACAGTGACGGTGAATGTTGAGTTCACCAGGGGCGAGCTGATCAGCAGCTCTCCGCATGAAGACAATCCGCACGCCGCGGAAGACCACTATGTGAACGACGAAGCCAACTACGTCATGATCGCCAGGAGCGGCGACGGAACAGTTACTGACACTGTCCGGAACGGCAAATGGTACATCAAGGCGGCAAAGAAGGCCGGGTATAAGGATGCCGTGGTGACATACACCTACACGAAGGCCGGGGTGAACGGTGCGGCGGACACCCAGTTTACGTCCGAAATCCTGACACAAAAAAACCCGCAGGGCGAATATGAAATCAACCTGACCGACATCAAGCCCGGAACCACCGCCACAATCAATGTGGACTTCCCGGAGGACAGCCGGCCGGTGACGATCGTCAGCGAGAATACGACGCCCGCAGGTGGCGCAAATGAAGAAGCACACGGCAGGGTTTCTGTGTTCCGCGTGGAAGCAGGCCCGAACAATACAGAGAGGCTGGTTCCCGTTTCCCGCGTCAAGGCCGGGGACAGGGTGTTTGTCAAGGTCGAAACGGATCCGGGATTCGGCGTGGCGCCTTACACCAAGAATTCCGGGGAAAGCCAGTACAGCCAGTCCATCTGTTATGCTGATCCGGCTGCCTTCAACACGGACAAGCATTTTGAACTGACCTACGATGAGCAGAAGGGCGGTTACTATTACGATATTCCCGACACCGCGGAGACAGTCGGCACCGGGGAAAACGCAAAAGAAACATCCATCAGCTTTACATTTAAATATGTAACGAAAGGCTCCCACCTGGAGACGGCGATTGACCCGCAGGGAGCCCCGGAAAAGATCGCTGCAGTGCTGGATGCCCAGTACCTGGCAAGCGGGGACAAGGTAACCATTTCCCTGAAGGACGGAACCGATCCTGCCACGGCCAAGGATCTGGCGGATTACGAAATTGAAACAGTGACGGCCAAGGCGTACGGTGACGGCCTTGCGAATCTCTTCGAACCCGGACAGATGGAAGAGCTGGAAGATGTGATCACTGTCACAAAGAATCCCGACGGAACCTATACGCTGAGCTGGACCAATCCTGCCGGCGGCCTTGATCCCGACCTGCTGAAGCTGACCGTGAAGGTCAGGCAGATGCCTATTGAAGTCAAACCGGCTGCGACGATCATGAACGGATCGGTCACCGCGCCTGCGAGAACGAAGGCCGGGTCAACCCTGAATGCGACCATTACCCCGAACACGGGTTACTGTGTGGAAGCGGGTACTGTGAAGGCACGCATCATCAAACCCCGCGGTGCACAGATCGTTACCGGTACGAAGAATCCGGACGGCACCTGGAGCTTCCCGATCCCGGCAGATGCTGCGGATAACTGGACCGTGGAGCTGCAGGCCGGATTCAAACAGGGTACAGACGACCCGACTGTTGCACCGGTGAGCGCCGGCGTTGCGGTTGGCGTGGCCATCGCCCAGAATTCGAACAACGCGCTGATCAGGAGCGGCGTCATCGAGACAGGCGACCTGTCCGTAACGGCCCAGACCGAAGCCGCCGAATCCTCGCTGAACTCCGCAGCCGGCTACTCCACCGGCAACATCGGCATCGGCGGTGCGATCAGCGTGAACGTTTCCTCTTCCAAGACAAACGCAAAAATCTATACAAAGAACAAGAGCGGCAAACCCACGGATATCACCATGGCGGGAGCCCTGAACGTTTCCGCAAAGACAGACACTGTTACCTTCGGCACGACGGCGAATGCCGCCGGCACTGAGACAGCGGCAGCCGGAGCAGGCACGGGCATTGCTACGGCAAACACAGCCGGAACAGGTACGGGCAGCACGG
>CAMMYM010000010.1 GCA_946527725.1 uncultured Clostridia bacterium
GAAGAGCCCCGGCCGCCGCGAGATCGGCCACGGCGCCCTGGCGGAGCGGGCCCTGCTGCCCGTGATCCCCGATGAGGACAAGTTCCCCTACGCGCTGCGCCTGGTAAGCGAAATCCTGTCCTCCAACGGTTCCTCCTCCATGGCTTCCGTCTGCGGTTCCACGCTGAGCCTGATGGATGCCGGCGTGCCGATCACCGCCCCTGTCGCAGGCGTTGCGATGGGCCTGATCACGGACAAGGAATCCGGCAAGCTGGCCGTGCTGACCGATATCCAGGGCCTGGAAGATTTCCTCGGCGATATGGACTTCAAGGTCGCCGGCTCCATGAACGGCATTACCGCCCTGCAGATGGACATCAAGATTGCCGGCATCAACCGGGCCATCCTGCAGCAGGCGCTGCACCAGGCGCTCGAAGGCCGCCTGTACATCCTGAAGATCATGCTCGACACCCTCGGCCAGCCGCGGGAAGAGCTGAGCCCCTATGCGCCGAAGATCATCCGCTTCACGATCAACCCCGAGAAGATCCGTGAAGTCATCGGACCCGGCGGAAAGATGATCAACAAGATCATTGCCGAAACCGGCGTCAAGATCGACATCGAGGACGACGGCCGCGTCTTCATCTCCACGCCCGACCAGGAAGCGGCGGACAAGGCCCGCCGGATCATCGAAGGCATCGCCAAGGATATCGAAGTCGGCGACGTGTACACCGGCAAGGTCGTGCGCATCATGAACTTCGGCGCCTTTGTGGAACTGGCTCCCGGAAAGGACGGAATGATCCATATTTCCAAGCTGGACACGAAGCGGGTTGAGAAGGTTGAAGATGTCGTGAATATCGGCGACGAGCTGGAAGTGCGCGTCAGCGAGATCGATGCGCAGGGCCGCATCAACCTCGTCCGGAACGACATTACCTACAGCGAAGCGCCGCGCCATGCAGACGGCGGTTTCCGCCGTCCCCCGCGCCGCAGCAGCCAGGATTGACGAAAGGTTTGCAGCCTCCGGTATGCGCCGGAGGCTGTATTTTGTGATGAAGCATGAATGAAAGAATTGTCGCGCTGGATATCGGGGACGTCCGCATCGGCGTTGCCGTTTCCGACCTTACCCGCACCATCGCAACGCCTGTCGAAGTGATCACGCGGATCGGCTGGGGGCCGGACATCCGGAAAATCCGGGAGATCTGCGAGCGCTTCGGCACAGGCTTCATCGTTTCCGGCCTCCCGCTGAACATGGACGGTTCAGAAGGCTTCCAGGCCAAAAAAGTGCGCGACTTCTGCGCAATGCTGGCCGGAAACGGCCTGCACGTGGAATTCCAGGACGAGCGGCTGACGACCGTCACCGCGGAAGACGCGCTGGCGGAAGGCGGTATTTCCCGGCAGGAAAGAAAACAGAAAGTGGATAAAGTCGCAGCCGCGATCATCCTGCAGCAATGGCTGGATGAACACGGCAGCAACCAATAAGGAGGAAGAAATATGGCAGACTGGAATCCCGGCAGCATGCCCGAAGGCGAAGAGGAAAACGACCTGGTGGAACTGATTGACGAGAACGGCGAACACACGGTATTCGAGCATCTTGCGACGCTCGAATATGAAGGCGAAAGCTACCTTGCGCTGTGCGACCCGGAGGCGGACGAGGACGACCTCGAAGTCTTTATCCTGAAAATCGACCAGGACGAGGACGGCAACGACGTCTACAACGTGCCGGAGGACGACGTGGCGGACGCAGTGTTTGCAAAGCTTGTCGAAATGACAGACGACCTCGGAAACGAATAACGGACGGAAACCGCATTTGCAGGTTCCATGAAGGAAGGCAGGCATTACGCCTGCCTTCCCTGCTTCCTGCGGGCTTTATCCGCGTACATTTCCCGGTCCGCTTTCGTCATGTATTCATCCATGCCGTTCTCCCCGTCCGGCACCGCGGAATACATGCCGATGCTGGCGCTGATTTCGCAGATCCACGGATCCCCGCGGTTCATCCGCTCCAGTGAATCCCGGATCAACGGGATCAGTTTCCTGGCTTCCTCCAGGGACGGGCTGATGCCGAAGGCCTGGAATTCGTCACCGCTGATATGCACGGGTACGATCCCGTGCTTTTCAAGCACGCCCAGCGCCTTCCCCATCCTGCAGATCGCTTCGTCCCCCTTCAGGTGGCCGTAAGTGTCGTTGATCCGCTTCATATGGTCCATATCCATACTGATGACGGTGAAGTATTTGCCTTCTTTCCTGGCCTTTTCCAGCACGAGCGGCGCCTGTTCCATGTATCCGCGCCGGTTCAGCATGCCTGTCATGATATCATGGACAGCCATGTTTTCGATCGTCGCGGCAGATTTCTTGATATTGGTCTGCAGGTAAAGGCTGATCAGCGCGCCGTTGAGCAGCATCAGGACAGAATACAGCGCTGCCCCTGTGCCGCTCCCGAGTTCCATGACCACGTACCCGAAATTCCGGTTCCGGTAATACAGCGGGCAGAAAACAAGGCAGGACGTATTCTTCCGCATCTCCTGCAGGGCCGGCACCAGGTCCCGCCGGTCAAAAAGCACCGGTTTGTATTCCCTGCCGTTGCGCACGCCGTAGAGCAGCAGCATTTCCGGCGGATAATGGTGCATATCGCCGTCCGGGGCTTCGCTTTCCCGGCAGATGGCCGGATCGACGCACAGGTACATTTCCCGGATATTCCAGCTGGCAACAAACTCCCGGATTTTTTCCGCGGCTTCCTGTTCGTCGCCGACGCCGGCGAGGGTGCCGGAGAACATACTGACCCTCGTAAGGATCGTCTCCATGTTCCAGCGCTCGGTGCCGAGGGCGCGGAGCTTGTCGTTCATGTGCTCCATGTTCTGCGCGCAGCCGCAGCTTTCGCCGTAAATCGGGATCGTCGACAGGATGATTTCCTTCTCTTCCGGCACCTCGCCGCCGATCCACCGGCAAAGGACCTCGACGGCCTTGCGCGCGGAGCGGTCGATCGGCCGGCACACCGTCGTCAGGCCGCGCATGACGGCCTCCCGCAGCGCGTCAAAGCCGGTGACGGCCACGTCGCGCGGAACGCGGATGCCGTGCTCGTTGAAGCATTCGATCACGCTCAGCGCCATATCGTCATTCGCGCAGATCACCGCATCCGGGATCTGCCCGCCCATTTCGAGGATTTCCTCCGCGGCCTTCCGGCCCCCGACCCGGGTCCATTCCCCGTCGAAGATGAGCCTTTCATCCAGCTCGAGGCCGTGCCTGCGCATGGCTTCGCGGCATGCCTCCAGCCGGGTAATGCATACATTCGAGTTCAGCGGCCCGCTGATAAAGGCGATCCTCCGGGCGCCGTGCTCCGTGATCAGGTGCTCCGTCAGCTCGCCGACGCTGATGGCGTCGTCAAAAAAGATGCCGACCGCGCCGTCCTGCGGCACGTCGACGGACACATGGGGCTTGCCGCTCTTTTCCAGGGGCTCCAGCACGTCGAGCACCTTGCGGTAGGCCACGTCGTTGCCCATTGTCGCCAGCATGGAGATCACACCGTCAAACTCGTCCAGGTCCGGCAGGTCGTAAATCATGCTTTCGCCGTATTCACTGCTGGTGGAGATCGCCACGTTCATATGGCCCTGGCTGTTGAAAATGCAGATATCCACGTCGTTCTGCACACCGGCGGAAAGCAGCCCGGATGCAAAATCCTGCTGGTATTCCCGGTCAATGCTGGCTACCAGTACAGCGATCCGCTTGCGGGCCATAACGACACCTCCTGCAAAATTGCCAGAGCAAACTTATCAGAACGAACTTATTTGTATAAAAATACTATAACATCTTTTTCGGTTCCGGACAAGGGCGCATTTCTGCTGTTGCCCAATGCCTGTGACTATGCTACAATTGCCCCGGAACCTCTGATGAAAATGAAAAGGATGAATCACCGATGCTGAAACGTGCGCCGATCCAGAACGTCCGTATCTCGCCCGGCCTTTTCCGCAGCCGCATGAAGCTGAATGAAGATTACCTGATGGAACTGGATTCCGTCTGCCTGCTGCAGAATTTCTATTTTGAAGCCGGTATCCAGCTCCCCGGCCAGCAGTCAATCTCCGATCCGTCCGCTGCCAGGCTTCACTGGGGCTGGGAGGCTCCCAGCTGCCAGCTGCGCGGCCATTTCCTCGGGCACTGGCTGTCCGCTGCCGCGGCCCTGTGCGCCAATGAAGACCGTCCCCAGCTCAGGGCGAAGCTTGAATGGATCGTCGGCGAGCTCGCGCGCTGCCAGGAGCTGAACGGCGGCGAATGGGTCGGTTCCATTCCCGAGAAGTATTTTGACATGCTCCGTCCGGGCCGCTATATCTGGTCCCCGCAGTATACGATGCACAAGACCATTCTCGGCCTGAAGGACGTGTACGACCGGCTGCACATTGAAACAGCGATCGGGATCCTCGACCGGCTGGCGGACTGGTATGTCCGCTGGGTAGGCTCCGTGCAGGATTCAAATCCGGACGCCGTTTTCAGCGGTGAGCAGGCCGGTATGCTGGAAGTCTGGTGCGACCTGTACGCGCTGACAGGGAAAGACAAGTACCTCCGCCTGGTCCGCGCATACGAAGGCAACGCGCTTTTTGACCGCCTGGACCGGGGCGGCGACGCGCTCTCCGACGATCATGCCAACGCAAGCATTCCCGTATCCCACGGCGCGGGCAGGCTGTACGAAATCACGGGCGAACAGGTCTGGAAGGACCGCATGGAAGCCTTCTGGAAGACAGCGGTGACCGACCGCGGCATGTTCAGCACCACGGGCTCGAATGCCGGCGAATTCTGGATCCCGCCCCGCAGCCACAGCCATTTCATGTGCAGTACCGACCAGGAATTCTGCACCGTTTACAACATGGTGCGCACGGCTGAATACCTGTACCGCTGGACGGGCGACACCCGCTACGCCGATTATATTGAGCGGGCAATCTACAACGGATTCCTCGCCCAGCAGAACGGGCAGACCGGCATGCCGACATATTTCCTGCCGATGACCCCCGGCAGTCGGAAAACATGGGGCAGCCGCACGCATGACTTCTGGTGCTGCTTCGGCACCATGGTCCAGGCCCAGACGCTCTATCCGGAGCTCATCTGGTACACGGACGGGAACGGCGTCACCGTCAGCCAGTATATTCCCTCCGAAACATGCCTGGAGCTCTCCTGCGGCACAGTACGCCTGGCCCAGGCCGTGCATATGAAGAATTACGACAACCAGGTGCTCTTCGATGAGCACGGCGGCGGACGCGTATCCCGCTGGAGCCTGCGCTTCGCGGTGCAGGGCCCCGCCGGCAGCGAATGGACGCTCAGGCTGCGCCTGCCGTGCTGGTGCACCGGACGCCCGGAGATCAGCATCAACGGCGAGCCGGCCGGCGATGTCCCCGTGCAGGACGGATATATTACGCTGGACCGCGCATGGGGCAGCGATACCGTCGACATCTTCTTCCCGTCCGGCGTATGCGCCGAACCCCTTCCGGACGATCCCTCGCTGTTCTCCCTGGTGGACGGCCCGATCGTCCTGGCCGGCCTGACGGCCGCCGACCGCCCGCTTGCCGGCGATCTTTCCGATCCGGCTTCCTTCCTGATCCCCGAAACCCCGCACACCTACAGCACCTATGTATGGCAGCAGAACACCTACCGCACGCGCGGCCAGGGGGAAAACTTCCGCCTGGTTCCCCTCTACGACGTGCAGGATGAAGCATATACCGTCTATTTCAGCACCTTGACGCCCGTTTCCCGTAAGTGATATACTTGCGGGGTATGCGGATGTGGTGGAATGGCAGACACCGGGGACTTAAAATCCCCTGCCCTCACCGGCGTGCGGGTTCGAGTCCCGCCATCCGCACGCGGCCCTGCAGCCCGGCTGCAGGGCTTTTTGACTGCAAAAAAAGGAACTGACGGCCAGCGCTCATCCGTTCCTTTCCCCCAGGGGTTTTGCCTTGGGGGTTCCCGCCTTCCGCGGATACGCGGAGGCGGTTTTTGTCAGCTTGCGCACCGGAAGGATCCGGTGGTCCCAATCCCTGCCGTGCACAGGGCACGGCACGGGCGCTTCCGGCCTTCCGCCGAGGACGGCGCATGCGCGCCTTCCCGCTTCGATTTCATTCCGGAGGGACGGCCCTTTCCAGCACAGGGCATACCCGCCGACGCGCACATACGGCAGCAGGTATTCGCACAGGACGTCCAGGGGCGCCACCGCCCTCGCCACCGCAAGGTCATACTGCTCCCGATGCTGTTTTTCGCGGGCGGCATCCTCCGCCCGGGCATGGATCAGGACCGCGTTTGCCACGCCCGCAGCCTCGCAGACAGCCTCCAGGAAGCCCAGGCGTTTCTGCTGCGCATCCAGCAGCGCCACGGACAGGTCCGGCCGCGCCATGGCCAGCACCAGGCCGGGAAAACCCGCACCCGTTCCCACGTCAATGACGGACGCCCCCGGCAGGACCAGGCCCGTACGCAGCACGGCCAGGCTGTCGACAAAATGGCGGTCAACCATCTCATCCTCATCGAGGACAGCCGTCAGGTCCATCCGGCTGTTCCATTCCTGCAGCATACGGAGGTAAACCTCCAGTTTTTCCGGCAGTCCGCCGACGGACTGCAGCCCGTTCTGCCGCAGCTTTTCAGCAATCATCCCACTGTCCATTCCGTTTTTCCTTTACAGGTCCAGGCGGAGATATTTCTTCAGCCAGTATTTGCACCAGGCAAGCGCTTCCCTGCCGTGGTTCTTGATCCAGTATTCCTGCAGGCACGGGCTGCCGATGCCGGAAGCGTCCAGCCCCAGGTCCCCGGCCAGGGCCATGGAGCGCGGAACATGGTAATCGCTCGTGACGATGATCACCTTCCGGATTTCGTCCGGATGCCCGTCCAGCAATTTTTTCGCGTTCTGCAGGTTCTGCTCCGTATTGAAGGAATCCGGATCCGCCAGGATGTATGCCGGGGGAATGCCCTTCCCTTCCAGGTAGCGTTTCATCGCCAGGGCTTCCGGTTCCGGTTCGTCCTTCCCCTGCGCCCCGCAGACCACGATGGGAACGTTTTTCTTCTCCCAGACTTCCGCAGCCCTGTCCAGCCGCCAGCCCAGCTGGACGCTGGGGGTTCCGTCCGGGCGAACCTGCGCGCCGAGCACGACGATTGCATCATAATCCGCCTTTACTTCCGCCACTTCCCGGGGCACGCTCCCTTCCCGTATGCAGATATACCCAAGCAGCAGCCCGAACGCAGCGACCGCCAGCACCGCCAGCGTGACCAGCGCCCGGACGAGCCGGTGCCTTTTCTTCTTTTCCTTCGTCATGTTTACCTTCTCCCCGTTTTTCTGCTGCCCCGCAGGCCGCCGGCCCCCGGGTCAGGCCTTGTTCCTGATCCTGTAATCGATATCCCCGTGCTGGATCATGCTGTAGGCGCTGTCGTTCGCGACGATAATATGGTCCAGCAGCAGGATCCCGACGCCGTTCAGCAGCCGCTGGAGCTGGAGCGTGGAGGCGATATCCTCCGGGGACGGCGCGCAGGTTCCGCCCGGATGGTTATGGCAGAGCAATACGCTGTGGGCATTGTAATTGAGCGCCGTTTCCATCACGATGCGCGGATAGGCGGATACTTCGCTGAGGGAACCGTCCGAGATTTTGCGCCGGCCGAGCACCATGCATTTGGCGTTCAGCGAGACGACATAGAAGCCTTCGGACCGGCGGCCTGCCAGCAGGGACAGGCAGTACTTTTCCGCCTCCCGGCTGTTCCCGATCCGGTCGGGCTCCGCCAGGGCGCACCGGTTCCATACGCGCGTCAGGGGGACAACCATCGAAATGAGCGTCGCGGCGCGTTCCCCGACGCCACGGACGTTCATCAGCATTTCCGGCCTGGCTTCCAGGACCCCCTTCAGGGAGCCGAAAGATTCCAGCAGGGCATGGGCCAGCGGATTGGTATCGCTCCGCGGGTTTGCATAGAAGAGCAGCAGCTCCAGGATCTGGTGGTCCTCAAAGTTTTCAAACCCGTTTTCCCGGATAAAGCGCTGCCGCAGCTTTTCCCGGTGCCCTTCATGAACGTTTGCTTTCTGTTCCGGCATGCTTCGGTTCCTCCTTCATCACGTTTGCTCAGGCGTTGTAGTATTGCCAGATATCCAGGCAGGCCTGTTTCTCGGCGGCGCACAGGGGCGTGAAGGCCCGGATGTACGCGTTCCTCACGTCGTCGGCCGACATTGCCGCCGGATGGTTCCCCAGCCTTTCCGGGTCCACCGACGAGACCAGCTTTTCGAGGGTTTCCCTGCCGGGCATCCCTGGCATTTCCATCCCCAGGTCATACAGGATGCCGCGCAGGAGCTTCGGGACCACCTGCCAGCTCCCCAGGCGCATTTTTGCGGCCAGGTCCCCGAGGACAGGCAGCATTTCTTCATGCTCCCCGGCCATTTCCCACAGTACGGGCAGCGTGATCATGCAGGCATGCCCGTGGGCATACCCCATGGTCTTCGTCAGCTGGTAGGACATGGCATGGGCTGCCGTCGTCCGGGTGATCTGGATCGCCTTGCCGCTCTGGTAACTGGCGGCGAGCATCTCTTCCGCCGCATGCGGATCCCCCGCCAGGTACGCCTTCAGGTTGTCCAGGACGCCGAGCACCGCCAGGTACGCATGTACGCGGCTGTCGTCGGTCGCGCCCCTGCACCAGTAACTTTCAATGCCCTGGGAAAGGGCGTCGAGGGCGGCCGATTTCCTGTGGTATTCAGGCAGGGAATCCAGCAGCTCTGCATCCAGGATCACACCGTCCGGCCGGAGGGCCGGGTGGCTGAGCGACTTTTTCCGGCCGCCGTAATAGACGACAGCATTCTGCGTGGCTTCGGCGCCCGTGCCTGCGGTGCCCGGGACCGCGATGTGCGGAACCGGCATCTTTTCAGGAAAGCTGCCTTCCAGCGCCTTTTCCGGGCTTTCCGCATACAGCAGTGCCTTGACCGCCTTGGCCGTATCCATGGCCGATCCCCCGCCGATGGAAATGATCCCGTCGCACAGCTGTTCCCTGAAAACCTTCACGGCCGGAAGCGCGTCCTGCAGGTCCGGGTTCGGATGGTAACCGCTGAAAACCGGCGCCTGCAGGAGCTGCGGCGCTTTTTTCAGCAGCCTGGCCGCAAGGCGCTCCGAACCGATGATCATCGGCCGGGACATGCCCAGCTTTTCCGCCATCTGCGGGATCTTCCCAAGGCTTCCGGGACCCCTGGACACCTTCTGGTAAACTTCACCCATTTATTTTTCCTCCGTCCGCCGGCAGCTGCGGCCGCCGGCGCCTATTTGCCGACACAGAACCCGGAGAAAACCGCATCCAGCAGTTTTTCGTCCGCCCTGTCCCCCGTAATCTCACTTAGTGCATTCTGGGCAGCCTGGAGATCCGTCGCCGCCATATCCGGCGTCAGCAGGTCCAGGGTGCGCATGGCGTCCTCCAGGCTGGCAACGGCGCGCCTGACCGCGTCCAGGTGCCTGGGCTGCGTGACGGCGATGCTGTCGGAAACCTCCGCCTTTTCGCGGAAAAATTCGCGGATCTGCTGCAGGGAATCGCTGTCCAGGGCGGAGACAGTCATGCAGCGGATCCCGGGGCGGATCGCCCGGACCGTTTCCTCCGTAATCACCTGCGGCAGGTCCGATTTGTTGATGACGACCGCGCCGCTGTCCTGCATGCCCCGGAGCCATTCCGTTTCTTCATCGCTGATCTCCCTGGACCCGTCCAGGACCAGCATCGCGATATCCGCGTTCTTCAAGGCCCGCTCAGATTTCTCCACCCCGATCCGTTCGATCGGGTCTTCGGTTTTCCGGAGCCCGGCCGTATCGGTCAGGAATACGCGGATACCGCCGACGCGGATCTCACCCTCCACGGTATCCCGCGTGGTGCCCGGAATCTCTGTCACAATAGCCTTGTCCTGGCCGATCAGCCCGTTCAGCAGGCTGCTTTTCCCCGCGTTCGGGATTCCGAAGAGCGTCACATGCATGCCGTCGTGGATCAGCCTGGAGGAGCGTTCGTCCACCGCGTCCCGGAGCTTCCGGACCAGGCGTTCCAGCCCGGCGCGGAGTTCCCCCGCGCCCTCCTCGTCGGAAATTTCCTCCGGATAATCGATGCAGGCCGCAAGACCTGCCTGCAGTTTGTAAAGATCGTCCGCGGCGGCGCGGACAAAATCGGCCGTGCCTCCCGCCATCTGCCGCACGGCAGCCCGGCGTTCCTGCTCTCCCCGCGCTTCGATCAGGCCCATGACGGCTTCCGCCCGGCTCAGGTCGATCCGCCCGTTCAGGAAAGCGCGGCGCGTAAACTCCCCCGCTTCCGCGAGCCGGGCGCCTTTCCGGAGGCAAAGCGCCAGCACGCGCTGGAGGACCTGCGTCCCCCCGTGGACCTGGATCTCCGCCACGTCTTCCCGCGTGTAGCTGGACGGCGCGCGCATCAGGACGGCCATGCATTCATCCAGCACTTCACCGCCGTCCAGGATCTTCCCGTAAACGAGGCGGTGGCTTTCGAACACCCCGCCTTTCCGGCCTGCCGGCCGGAAGATTTCCGAAAGGATGCCTTCCGCCGCCGGGCCGCTGATCCGTATAATGCCGATGCCGCCCCGCCCCGGCGCCGTTGCAATCGCCGCAATCGTGTCCTGGTTCATACGCCGTCCCGCTTCCGTGATGATCCTGCCTGCAGCCTGTGCAGCCTTGCGACAGTTTCCGGCATGTCCGTGCAGCGGAAAAGCGCCGTGCCCATGACCGCCACCGTCAGCCCGTTCTCCGCCAGCATTCCCAGGTTGTCTTCCCGAATGCCGCCGTCAGCCTCGATTTCGCCCTGGTATCCCGTATCCCGGATGGCCCGGATTTTGGCGATCACGCGCTCGTCCAGTTTCTGCCCGCCGAACCCCGGTTCGACGGTCATGGCAAGGATCAGGTCAACTGAATCCATATACGGCCGGACTGCCCCGAGGGGGGTTCCAGGCCGGAGCGCAATGCCCGCCAAAGCGCCGGCGCCGCGGATCCGCTTCACCAGCTGCGCGATATCCGAATCGATTTCCGCATGGATTGTCACGATGTCCGCCCCTGCTTCCAGGAATGCGTCCAGCAGCGTTTCCGGCCTGTCCATCATAAGATGGACGTCCAGCGGGACGGATACCGCCTTTTTCAGGCTGCGCACGGTCTCCGGCGTATAGGCCAGGTTCGGGACAAAATGCGCGTCCATCACGTCCACATGGATCCAGTCGCATCCGGCTGCCTCCGCGCGCAGCACGTCCCTGCCGAGGTTCAGCAGATCGGCTGCCAGGATACTCGGTGCAATCTTAATCATACCGTTCCCTCCATGTTTCCCTCGTTTCCGCCAGCAGCTGCCTGTAGCGCAGCAGCCTTTCCGGATGGATCAGCCCGCGGTCCGCCGCCTCGCGGACGGCGCAGCCTGGTTCCCGGTCGTGCAGGCATTCCCTGAAGCGGCATTTCCCTTCATAGGGCTGGAATTCAGGATACCGTTCGCGGAGTTTTTCCGGCTCCATGCGCTTTTCCGGTTCCAGCAGGTTGAAGCCTGCCGTGTCCATGACCCGCAGTCCGCCGGATTCCAGCAGTTCTGTCTGCCGGGTGGTGTTTTTGCCCCGGGCGATCTTCCGGGAGATATCCCCCGTTTCCAGCTGCAGGCCCAGCAAAGCGTTCAGCAGTGTGCTTTTTCCCGTTCCGCTCTGCCCCGTCAGGCAGCACAGGGCGCCCCGCATGGCGTCCCGCAGCGGCTCCAGGCCTGTCTTTTCCTTCGCGCTCACCGGGAATACAGGAATTTTCGCGGCCCTGTATTCTTCAGCTGCGGTCCCGGCCAGGGACGTATCGAGGTCCGCCTTGTTCACCGCGATCAGCACGCCGATTTCCTGCGCCACCGCGCGGGAGATGATCCGGTCGGCCAGGAGGAAGTCCGGTTCCGGAACGGGCGCCAGCACCAGCACGAGCCGCGTGACGTTCGCGACCGGCGGCCGGAGGCATACCGTTTTCCTCGGCAGGATTTCCTCGATCCAGCCGTCCTCTTCCGCTTCACCCGGAGTAAAAAGCACCTCGTCCCCCGTCAGCGGGCTGATGCCCTGGCGGCGGAATTTTTTCTTGCAGCGCAGCGTGTAGCACCGGCCGGCCTCGTCCTTCGCCGTATAAAAGCTGCCGATTCCCCGGACCAGCGTTCCGCGGAGCAGCCCTTCCCGGAGTTCACTCATGGTTCGTTTCCCCTTCTTCGGAAGGCTTCAGGTTCAGGCTTTTCTGCTCCAGCTGCGTATCGCCGAGATAGACCGTATAGGTATACGCGCGGCCGTCCGGGATATCGACCGTTTCCTCGATGACGCGCGGATCTTCCGGCTCGAGGGTATAGGTCCGGCTGTCGATGGCAACGTTCGACTGCTCGGCACGGATGCTGATCCGGACCTTCAGCTGCTGGTCGCTCACCGGCACCGTGACGCTCAGGGACGCCGTGCATTCCGCTTCCGGATACCTGTAGAGCGTCAGCTGGACAGGCGTATCCTCCGCGACGCGGTTCTCCGCTTCAGGCGTCGATACCGCGACCGTGCCGTGCTCGTCCTTGTTCTCCGTGATCACATACTTCAGCGAGGGCTGGAGGGCCAGGTTCTGCTTCGTCAGCATTTCCTCCGCTTCCTGCAGCGTGCATCCCGCCAGGGACGGCACCACCGTGCTGCCCCCGCTGATGGTCAGGGTCACCGGGTCATCCCTGGTCACCATCGTCCCGGCAGCGGGGACCTGGCCCATGACGCTGCCCTTCGGCACGTCGCTGCTGGCCGCCCGGTCCCGGGTGATCGACATCTTCCTGGCCGTCAGCAGGTTTGTCGCTTCCTCCGCGGTCTTGCCGACCACGTCCGGCATTTCGAACGGCACCGGGCCGCTGGAAATGACGAGGATTACGGAATCCCCTTTCCGGACCGTGGTGTCAGCGCCCGGGTTCTGGACGTACACCTGGTTCAGCTCCACCTGGTCATTCGGCATGCCTTTGTGCGTTTCCGTCAGGCCCGCCTGTTTCAGCACCCGCGCGGCCTCGTCGATATCCATACCCATGACATCCGGGACCTTTACGGTAAAGATGGTCTGTTCATAGATTGCCCGGCCGCCGAAGAAGAGCCCGGCCGCCACCGCCAGCGCCAGCAGGACGTCCAGCATGATCCGGACCGAACGCCTGTCCGGCATCCGGAGCGTATGCCGCGGCCCCGTATTGGAAAGCGCGCCTTTCTCCGCGGATACCTGCGGTTTCGGCTGCCGGACCACGAGCTCGTTTTCCGGGAAGGGCACCTGGTCCCCGCGCTCTTCCAGCGCGGCCCGCAGGTCCGCCGCCATATCCCGGGCGGACTGGTACCGCATGGCAGGATTCTTTTCCATGGCCTTCATGCAGACGCGCACCACCGCCGGGGGCACGTCCGGCGCCAGGTTCTGGATCGGCACCGGCGCCGCATGCAGGTGCTGCATGGCGACAGCGACGGGATTGTCCCCGTCATAGGGCACGCGGCCCGTGAGCATTTCATAGAGCACCACGCCGGTGGAATAGATATCGCTGGCCGCTGTCGCGCCTTCCCCGCGGGCCTGTTCCGGCGAGAAATAATGGACGGAGCCCATCACGTTGTCGCCGCGGGTCAGGGTTGCGCTGTCCGCAATCCGGGCGATGCCGAAATCGGCCACCTTGATATGGCCGTCCTCGTGGACAAGGATATTCTGGGGTTTGATATCCCGGTGGACAATGCCGTTCCGGTGGGCATGCTCCAGGGCACTGAGGATCCGGATCGCGATCTGGCACGCCAGCGGCGCGTTCAGCTTGCCGCGCTCCTGGATCACTGCTTTCAGGGTTTTCCCCTGCACGTACTCCATGACCAGGTAGCGGTTTTCCCCGTCCATGCCCACATCCAGCAGGTTGACGATGTTATGGTGCGTCATTTTGCTGGCCGCTTCGGCCTCCCGCTGGAAGCGGCTGATGAACTCCCGGTCCTCGTTGTATTCCGGCCGCAGGACCTTGACGGCAACGTTATGGCCGGTCCGCAGGTCGACCGCCCTGTATACGATGGCCATGCCGCCCATGCCGATCTGTTCCGTGAGGCGGTAGCGGTTGGCAAGGATCTTGTCTGTCATGCTTCCGCCTCCCCGCTCTTTTCTTCGCCCTCTGCAGCAGCTTCCGCGTCAGGGCATGCCTTTCCCGTTTCGTCCGTCAGCAGGACCAGGGAAATATTGTCCTTGCCCCCATTGTCCAGCGCGGTCTGGAGCAGCCGGTCCGCCGCTTCCTCCTGGTTTTCGAGGGACAGCAGTTCCTTCAGCACGTCCCGGGTCATCTGCCCGTACAAACCGTCGGAGCAGACAAGCCACCGGTCGCCTGCCTTGCGTTCCTCCCTGAAAATATCAACTTCAACCGTGTCGTCCGTGCCCACGGCGCGGGTAATATAATTGCGCATCGGATGGCATGCTGCCTGTTCCTCCGTCAGTACGCCCTTGCGGACCATGTCCCCGACCAGGGAATGGTCTTCCGTCACCTGCCTGAGTTCCCCGCCGCGCAGCAGGTATGCCCGGCTGTCGCCCACCTGGGCGACCAGCACCTCGTTCTCCGAAGGCCACAGGAGCGTCAGCGTCGTGCCCATGCCGGTCAGGGCGGCATCCCGCTCCTGGTGCTCCCAGATTTCCAGGTTGATTTTCCGGACAGCTTCCTGCAGCAGTTCGGGGTCCGGTTTTTTGCCCTTTATCTCCCGGAGCAGGCCGTCGCGCGTATCAGCGGACGCGATCTCGCCTCCGTTGTGCCCGCCCATGCCGTCCGCGACGCCGGCCAGTCCGTTCCCGATAATCAGGGCGTCCTGGTTGGTCCTGCGTACCCTGCCGACGTCCGTCCTGCCGGTGATCGTGAACCCCCGGACCGGGGACGCCGTATTCGCCTCCGCGGGCGCGGCCGGCTCATTCCTGTGCTCCGGGTCCATCATCCGCCTGGCGGCTTTTTCCTTCAGGTTAAACTTTCGCATGTCGCTTCGCTCCTTGAGGTATTGATTGTCTTCCTGCGCAGCTGCCCGCATGCGCCCTCGATGTCGTCGCCCATTTCCCGGCGCCGGGTCGCGGAAATATGCCTTTCCTGCAGGACCTTCAGGAACGCCCTGACAGTATCCTCGCTGACGCCTTTGAGCTGCCTTTCCTTCACTTCGTTCAGGGGAATCAGGTTCACGTGGCACTGCATCCCGCGCAGCAGGCCGGCCAGTTCCCTGGCTTCCGCTTCCCCGGCGTTCAGGCCGTCCACCAGCGCGTATTCGAAGATCACCCGCCGTCCGGTGACCCGGATGTAATGCCTGCATGCTTCCAGGATCTCCCGGATGGCATACTTGTTCGCAATCGGCATGGTTTGCCGGCGGATCCTGTCGTTCGGCGCGTGCAGCGAGATGCACAGGGTGACCGGCAGGTTCTCCTTCGCCAGGTCGTAGATCCGGGGCACAATGCCGCAGGTGGACAGGGATACATTCCGCAGGCTGATCCTGACGCCGTTTTCCTCGCGCAGCAGGCGCAGGAAACGGATCACCTCGTCATAGTTGTCGAGCGGCTCGCCGCTGCCCATCAGCACCACATGGCTGACTTTTTCGCCCTCCGGCCGGAGGTAGCGGGTCGCCGCCAGGATTTCCCCTAGCATTTCCCCCGCCGTGAGATCCCGCACGCGGCCGTCCAGCGTGGAGGCGCAGAACCTGCATCCCATCCGGCATCCGACCTGGGTGGAAATGCACAAGCTGACGCCGTACCTGTAGCGCATCAGCACGCCTTCCACACAGTTGCCGTCCCTGAGCGCAAAGAGGAATTTGACCGTTCCGTCCAGCGCGCTTTTCCGGCTCAGCCGGATCTCCGCGCACTGCGCAACCGCCGTTTCCTTCAGCTTTTCGCGCACTTCCTTCGAAAGGTTTGTCATCCCGTCGAAGTCCTCGCCGCGATGGATCCACTCAAAAACCTGCTTCCCGCGGAAGGCGGGCAGGCCCTGCGCGGCCGCCCATGCCGTAAGCTCCGCCTCCGTCATGCCGGCCAGTTCCGTTTTGGCCGCAGCGCCGGCAGTCTCCGGGCCGCCGCTTACAGTGCGCTGTATTTTTTCTTCATCCTGCATAGATAGAAGCCCTCTGTACCGTCCCTGGAAGGCAGCAGCTGCAGCCCGGCCTTCCTGTTTGTCCTGAAGCGTTCCGGGATCGTATCCGGCAGGTCGCACGCTTCAAAATCCGGATGGCCGGCCAGGAATGCTTCCACCTGCGCTTCGTTCTCCTCCGTGAGGACGGAGCAGGTGGAGTAAACCAGCGTGCCGCCCGGCTTCACATACGTACATACCGTATCCAGCAGCTTTTGCTGCAGCGCCTTCAGTTCGCCGAGGCTTACCTCCGTCAGCCTGAGCTTGATATCCGGCTTTTCCGAAAGCATACCGAGCCCCGTGCACGGGGCATCCAGGAGGACAGCGTCCATGGATTCCGCCAGGTCCTCCCGCAGCCGGGAAGCGTCGCGCACCATCGGGCGGATGTTCTCCAGCCCGAGGCGTTTCGCCTGCGCTTCGATGAGGGCCGTGCGGTGTTCATGGATGTCCCAGGCCTGCACGCGGCCCGTGCCCGCCATCAGCTCCGCAAGATAGCACGACTTGCCCCCGGGCGCCGCACAGCAGTCAAGGACCTGTTTGCCCCTTTTAACGTCCATCGCCAGGCACGCCATCATGCTTCCGGGGGTCATGATGGAAAAGGAACCGTTCAGGAAGTCCGCGTCCCGGGCGATATCCATCGCCCCGCGAACCTTCCAAGCATGCGGAAGGTCTGTCTTTTCCTTTTCCCAGACCTTCTTTGCGAGCACCTTTTCGAAGTCGTCGTCCGTCAGTTTCGTCAGGTTCGGCCGGACGGTCCAGCTCTCCGCCGCGGTGCTGTGGGTCACGATGGCGGCTGCCTCCGCAGTGCCGTAATCCGCCTTCAGCTTTTTCCACAGCCACTCTGGCACGCTGTAACGGATGGATTCCGCTTTGTCGGGCTCTTTTTCAGGATCCGGGAACACCAGTTCGTCCTTTTTCCGGACAAGGTTCCGCAGGATGCCGTTGCAGACTCCCTTGAGCCCTTCCATGCCGGCTTCCGTACAAAGGCGCACGCTGGTATCCGTCGCCGCGCTTTCGGGGATGCGGTCCTCCAGGAGGATCTGGCAGGCGCCCAGGCGAAGGATATTCCGGAGCTTGATGTCCGTGTCCTCCCTCGCCATGACCTGCGACAGCACATAATCCAGGTAGATCAGGTGGTCCAGGGTGTCGTAGACCAGGCGGGAGACGAGCCGCCTGTCGGCAGAGATGAGGCCGCAGTTTTCAAGGGCCTTGTCCAGGCTCAGGGACGCATAGGCCCCCTGTTCGGTGACCTGGCGGATCACGCGCAGGGCCAGGCGCCTCGCAGGCATGCCTTCCTCGTGCAGGACCTTCTGCGGTCCGGCGTCCTTCCCGTTCCTTCCGTTCGCAGGCTTTCCGCGGAACGGGCCGTTCTTCCCGTTCGCTGGATTCCCCCGGAACCGTTCGTTCTTCCCGTTTGCGGCATTTCCCCGGAACGCGCCGCCCTTTCCGGGCGTCCGGTTTTTCCCGGGCTGGCCTGCGCGCTGCACAGGCCGCTTTTTCGTTTCGCTCATCAAGTTTCCCTTTCCGATGTCCGTTGATTCATATCAATGCTTTCACCCGAGCGGATGCCCGCGCAGGTAATCCTCGGCCCGCATGCGTTTTCCCCCGGGTGCCTGCACCTCCAGGATCCTGACCGCGCCCGTTCCGCAGGCGATCACGAGGCCTTCCTTCGGATCCGCCTCCAGGACGGTGCCCGCTTTGCCGCTTCCCTCAGTGCATACGGCCCGCAGCAGCTTCAGCCTGCCGCCGTCCCCGCAGGGAATACTGACGCAGGGCCACGGGTTCAGGCCGTTGATCTTCCCCTTTTCCTCCGCCGCGCTGCCGGTAAAGTCCGTCAGGCCCATTTCCTTGCGCAGCATCGGATCGTAGGTCATTTCCGCATGGTTCTGCGGGATCCGCCGCAGGGTTCCAGCCTGCAGGGCTTCCAGGGTCCTGCGCAGCACTTCTGCCCCGACGAGGCCCAGCCGTTCCGTCAGTTCGCCGCAGGTCTCCGTTTCGCCAATTTCGGTTTCCTGCTGCAGGAGCATATCCCCGGTGTCGATCCCTTCATCCATCATCATGGTGGTGACCCCTGTTTTCGGGTCCCCGCACATGATGGCATGGGCGATGGGCGCCGATCCCCGGTGCTTCGGCAGCAGCGACGCGTGGACGTTGATGTTCCCGAGCGGGGGAATTTCAAGGATTTCATGGCTGAGGATCTGGCCGAAGGCCGCGGTCACGCACAGGTCGGGCCGCAGCCCGCGCAGCGTTTCCGCGCCGTCCCGGCGGATTTTCTCCGGCTGGAAGACCGGGATGCCGGCTTCCGCGGCAGCAACCTTCACCGGGCTCGGCGTCAGCCTGTTGCCGCGGCCCTTCGGGCGGTCCGGCTGCGTGAACACGCCTGCCACTTCAGCGCCCGGAAAGGCGATCAACGTACGCAGCGACGGGACGGCAAATTCGGGCGTCCCCATAAAAACGATCCTCACTGTGCATCATCCTCCGGGATATGCCCCTCGATTTCTTCCTTCGTCAGTTCGCGGTCCATCACGTCGATGTACATCCGGCCGTCCAGGTGGTCCAGCTCATGGCAGACCGCCCGCGCTTCGAAACCCTCGGTTTCCATTTCCATCCAGTTGCCTTTCCGGTCCTGGAAACGCACCCTGACCTTCATCGGCCGCGTCACGACGCCCTGCCGCCCGGGAACGCTCAGGCAGCCTTCCCGCCCGGTCTGGGTGCCTTCCCGTTCGACGATCTCGGGATTCACCATTTCCACCAGGCCCGTGTGGTCCTCGGTCACGTCGACCACGGCCACCCGCCGCAGGATGCCAACCTGGGGCGCCGCCAGGCCCACGCCTTCCGCCTTGTACATGGTATCCGCCATATCCCTGAGGAGGACTGCCAGGCGCAGGTCGAACTTTTCCTGTTTCCTGCAGACCTTGCGCAGCGTATCATCCCCGATTGTAACGATTTTCCTGATTCCCATTGCTTTGCTTCGATCCTTTCCGGTTTTGCCGCCCGGGTTTCCCCGGCAGCCTGTTATTACATCATCGACGTCGGATTGACCTCGAACCATATTTCCGCGCCTTCGCGCTTTTTCGCCGCGAGCTCTGTCAGCGCCCCGAAAAAGGCGTCTGTTTCCCTGCCCACGAGGGCTTTGACCAGGATATGCCGCCGGTGCTTCCCTTTCAGGAACTTCACCGAAGGCGTATCCTTCAGCACAGTCAGCACCTTCCGCTTCCAGTCGTCATGCTCCTCCAGCAGGGTCCTGATCCTGCCTTCCAGTTCGTCGGCCGCCGCGGCCGCCTTCTCCTCTGCGGCGCTTTCGGCAAGCAGCCGCGCCAGCACGGTGAAGGGCGGATACAGTCCGTTCCTCCGCCGGCGGAATTCGCTTTCAAAAAACGCCCTGTAATCCTGCCGTGCGGCAAAGCCGATCACCGGGTCGTTCGGCAGGTAGGTCTGGATGATCACGCGGCCGCTCTGCTGCCCCCTCCCGGCGCGCCCGGCAACCTGGGTCAGCAGCTGGAACGCCCTTTCCCGGCTCCTGTAATCCGGCAGGTTCAGTGCCATGTCCGCCGCGACGACGCCGACAAGCGTCACCTGCGGAAAATCGAGCCCTTTCGCGATCATCTGCGTACCGATCAGGATCCGCGCTTCCCCGCTGCGGAAGACTTCCAGCAGCCTGCCGTGCCCGTCCTTGGTTCCGGTCGTGTCGTAATCCATACGGACCGTCCGGACGCCCGGCAGCATCTTGCTGACTTCCTCCTCCACCTTCTGGGTGCCGGCGCCGAAATAGCGGATGTAATGCCCGCCGCAGGCCGGGCAGGTCTGCGGGGGCAGCGTTTCCGCGCCGCAGTAATGGCAGCGGAGCTTTCCTTCCGCCGAACCGATATGGTACGTCATGCTGATGTCGCAGTTCGGGCATTTTACGACGTACCCGCAGCTCCGGCAGGAGACGAAGGAATTGTATCCCCGCCGGTTGATCAGCAAAATGGCCTGTTCGCCCTTTCGGATGCACTCCTTCAGTTCCCGGCGCAGCATGCCGCTCAGCACCGTCCGGTTCCCGTTCTCCAGCTCCGTGCGCATATCGACGATATCGACTTCCGGCAGCGGCCTGTCGTTCACGCGGTTCGGCATCTCCAGCAGGGTATAATCCCCGCGGCGGGCCCGCGCAAAGCTGAGGATGCTCGGTGTCGCGCTCGCCAGGATCATCGTGGCGCCCTCGCGGGTGCACCGGCTGGCAGCCACGTCCCGCGTATCGTAGCGCGGGTGCCGGTCGTTCAGGTAGGTGCTTTCATGCTCCTCGTCCACGACGATCAGCCCCAGCCGTTGTACCGGGGAGAAAACGGCGCTCCGCGCCCCGACCACGACCCGTGCGTCGCCGCGCCGGATCCTCCGCCATTCGTCATAGCGCTCGCCGGCGCTCAGCCGGGAATGGATCACGGCGGCCACCGCGCCGAACCGCCCCCTGAACCAGGAAACCATCTGCGGGGTCAGTGCGATCTCCGGCACAAGGATGATCGCGCTCCGGCCCGATTCAAGGGTGTCCCGGACCGCTTTCATGAAAACCTCGGTTTTCCCGCTGCCGGTAACGCCGTGGAGCAGGAACTTTCCGCCTTTCCCGTGCAGGGCGGGCAGGATTTCGTCCAAGGCTTCCCGCTGCCCCGGCGTCAGTTCGTATCCCGGGTCCTTCACCTCGGCAAACGCGCCGGCCGGCGTCCGCAGGGATTCCTCCCCGGTGATCCGGACCAGCCCGTCCGTTTCCAGCTTTTTCAGGGCATCCCCCGGATCCCTGACCTCGGCCGCAATTCCCGGCACCGTCATCGTGTCCCTGTCCAGCAGCAGTTCCAGGATCCTGGCGCGCTTTCCCCCGTGCCGGCTGCTCTGCATCGCCTCCGCGGCTTCCCCCGCGGGCACGGCCAGGGTTACCGTGCGTACTTTCCTGACGCTGACCCGGCCGCCCCGCATCTGCGCCGGCAGCATCAGTCGCAGCGTTTCAGCCGGCGGGCAGTGGGCCCGAACCGCCATTTCCCCGGCAAGCTCCATCAGCTCGGGCGGGATGGCGGCGTAATCCTCCAGCGGGCGGAGCACGGGCCGGATCTTTTCCGGATCGATATCGCACGATCCGGTCAGTTCGGTCACGATGCCCTCCTTTTCGCGCGCGCCGAAGGGAACCGCCACGCGCTGGCCCGGGGAGAGCTGCATGCCTTCCGGAACGAGATAGGTAAAAGGCTTTGCCACATTCTCATGAACGATGTCCACGATCACCCGGCAATACATCCTTTCCCCTCCCTTCCGGGCATATAAAACCATCTTCTATTATATCGGTTTGTTTTCACCATGACAAGAGAAAGCATTGATTTCCCTTTCTTTGTTCGGCTATAATGGTACCCGGATCAAAGCACGCAAAAAACCGAATCGGGAGGACTGCCTATGCCTTTGGAATTCAATGCATCCGCGCAAACCTGGACCCTCAGCGGCGGGAATGTCAGCTACGTGCTGCACCGCGACAGCCAGGATCGCCTGCTGCACCTGTACTGGGGGCCCCGCCTGCCTGCGGACGCGCTCACATGGGATCCGAAGGATTATGCCTCCTTTGCCTCCTTCGACCTGCCCGTCGCCCTGCTGCCCTATGAGGTGCCCGTATGCGGCGCAGGCTGGTACGGCACGCCTGCCGTCGGCATCCGCACCGCCCGCGGGGACGAAGTGGCCGACCTTCGGGTGGTCTCCGTGTCCGTAGAGGCCGGCAAGCCTTCCCTGCCGGGGCTCCCGGCAACCTATGCCGAAAGCGCCGATGAAGCGGATACGCTTTCGGTGCTGCTGGAGGACAGGCTGACCGGGCTGCAGGTCACCGCACAGTATTCCGTCTTCGCATCGGACGGTGCCGTCGCACGGAGCCTCCTGCTGCGCAACGCCGGCAGCGAACCCCTGACCGTTACGTCCCTCCTGTCCGCCTCCGTTCCTTTCTGGCGCAGCGACCTGGACGCAGTGCACCTTCACGGCGCCTGGGCCCGGGAACGCACGGTCGTACGCACGCCGCTCTCCGCCGGGGAACTTCGGATTGCTTCGGCCCGGGGCGCTTCCGGCCACGAGGAAAACCCCTTTATGGCCCTGTGCGAACGGAACGCCTGCGAAACCTCCGGCGCAGTCTGGGGCGCCAGCCTCGTCTACAGCGGGAGTTTCCAGGCCTCCTGCCGCGTCGATAATTTCGGCCATGCGCGGCTGTCCGTCGGCATGAATCCCGATACCTTCTCCTGGCTGCTGGAGCCGGGTGAGTCCCTCTCGTCCCCGGAAGCGGTGCTCGTTTTCAGCCAGGACGGATTCAACGGCATGTCCCAGCAGTACCACCGGCTTTACCGCACCCGGCTTGCCCGCGGTGCATGGCGCAGCCGGCCGCGCCCGGTGCTGGTCAACAACTGGGAAGGCACCTATTTCGACTTTGACGAACAGCGCCTCCTGGCGATCGCCGAAAAGGCGGCCGGGATCGGCATCGAGCTTTTTGTGCTGGACGACGGATGGTTCGGGAAGCGCGATTCGGACAACTGTTCCCTCGGCGACTGGACCGTCAACCTGCGCAAGCTTCCGTCCGGCCTGGGCGGCCTTTCGGAAAAGCTGCATAAAATGGGCCTGCTCTTCGGCCTGTGGTTCGAGCCGGAAATGGTCTCCCCGGACAGCGATCTTTACCGTGCGCATCCGGACTGGTGCCTCCACGTGGACGGCCGCCCGCGCACAGAGGCCCGGCAGCAGCTGGTCCTGGACCTTTCCAGGGCCGAAGTCCAGGAATACATCATCGGCGCGGTTTCCCGGGTGCTTTCCTCTTCCGGGGTGGATTACGTGAAATGGGACATGAACCGCAACATGACCGAGGCCTTTTCCGAAGCGCTGCCGAGGGAGCGCAGGAAAGAAACCCAGCACCGCTATATGCTGGGCCTGTACAGGGTGCTGGAGGCAATCACTTCCGCATTCCCGAAAATCCTGTTTGAATCATGCTCCGGCGGCGGCGGGCGATTCGACCCGGGCATGCTTTTCTACATGCCGCAAACCTGGACCAGCGACGACACGGACGCCGTGGAACGGCTGAAGCTCCAGTACGGCACCTCCATGGTCTATCCCGCCTCCGCGATGGGTGCGCACGTTTCCGCCGTACCGAACCACCAGACGGGCCGGAGCACAAGCCTCAGCATGCGCTGCGGCGTCGCCCTGGCAGGGAACTTCGGCTTCGAGCTGGACCTGGCAAAGCTTTCCGAAGGCGAACTGCAGGAAGCGAAGGAGGCCGTGCAGCGCGTCAAGGCGCTGCGGGACCTGACCCGCGAAGGCACCTTCTGGCGCCTCCTCTCTCCCTTTGAAGGGCGGTACACCGCCTGGGCCTTTGTCTCCGAAGACAAAAGCGAAGTGCTCCTCTGCGCCTACCAGGCACTGTCCGTGCCGAACACGGCGCCGGTCCGCATCCGCCTCCGCGGCCTCCTTCCCGACGCCTGGTATACAGCAGAAGACGGCCGCCGTTTCCACGGGGCCGCCCTCATGCAGCAGGGAATCACCGTTTTCCTGCAGGGTGATTTTACCGGCAGTGTCCTCCTGCTCAAAAAAGCCTGATCCTGTTTTCACAGGCCGCGCATGGCCCGGAGATCCGCCGCGATCCCGCACAGCACCTGCGCGGCTTTTTCTGTTTCTTCCCGCGTGGTTTCCCGGCCCAGCGTCATCCGGATGCTTCCCTTCAGCATTTCGCCGTCCAGGCCGATCGCCTGCAGCACATGGCTCGGTTCCGTATTCCCGGCCGTGCACGCGCTGCCGCCGGATACCGCAATCCCGGCGAGGTCGAGCCGCAGCAGCAGGGCTTCCCCGTCAATACCGGGAAAGGAAAAGCTGCAGTTGTTCGGCAGGCGTTTGACCGGATGCCCGTTCAGCCTGGCCCCCGGTACCCCTGCAAGGACTTTCCCGGCCAGCAGGTCGCGCAGCCCGCGGATCCTCTCCGCGTTTTCCTCCCGTTCCGCTTCGGCGATTTCAATGGCCTTTCCCAGGCCGACGATGCCGGGCACGTTCTCCGTTCCCGCGCGCATGCCGCGCTCCTGGCTGCCGCCGTGGACCAGCGCATCCAGGCGCGTACCCTTCCGGATATACAGGGCGCCGATCCCCTTGGGGCCGTGGAACTTATGTGCGCTCAGGCTGATCAGGTCCGCGTGCAGCGCATCTGCGCGGACCGGCAGCATGCCGACCGCCTGGACCGCGTCCGTGTGGAACACGATTCCCTTTTCCCGGCAGAGGCTTCCGATCTCCGCCGTCGGTTCCACCGTGCCGATCTCGTTATTGGCTGTCATGATGCTGACCAGGATCGTTTCCGGCCGGATCGCCTCCGCCACGGCTTCCGGATCCACCGTGCCGAATGCATCCGTACCGAGATATGTCACGGAAAAGCCCTGTTTTTCAAGCCAGCGGCACGTGTTCAGCACGGCCGGGTGCTCGATCCGGCTGGTAATGATATGGCGGCCCTTTTCCCGGAGGGCAAAGGCGGTTCCCTGGATGGCCAGGTTGTCGCTTTCGCTTCCGCCGGAGGTGAAACAGACCTCGCTGCTTTCCGCACCGAGCGCTTCCGCGGCCTGGCGCCTTGCGCGTTCCACCGCCTTCCGCGTTTCACGGCCTTCGCCGTAGACCGCGGAAGGATTCCCGTACTTCCCCGTAAAAAAAGGCAGCATCGCGTCCAGCACTTCGGGAAGCACCGGCGCGGTTGCTGCGTAATCCATATAAATGCGGTCCGTCATGATCTTAAAACCTCGTCTGGAACAGGGTGAAATTCCTGTCTGCGTCATTCAGCACAAAGCCGACCATATTCAGCAGGAACGCAAGCAGGATCAGGATCAGCAGTGTCCCTGCGATCACTGCCGCCAGGTTTCCCGCCCCGGAAGCAAGTCGGATGCGCTGCCTCCGGATTTCTTTCCTTTCCTCCCCGGAGATTTCCTCTTCCGCTTCGTCCGCAGGATCGTCGAACCCGTCGTCGTAATCGGATTCGATATAGCCGCCCGCCTCGTCTCCGTCCGTTTCGGGCGGAACGTTCACGGCCGGCTGCCTGCGTGTTTCTTCCGTTTCGTTTTCACGGAAATATGCCATCTGCGTTCTCCTGTCATACGTAATCAAGCCAGGGGCCGTCCTGTTCCTCCCGCCCGGTCAGGCTGCCTTCCGCACACAGGCCGGGAAACCCGGTCTGCCGGAGCGCTTCGTACAGCACGATTGCGGCGGAATTCGCGAGGTTCAGGCTCCGGGCCTCTTCCCGCATCGGGATCCGGATGCACTGGCCGTAGACCTTCCGCAGGAGGTTCTCGGGCAGCCCCCTTGTTTCGCATCCGAAAAAAAGGTAGTCCCCGTCGCGGTATTCCGCTTCATGGTATCCGCGCGGAGCCTTCGTGGTCGCATAATGTGCGCGCATGCCCGGGTGTTTTTCCAGGAAATCCCCGAGGCTGCTGTACACATGATACTCCATCAGGTACCAGTAATCAAGCCCGGCCCGTTTCAGGTAACGGTCGTCCAGCGAAAACCCGAGGGGTTCGATCAGGTGCAGCACTGTGCCTGTCGCAGCACACGTCCGCGCGATGTTTCCGGTGTTCTGCGGGATTTCCGGCTGGACGAGCACGATGTTCATGGGCATGCCTTTCCCCTCCCCTTTTTCCGGACGGCTTTCAGGACCAGGACTGCCAGGAGGACGCCGATCAGGACGCCGCTGCTGTCGATCAGCACGTCTGTGAACTGCCCGCTCCGCCCGTCAATGATCCGCTGGTGGAGCTCGTCCGTGCAGGCGTACAGCGTTCCGGCCGCCCAGCTTCCCGGGGCCAGGAACCGCTTCTTTCCGAACCAGCTTTCAAAGCACAGCCGGAGCAGCACGCCCAGGATCATGTATTCCGTGAAATGCGCTGTTTTCCGGACCAGGTGCTGGACATTTCCGAACAGGGATTCTTTTTTTTCCTTCGTGTACGTATTGTAATCCGGATGGAGCACGTTAATGACCGTCATGGAAACCTGCCCGCTGGTCCGGTCGGATTTTTCCGCCGGTTCCATGGAAAAAAAGAAGATCAGGGCCATGACGGCGGCTGTCAAGCCGGTAAGCAGAATCCTGGCCCATATCCTTTGCAGTCCCGTCCGCGCCATATGCGTATCCCTGCTCCTTTTCACCACGAAAAACAGGAGAAGACTGTCCTCCTGTTTTTCACCTGTATGTTACTGGAAAAGCTCCTTCACCCGGTCCATAAAGCTTTTCCGGTTGTCGTATTCCTTGTCCGACGTCGTTTCGTCGAACTGCCGGAGCAGCTCCTTCTGCTTGTTGTTCAGCCGTTTCGGGATCTCGACCTTTACTTTCATGATCAGGTCGCCCTTGCCGGTGCTCCGCAGCATCTGGATGCCCGAGCCCTTGATGCGGAACTCGGTTCCGGGCTGCGTGCCTTCCGGGATCCTGTATTTGACAGGCCCGCTGAGGGTAGGCACCTCGACGTCGCCGCCCAGGGCTGCCGTCACGAAGCTGACAGGGAAATCGAGCATCAGGTTGTAGCCTTCCCGCCTGAACAGTTTATGCGGTTTTACGCCCACCACGATATACAGGTCGCCGCTGGGGCCGCCGCGCATGCCGGGTTCGCCCTGGCCGTTCATAATGATCGTCTGGCCGTTGTCGATGCCCGCCGGCACCTTGACCGTCACGGTGCGCTTCCGGCGCATTCTCCCGCTGCCGCCGCAGGCGGTGCACTTGTCCCGGATCACTTTGCCGGTGCCGCCGCAGCCGGGGCACGTGCGCACGGTCGTCATCCATCCGCCGGACTGGCGGATCTGCCCCGCGCCGTTGCAGTTCGGGCACGTGACCGGCGACGAACCGGGTTTTGCCCCGGAGCCTTTGCAGGTATCGCACAGTTCGTTCCGGTAAATCTCAAAGCTCTTTTCGCAGCCCTTGGCCGCCTCCTCGAACGTGATCCGAAGTTCGTACCGCAGGTCGTTCCCCTGTACAGGGCCCTGGCTCCGCGCGCTCCTGGCGCCCATGCCGCCGTTGAACAGCTGGTCGAAGATATCCCCCATGCCGCCGAAGTCAAATCCGCCGAAGGGGTTCCCGCCGCCGCCCATGCCGCCCATGGGATCCTCAAAGCCAAACTGATCGTAACGCGCCCTCTTATCCGGATCAGACAGCACCTCGTTGGCTTCATTCAGTTCCTTGAAGCGTTCCACAGCGCTTTTGTCATCCGGATGCAGGTCAGGATGGCATTCCTTCGCCTTTTTTCGGTAAGCACGCTTGATCTCTTCATCCGTCGCGTTCTTGCTTACGCCGAGCACCTCATAGTAGTCCCGTTTTTCAGCCATGCTGTCTCACCTCCTCCTGAAAAGCAAGCCCGTTCCCGGTTGGAACGGGCCTGCTGCTGTTTCTTTGCCTGCCGGTTATTCAACGCTGCCGTCCGCGTTCACGCTGCCGTCCGCGTTGGTGGATCCGGGCTGGGCGCCGCCGTTATCCATGGGGTTGCCTTCCGCGCCGGCCTGCTGCTGGTACAGCTTCCCGAACACGGCGTACACCTTCTGCGTGAAGCCTTCCATCGCATTCTTGATTTCCTCGGCGTTGTTGCCTTCCCGAACCTTTTTGAAGGCGTCGATCTCGGCCTGGACGGTGTTCTTGTCCTCGTCGGAAAGCTTGTCGCCGTTATCGCGCATGGTTTTTTCTGTTTCGTAGATCAGGCTGTCGGCGCGGTTCAGGGTTTCCACCTCTTCACGGCGCTTCTTGTCCTGCTCGGCGAACTGTTCGGCTTCCTTCACGCGCTGGTTGATCTCTTCCTCGGTCAGGTTCGTGCTGGCCGTGATGGTGATCTGCTGTTCGTGGCCGGTCGCCTTGTCCTTGGCGGATACGTTCACGATACCGTTGTTGTCGATGCTGAAGGTAACTTCGATCTGCGGCACGCCGCGGGGTGCGGGCGCGATGCCGGTCAGCTGGAAGCGGCCGAGCGTCTTGTTGTCATAAGCCATCTGGCGTTCACCCTGCAGCACGTGGATTTCGACGGTGGTCTGCCCGTCCGCGGCGGTGGAGAACACCTGGCTCTTGCTGGTCGGGATGGTGGTGTTCCGGTCGATCAGGCGGGTAAAGATGTGGCCTTCCGTTTCCAGACCCAGGCTCAGCGGCGTCACATCCAGCAGGAGGACGTCCTTGACTTCCCCGCCCAGCACGCCGCCCTGGATCGCGGCGCCGATGGCGACGCACTCATCCGGGTTGATGCCCTTGAAGGGATCCTTGCCGGTAATCCGCTTTACGGCTTCCTGCACGGCGGGAATCCGGGTGCTGCCGCCGACCAGGATCACCTTGTTGATCTGGTCCACGGAAAGGCCGGCGTCCTTCAGCGCCTTGCGCATCGGCTCGATGGTCGCTTCGACCAGGTCGCCGGTGAGTTCGTCGAACTTCGCACGGGTCAGGGTTACATCCAGGTGCTTCGGGCCGGTGGCGTCAGCGGTGATGAAAGGCAGGTTGATGTTGGCAGTGGTCGTGCCGCTCAGCTCGATCTTCGCCTTTTCGGCCGCTTCTTTCAGCCGCTGGCAGGCAATCTTGTCCTGCTTCAGGTCAATGCCGTTTTCCTTTTTGAACTGTTCCGCGACGTAGTCGATGATCCGCTGGTCAAAGTCGTCGCCGCCCAGCCGGGTGTTGCCGTTGGTGCTCAGCACTTCGAAAACGCCGTCCCCGATGTCGAGGATGCTGACGTCGAAGGTGCCGCCGCCCAGGTCGTACACCAGGATCTTCTGGTTCTCTTCCTTGTCCAGGCCGTACGCCAGCGACGCGGCGGTCGGCTCATTGATGATACGCAGCACTTCGAGGCCTGCGATACGCCCTGCGTCCTTGGTCGCCTGGCGCTGGCTGTCGTTGAAGTATGCGGGCACCGTGATGACCGCCTGGGTCACTTTTTCTCCCAGGTAGCTTTCCGCGGTCTCCTTCATCTTGGTCAGGATCATCGCGCTGATATCCTGGGGCGTATACTGTTTTCCGTCAATGTTTACCTTATAGGAAGTACCCATCTCACGCTTGATGGAAATCACGGTCCTGTCCGGATTGGTCACGGCCTGGCGCTTTGCCACCTGGCCGATCAGGCGCTCCCCGTCCTTCGTGAACGCCACGACAGACGGCGTTGTGCGGCTTCCTTCCGCATTCGCGATGACAACAGGCTGTCCGCCTTCCATGACAGCAACGCAGCTGTTGGTTGTACCGAGGTCAATACCGATAATCTTGCTCATAATTGTTTCCTCCCTTTATCTGTTCCTGATATCCTTTATGTTAATCCTTCGTTTTCCGGCAACTCCCGGATATACGACTGACTGACAGCTTTTCATTCCGCCGGGCGGTTTATTCCGGAACGACTTTCACCATCGCGTGCCTGAGCACTTTGTCGCCCATCATGTACCCCTTCTGGAGCACCTGGCATACCGTTCCCGGCTCACCTTCGTCCTCCGTGCCCTGCAGGACCGCGTTTTCGAGGTTCGGATCGAATTTCTCGCCCTTCCGGTCAATGGCGGTAACGCCCATTTTCTGGTACAGGTCGTTCATCTGCCGGAGCACCAGCTCCACGCCGTTCCTCAGCGCGTCGTTTTCGGAACCGGCCGCCGCGCCTACCGCGCGTTCGAGGTTGTCAAGCACCGGCAGCATGGCCGCGGCGACGTCCCTCCGCCCTTCGGAAAACGCGTCCGCCCGGACGGATTCATTGCGCTTCCGGTAGTTTTCAAAATCGGCCTGGATCCGCTGGGCCATGGCCAGGTACTCAGCCGCCTTGGCGTTGGCCTCCTCCAGCTGTTTGTCCGGAGCCTCTTCCGCGGCGTCCGCGGCCTCCGGCTCCGTTGCCGGCTCCTCGGGTTTTTCTTCCGCCTTCGGCTCCAGCGCTTCTTTCAGCGCTTCTTCCGCAGCTTCCGGTGAAAGCTTGTTTTCTTCTGCCCGGTTCTTCTTTTCCTTGCTCATCGTTTATGCCTTTCCCTATTTGATTTGCCCTGCGCCCCGGGACAGGCCCCCGGGCGCGGGATGGAACCCGTATGCCTGCTACGTGTCATGCTCTTCCCCGCTGAACATATCCGTCAGCTGGTGGCCGATGATGTTCAGGATCGAGAGTACCCGGGAATACTGCATGCGCGTGGGCCCGATGACGCCGATGGTTCCCTGCTGGCCCCCGCGCGTCGAATATGTCGCCGTTACGATGGAGCAGTCCGTCATCTCCGGTACGCCGGTTTCCGGGCCGATCCTGACCGTAAAGGACATCCCGCCGTTGCCGCGGATGATTTCGGCCAGCTTGTCCCTCGTTTCCATCAGGCTCAGGAAATTCCTGGCCTTGTCCACGTCGCTGTATTCCGGGTAGGCGAGCATGTTGCTCGTCCCGCCGACCGCCATATGGCTGCGCCGGGGCGAATTCCGGTCTTCCTCGAGGAATCCGTAAAGCTCCTGCAGCATCCGGTCGTTCCCGTTGACCCGTTCTGAAATCAGGGGCATCTTTTCACAGGCTTCCTGCAGCGTGGCTCCCCGCAGCTCCGACGTCAGCGTCCTGGAAATCGCGTACAGCGTATCGCTGTCCATCTCCCGGCTGATACGGATCACGCTGTCCCGCACGATGCCCTGGTCCGTCACGATGACGACGAGCGCGGTCCCCTCGGAAGCGGGAACCAGCTGCACCGTCTGGATATGCGGCTGGATGCTCTTGGGCGACAGCACCACCGCGGTATAATGCGTCAGGTTCGAAATCACCTGGGCCGCGTGGTCGATGACGTCCTCCATCTGGCGGACCCTGCCGGTAAAGAGGCTGCGCATGCTGGCATCCGAAGTATCCGGAATCTTCCCTGCCTTCAGCAGCGTATCGACATACAGGCGGTATGCCTTCGCGGAAGGAATACGGCCGGCGGACACATGGGGCTGGTCCAGGAAGCCAAGCTCCTCCAGGTCGCTCATCTCGTTCCGGATGGTGGCGGAGGAAAGGCCCATGTCATACTTCTTGCTGATGGTCCTGCTTCCGACGGGAACGCCGGTCAGGATGTAATCATCGATGATCGCCTGCAGAATGCGCAGCTTTCGCTCATCCATATCCATAAACCTGCCTCCTTTCTGTGGTTGTTAGCACTCGCAGCCTGTGAGTGCTAACCACATGCATACTCTATCACCGACCGCATGCTTTGTCAAGCATTTCAAATCTTTTTTCGTCAGGGAAAGTCAAAAAAAACTTCCTCCCGAAGCGGGAGGAAGTAAAACACGGTTTATAGGGTACCGTCAGCCGCCGAACATGCTGATCAGGAAGCCTGCAGCGATGGCGGAGCCGATCACGCCGGCCACGTTCGGGCCCATGGCGTGCATCAGCAGGAAGTTGGAAGGATTCGCCTTCTGGCCTTCCTTCTGGGATACGCGGGCAGCCATCGGCACCGCGGACACGCCGGCGGAGCCGATCAGCGGATTGATCTTTCCGCCGCTGAGCCTGTACATCAGCTTGCCGACCAGCAGGCCGCCGATCGTGCTGAAGGCGAATGCAATCAGGCCCAGCACGACGATCTTGATCGTATCCAGCGTCAGGAAACGGGAACCGACCATGGTCGCGCCGACGCTGATGCCGAGGAACAGGGTCACGATATTCATGAGGGCGTTCTGGGCGACGTCGCTCAGGCGCTCCGTTACGCCGGTTTCCTTCAGCAGGTTGCCGAACATCAGGCAGCCGATCAGGGGCGCGGTGGACGGGAGCAGCAGCACGACGAAAATGGTCACGACGATCGGGAAAATGATCTTCTCGGTCTTGCTGACTTCGCGCAGCTGGGTCATCTTGACGCTGCGCTCTTTCTCCGTCGTCAGTGCGCGCATGATGGGCGGCTGGATCATCGGGATCAGCGCCATATAGCTGTAGGCAGCCACGGCGATCGGCCCCAGCAGTTCGGGAGCCAGCTTGGTCGTGGTCAGGATCGCGGTCGGGCCGTCCGCTCCGCCGATGATGCCGATGGAAGCGGACTGCTGCGCGTCAAAGCCCAGCAGGTTCGCGCCGAAGAAGGCGAAGAATACGCCGAACTGAGCGGCCGCGCCGAGCAGCAGGCTCTTCGGGTTCGAAATCAGCGGACCGAAGTCTGTCATCGCGCCGATGCCCATGAAGATCAGGCAGGGATAAATACCGGCTTTGACACCGATATACAGGATATCGATCAGCCCGCCTTCAGCCAGGATATACCCGTAATTATGCAGGTACTGTTCATATCCGGTGGTATACGCGCCCGTATTCAGGAAACGGTCCCACAGGTCCTGGTGATACAGGGCGTCCGGCAGGGATCCGTCCGTCGTCATGAACACGGAGGATACGTTCGCCAGCAGGCAGCCCATGGCGATGCCGACCATCAGCAGGGGCTCGTACTGCTTTTTGATGCCCAGGTACAGCAGGACGCAGGCGATGATAATCATCACCAGGTTCCGCCATCCGTCCGGGTTGCTGAAAAAGCCGGCAAAACCGGATTCAGTAACCAGTTTTCCGAGGGATTCTAACATCGCTGTCTCCTCCCTTAACCAAGTACGATGAGGGGCGTACCGGTGTCGACTTTCGCTCCGACATCGGCAAGCACCTGCGCAACCGTAGCGTCATGGGGCGCCATGATTTCGTTTTCCATCTTCATCGCTTCCAGCACTGCCAGCACTTCCCCGCCCTTCACGGCCTGGCCGGCTTTCACGTTCATCTTGACGATGGTGCCGGGCATGGGGGAAACAACCTGTTCACCGGCGACGGCAGCAACGGCCGGGGCAGCCGGGGCAGCAGGCGCTGCGGCGGGTGCGGCAGCGGGAGCAGCGGCAGCGGGGGCCGCCGCGGGTGCCGGGGCGTATGCTTCATACTCGTCCAGCAGCATCGCCTCTCCCTGATTCACTTCAACCTCGTATGTTTTTCCCTTCAGGGTTACTTTGTACT
>CAMMYM010000011.1 GCA_946527725.1 uncultured Clostridia bacterium
ACGCGTCGGCTGAAGATGATCCTGTGCCCCGTTGCCAGCAGGTAGATGCCGATCCCAGCCGAGCCGATCAGGTTTCTCGCACCATTGATCGCCAGCGGTGACCATGGAACCATCTTGATAAACAGGCCTCCCGTACTGAAGCATACGGAGGCAAGAAAAACGAGCAGGGCTGGCCTGCGCTCTGTGTCCATATTTGTATTCCTGCCATACTTTCTTCTGTCTGCCGGCCTGCGTATACAGGGACTGGTTTATTTGTCAAAAAAATGCCTGTCGATCCGGTTCACGTAGGCTTCCTTCGGATCGTCCGGATTGTAATGCACAGAGACCGTCTGCCCGACGAAAGCCTTCCGGCCAAACCACCGGGTGGTGATTTTCGAAATATCTGCCTTTGTTTCATACTCGGTATTGCCCACAGTGTAGCGAATCCTGGCATGGTTTTCCGTAACGGATTCGTCGCTCCGGTCCAGGTGTGTTTCCCCGACAATCTGGATAATTTTCCCCTCCGTCAGGCCAACCGCCCGGAGGCGCGCTTTTTTGCGCAGGGAAGAGGAACGGATCAGGGGGCTGAACGATGCCGGAATGAGTGCAAGCAGCACCGCCAGGATAATCCACGTATCGATGCCGGCCGTTTTGCTCTCGATATCCCGCCAGACCCGGTAAACCATGAAGACGAACACAAACCCGATGATGACCCAGATCACCAGTGCGGTCAGGTGTGCAGCCGTGCCCTTTCGGGAAGCAAACCAGAAACTGTAAAGCAGCAGCGCCGCCAGTGCCAGGCACCCGCCGATCACTGCCAGGGTGGAGGTTGGGCCGTAGGTATTCAGCAGCGATTCATACTCTACCGCCACCGTCGCCAGCAGGCAGCATGCGCCATGGGCATATACCAGAAGCGGCGGATGCTTTTTCCGGACAGCGCGGTAAGCCGCCAGGTTGAGGCCTGTGCATACCAGCGCGCCCAGCAGGATCAGGAAAACCGCTGCATCCGATGCCCGCACCGCGTTTCCGATCGGGCGTGCAAGCAGCACCAGGCACAAAACCGGCGGAAGCACATACAGGAGCAGTCCCCGCAGGGCCTGCTTCCCGCAGCGGATCACGCTTGCCCGGATTTCTTCTTTCCTGTTCATGTTTCCACCTGCCGGCAGATTCCGCTGCCGGCATCCTTCATCTTTTACTTTTCCCCTGCTGTGCTTCAGTCCCGGTGCATATGAGGAAGATCCCTTTCGCGTCAGAACCCCAGCGAATCGTTCACCAGGATCACATGGATTCTCCCTGCATGCCGGGAAAACCTGGTAATCAGGAACTGGCAGCAGATCGTATCCGGTGATTTGCAGTCCATGCATTTTCCGGTCTTCGCGCAGGGCGTATCCAGTCCGAACCGCTGCGCGTTGATCGGCGCGGCCACATTCCTGGCCCGTTTCATCGCGCCGTCCAGGTCGCCGCACACTTTGTTCATTCCGACGATGAAGACCACTTTTTTCGGCCCCTGCGCGATCGCGGAAACCCGGTTCGAATTGCCGTCGATATTCACGAGGATCCCGTCATCCGTCATGGCATTCACGCTTGCAAGGAACACGTCGGCATCATACGCGGCCAGCATGGCCGCCCGTTTGTCCTCATACGCGTTCCGGTCAATAAAGTTGTACGGCCCGTTTTTCAGCTTGTCCACAAGTCCGATCTCATGCGCGCTCGTCGCGCCGCCCATGGTCACCGTGCTTCCCTCCGGGATCAGGGAAAGTGCCATGGAAAGCGCTTCCTCCCTGCTCGCGGCATAGTATCCGTCCATGTTCCGGGAAGCGAGCCCTTTGATGGTTTTCTGTGCGAGCAGTTCATTGCGTCTGAAAATGATTTCGTTCATATTCCGGGCCTCCTCTTGCCTTTTTCCGCAGGTTGTTTTTGCCGTGGCTGCAGTATCCGTATCCTGAGTATCATCATACCATGTGTATCGGAAACATGTGCATTTTTTCTGTTTTTTAATTTCAATTTAGGAAAAAGAGATATGCTTGCACTGTCAACTTTTCTTATCCCCCTTTTCCGGGCGGCGCCTTCCGCGCCGCCTTTTCAGCGGCGGAGGCCGTTTTGCCAGGTGCCGTTCGTGCTTCATGCTTTCCGTATGGTGCAGGAATCATGCGGCATCATCGCGAATCGTACTCACCGGATCCTGTTTTGTTTTCCTGGGAAACTTTTTGGCAAACGCGGGAGGAATGTTCGGATGAGGCGGATGGCAGCGTTATTGTTCGCACTGGTTTTGCTTTGGGGGATCGCGGCAGCCGGGGAAAACGCAGGTCTCCCCGGGGACGCAACCTGTGCCTTCCCGGTATCCGCCGGCCGGGCGGTGCATGCGGAAAATGAAGATACGGAGACTGTCCTCTTTTTCGCGGAGAACAGGCCGGCGCCTGTCATATGTTGTATTGTCCCGGATGACACAGCGCACCTCCGCATCGGCCTGCCGGCCTCCGACGATCCGGAGGCGGTCCTGTTCCGTGACCTGCGGGGGAACGTTGAAACGACAGTCGCAAGCCTGCTGGATGCAAGCCGCTGGATTTATGCTTATGACCAGGCGGTTCCCTCTGCGGAATCGGAATGCCGTTTCAACGCCGGCAGCCTATTCCTTGCGGAAACCGGTGCGGAAGACCCGGACCGTGTTGATTTCTACCTGGTCCGGAGCGATGAATTCCTCCCGGACGTGGCGGAAGACCTGCGCGCCGCCGGCGGCGTCAATATCCGCTGGGAATACGCGGAACCCGCAAGGGAAGAACCTGCGCCTGCGGCATATATCCTCCATCTGGCAGACCAGGACAATCAGCCCGTTCCCGGCGTGATGGCCAACTTCTGTACGGATACCGCCTGCACCCTGGAAATTTCCGGCCCGGACGGAACGATTACCTTCACCGGTCCGCCGGACAGCTACCATGTGCAGCTGCTGAAGGTCCCGGACGGCTACAGCTTTGACGCAGGTTATGAAATGTATACCGGCCCAGGATACGGGGAATGGGTTTTGCGGATCCGGAAAAACTGAACCGGAAAAGCCGGCAGTTCAGGCACGGGAACGTGCCTGCTCTGCCGGCTTTTTTTTTTATTTCTGCCTGTTGCCCTGCCGGGTGTTCCCCGCGCCGGGCCTTATTCTGCCGTAAATGTGACGGATACCGTCGCATTCACAACCAGTTTTGCCGCCTGCACCACGGTGCTCCCGGAATCCATCGTTGCAGACTGCCGCATCCCCATGGCCTTCGCCGAGAAGTTGCTGACATCATTGCCGTAACTGAAAGTCCCGCCTTCGGAGATGATTTCCATCCCGGTGATTTTCATGCCTGCGGCTTCAGCCAGCACTTCCGCCTTGGCTTTTGCGTTCTCCACAGCCTTCTTCAGGGATTCTGCCTGCGCTTCCTCCGTATTCTCCGCAGAAAAGCTGATCCCGTTCAGGGTGTTGGCACCTGCGGCAAAAGCTTCGTCAATCACCATGCCCGCTTTTTCGATGTCCTCCACTTTGATCGCCAGGGTGGAACTCGCGTTGTAGGCTGTGAGCATTTCCGTCTCTTCACGGTAATCATAAATCGCATAGATATTGATGAAATCCGTATTGATGTTTTCCTCCGGAATACCCTTTTCAATCAAAGCCTTCCGGATCGCGGCGATCGTCTCGTTCACCTTCTGCTGCGCTTTCAGCACGTCCTTGTCCCGTGCGCTGACGCCCAGCGAAATGACAGCGGTGTCCGCCGCGATACGCGTTTCCCCCGTTCCTGTCACAGCAATCTTTGTTTCCGCCAGTGCTGCGGAACATCCCAGCAGCATAAGTACCGCAAGTACAGCAATCAGTTTCATGATGGTTCCTTTCATTTCCGTTTTCTCCTCCCGTTTTTTTTCTGCATATAACCAGGCTTTTTATATGCCTTTCCCATTGGGGTTCCATCTATCTGACGCGCGAAAGGAGGAAAAAGTTCCCTGCCGGTTTTACCTTCCGCTTTTCCTGCTCCGGAAATCCCTTTCGATGTCGTCCTTCCATGCCTTGCCGAGCGAAGCGTTCGCCCGGATCATTCTGACCGCCCTGCCCACCGACTGGTAAACCACAGCCTGGCCCTGCGTATCGTTGTGGAAATCTGCGGCCCTGTCACGGCCGATGCCGAACCGGCCGGCGGTTTCCACCGCGTCGATGTTTGCGCCCAGGAAAAGGAATTCCCATCCGTACTTCTCCTTTTCCCTTTTCACCATAGTCTTCACTTCGTCGCTCGAATAAAAGTGGGATGCGTTCTCCATGCCGTCCGTCATGATCACGAACACGGTATGCTCAGGGACATCTTCCTCCCGGGCATATTTGTGGATGTTGCCGATATGGTGGATGGCCTGCCCGATTGCGTCGATCAGGGCTGTGCATCCGCCCACGCGGTATTCCCGCTCTGTCAGCGGCTCTACCTTTCGCACGTCCACGCGGTCATGGATTACGCTGCTTGTGTTTGCGAAGAGCACTGTGGAGACCAGCGCCTCCCCTTCCTCCTCCTGCTGCTGCCTGATCATGCTGTTGAATCCGCCGATCGTATCCTTTTCAAGCCCGCTCATGGAGCCGCTCCGGTCCAGGATAAACACCATTTCCGTCATCTTTTTTTTCATGGCGCCCTGCCTCCTTCTGTTTTATGCAGGAGTCACCCTGCATATACAGCATAGCGGCAGCAAGGCCTGCAGCGGTCGCCCCGGAAGCGACATTTTTCAGGGTGTCACGGATCCGAGCAGCTTCTGGTCAAAGGAAAACAGCGCTTCGTTGATCTCAAAGATGTTGTAATTCCCGTGCTCAATAAAGTATTCGACAATCACGTCAAACTTGTCGCTGCGCGTCAGGGCAAAGCCGGCTTTCGCCAGCATCTCCCGGATCTCCCGTTCAGGCAGCTCCAGGGCAATCGCCAGTGCCAGCACCGTTGATTTCCCCGGTTTGTACCCCGGCTGGTTCTTGATTTTGTTGAACAGTTTCCTGTCCACATTTGCCTTTTTGTAGCATTCCGCGTCGGTGATCCGCTTTTCATCAATCTTCCTCAGCAGCATTCCGCGGAATCCCTCGTCCATATGCGTAAGCATATCCTCCAGCCCGGGCTGCTGCGCTGAAGCTTTTGCATCCTGGAACGCGCCTTCCGTCAGGGCGTATTCCTGTGGCATGCAGGCATCTGGATCACGCCTGTTCCGGGCTTCGGTGTCCTCCCGCGCCGCATTCCCCATGTAATGCAACGCCTGGATCCGGCGCCGCCTGCTCTCTTCCCGTTCATATGCGGGGCCGATATAGCTGTCGTCGATGTATGCCTGGATATTGGCATACAGTTTGCGGCTGATCAGCCAGGCGCCATGCCCGAAAACAACCAGGTAAACATACAGGTCATGATCCGCAAGGTAATCCAGGATCGTCTCCGTCGCAACCTTCAGGGCCTGGTCCTGCGGATAACCGTATGCGCCGGCGGAAATCAGCGGAAATGCGACAGTCCCGCATCCGTACGACGCTGCAAGCCGCAGGGATTCCCGGTAGCATGACGCAAGCAGTTCTTTCTCCCCGCATCCTCCGCCGGTCCAGACCGGCCCGACTGTATGGATAACATATTTTGCCGGAAGCCGATAGCCCTTTGTGATCTTCGCCTGTCCGGTGCTGCAGCCGTTCAGGCCTTTGCATTCTTCCAGCAGCTGCGGCCCGGCCGCCCTGTGGATTGCCCCGTCCACGCCGCCTCCGCCCAGCAGTGAAGGATTCGCGGCGTTGACGATTGCGTCCACCTGCATCCTGGTAATATCGTTCCGTATGATTTCAAACGGCAAGCCTTCCACCCTCTCCATCACGGAATATATGCACCGCAGCTGCGGCACATGCATACTGCCCTTCCCGTACAGGACCGCCTGCAAGCATCATAGCACGGCCTCCCCTCCGGGGCAAGGAGGATGGCAGTTTTTCCCGGAATCCCCGGGCCGTCCGCCTGCCCTGCAGAGCAAACGCGGTTCGTGACATCCATTATATCGTATGTTATACTCTTACCTGCGGATAAAACCGGAAAATGTGAAACATACAGCATGAAGGCGGATCAATGATATGGATACACGGAAAATGCTCAGGACAGCAGCCAAGGCCGCTTTGTTCTCTGTTCCCGTCATTCTGGGGCTGATCGGTTTTGCAGACCTGTACAGGGATTTCTGGAGCAGGCTGTATCATACGATGGCCTTGTTTGCCCTCAACTTCAACGCGGATGAGGAATACCTCCAGGCGCACAAATGCCTGCAGGTTGCCCGCCTTTTTGCCGGTGCTGCGACCTTCAGCGTCGTCATCGCCATCCTGAACAATTTCTGGTCGGCATTTTCAGCATTTGTCCAGGTCAGGCTTTTCAAGGCCGTCGTCGTTCACGGGGAAGGCGGCCAGGCTGCCCGGATCACGGAAGGCCTGGAAGACAGCGGCCTGAAAGCCGTCACATGCAACAGCCGGCTGTGTTTCCGGGCCAAAAACCAGGTGCTTGCCTTTGATACGGATACCGAAGCCCTGCGCTATGTCGATGCACACCTGCGGGACTTCTTCCCCCGCGGCAGCCGTGAAGGCACCGCAAACAATATCGTGCTGTGTTCCAGCAGGTATTCCAACAGCGAATGCAGGCGCGAGTATTTTTCCGTCTATAATCCGGCCGAAACCTGCGCCCGCCTGTACTGGAGCGAACACTGGCTTGACCGCTGCAGGTTTGCCGGCGGGCCGGACCGTGCGGCTGTGAAAAAAGTGGCCATCATCGGATTTGGCTGTTTCGGGGAGCAGATGCTCAGCCAGGCCCTGATCATGAACGTGACGGACCGGCAGCTGGAGCTGACAGAGGAAGACCGGCCCCTCCTCGGCAGCCACTGGGACCGGATCCGGGAAATGGAAGGGATCAGTTACAGCGTATTCGGAAGCGACGGCGCTGATTACTGCGCCATGCACCCTATGCTTTCTGAATTCCTGAACCTGAACGGCGCCGGCAGCGGCCACAGGGACAGCCTGTCTTTCTTCCCCTCGCTGGCAGGCCCGGGCATCCCCGCCCTTGCCGGTATGGACCGGATCATCATTGCCCTTGACGACCCCGAAGCCTGCCTGGAGATGATGAACCGGCTTATATGCGCCGGGCTGTCTGAAGATATCCATATCCACTGTGCCAACGAGGAAATTCTGTTTTCGCTGTACCGGACCGAAGCGAACGGATTTGCCATTGTTCCCTATGGGATGAACCGCGTCCTGTACAACCGTGAAAACCTCCTTCATGAGCAGATGGAGCAGGCCGCGAAGGCTTTGAATTTCGAATATGCCAAAGAGTCCCTTGGCCGTGCGGTCAGCCCGGCGGAGGAAATCAGGCTGCGTGAAGACTCGTGGCGGAAGCTGACCGGTTTCCAGAAAATGTCGAATTTTGCAAACTGCGACCATATCGCCATCAAGAAAGGCTTGATGGCGTGTTACCCGTTTTCCGAAAACGAGGATTCGGATACGGCAAACCTGCTGATGGAGATTGAGCATACACGCTGGGAGCGTTTTTACTGGTTCCATAACTGGGCCTATGATCCCCGGCGCGATGACGCGAAACGCCGGCACCCCTGCCTGGTGCCTTTTGCAGGGCTGAGCCGGGCAGACCAGCTGAAAGATTACCACATGTATCGCAGGATTGCGGAAGGGAACATGCCCTGATTATCCTTTCTTCTTTTTCCGGAGCCACCTGTAAACAACCGCGCCCGCAATAAATGCAGCAGCCACCACCGCACTCCCACTGTTGATCACGGGTGCGAAAGCATCCAGGACATCCGTTGTCAGGGAAAGGATGACGACGGCGGCCAGCGCCGCCAGTGCAATGATCATACCGGCCATTTTCAAACCTCCCCGTGATCGGTTTTCCCGGGGCACGGGCTGCTCCCGGTCCCGGCTGCAGGAAGCCCGGCCAGCTGCATTTTCTGCCTTCTGGTCATTTTTTTAATCACTGCCTCCCGCTTCATCGCTTCCTGCCTGGTTGCAAACCTTTCCAGGTAAACGATTTTCACCGGCCGTCTGGATGCCGTATACTTTGAGGCTGTCCCTGCGTTATGTGCTGCAAGCCGCTTTTCCGGGTTGTTTGTCCAGCCGCAGTACAGTGTTCCGTCCGCGCATTCCAGCAGGTAGGTGCAGTTCGGTTCCGTTTTCAAACTGATGTCCCCCGGGCATATTTTCAGTCTCTGATAGTTCTCCCGGGCGTCCCCCTCCGGCAGCACGGGAGAAATCCTGTTTCCTGCCGGCATTATACCATATCTTCCGCCGGTGCTGCCCCCTTTTTTTCCGTTTTCCGGCAATCCGTCCCGGAACAGTCCGGATGCACGAAAACCCGGGATTCCCCCGGGTTTTCCTGTATCCTCCTGGCAGGCAGGTTCCGTGCCTGTGCGTCACAGGCTGCGGACAGCCTCAAAGCCCTTCTCCAGGTCAGCAATGATATCGTCGATATGCTCCGTGCCGATCGACAGCCGGATTGTATTCGGCCGGATTCCCTGGTCCAGCAGTTCCTCGCCTGAAAGCTGTGAATGGGTGGTGGAGGCCGGATGGATCACCAGGCTCTTCACATCCGCCACATTGGCCAGCAGCGAGAAAATCTCGAGATGGTCAATAAACGCCCAGGCTTCTTTCTGTCCGCCCCTGATCTCAAAGGTAAAGATCGATGCCCCGCCGTTCGGGAAGTAACGGCTGTAAAGCGCGTGGTCCGGATGGTCCGGCAGGGAGGGATGGTTTACTTTCTCCACAAGCGGGTGTTTCGCCAGGTATTCCACGACCTTCTTCGTGTTTTCGGCATGGCGGTCCAGGCGGAGGGAAAGCGTCTCAACGCCCTGCAGGAGCAGGAACGCGTTGAAAGGCGAAATGGACGCCCCCGTATCCCGCAGCAGGATTGCCCGGATATATGTCACGAACGCTGCCGGGCCTACGGCGTCATAGAACGAAACACCGTGATAGCTCGGATTCGGTTCCGCGATTCCCGGATATTTCCCGCTTGCTTTCCAGTTAAACTTTCCGGATTCAACAATCACGCCGCCGAGCGTCGTTCCGTGGCCGCCGAGGAACTTGGTTGCAGAATGAACCACAATATCAGCGCCGTGCTCAATCGGGCGGATCCAGTACGGGGTACCGAAGGTGTTGTCAATGACCAGCGGAAGGCCGTGCTGATGGGCGATCTCCGCAATCGCGTCGATATCCGGGATGTCGCTGTTCGGATTGCCCAGCGTTTCCAGGTAGATCGCGCGGGTGTTCTCCCGGATTGCTCCTTCGACTTCCTTCAGGTCATGCGCATTCACAAAAGTAGTTTCAACGCCGTACTGCGGCAATGTATGCTCGAGGAGGTTGAAACTGCCGCCGTAGATTGTTTTCTGGGCAACAATATGCCCGCCGTTGGCTGCCAGCGCCTGGATGGTATAGGTAATTGCCGCCGCGCCAGAGGCTACTGCCAGCGCTGCGCTGCCGCCCTCGAGGGCCGCTACGCGTTTTTCCAGCACGTCCTGGGTGGAATTCGTGAGCCGGCCGTAGATGTTCCCTGCATCAGCAAGGCCGAAGCGGTCTGCCGCATGCTGGCTGTTCCGGAATACATAGGAAGTGGTCTGGTAGATCGGCACCGCACGGGCGTCTGTCGCCGGATCGGGCTGTTCCTGGCCAACGTGAAGCTGCAGGGTTTCAAACTTATAATTGCTCATGGTTCTTTCCTCCAAACTCATATGATTTGCTGTTTCCGGAAATCAAAAAAAGGGGGCTTCTGAAAGCTCCCGGGCATTCACCTGCAGAAAGGCCGCCGTCAGCGCAGGCCCGCAATGAGGCGCGCGCCGGGCAGGCGGAATACATCTGCCGTGGAACATGCCCGGGAGATAAGCATTCGACAACACATCAGGCCTTTGGTGCCGCTGTTCTTTCCCAGCATGGGCTGCGCCTCCTTTCGTTTGGATTGACCGCATAATATCACCATATGCCTACTATGTCAATAGGCTTTATAATTTTTCTTCCGAAATTTTCGCCCGGCCCGATGGCATGGCTACCTGAACACAAGCTGGACCAGGAGCATATATACGACGGTTCCGCCCAGGATGCTCAGCAGCGCGTTCCGCTTCCATCCCTGAAGCAGCACAACCGACGCCCCGGCAATCAGCTCCGGAATGCCGAACGGCGCTGTGGCAACTGCCGCATCCTTCAGGCAGTAGATAACGAGCATTCCGATAATTGCCGGCGGCAGCACCTGCCCCAGGTAAGTAATGTACGCGGGAACGTTTTTCCGGAAAACCACGAACGGCAAAGCCCGGAGCAGGACGGTCACCAGCGACATCACGCCGACCAGCACGGCAGCATGTGTATCCGCGCTCATTGCCCCGCCTTCTTTCCTGCTGTGATCCGGCTGCGCAGCAGCGTCAGCGTCAGCGTAATCAGGAGCATTGCCGGGATCAGGAACCGTTCAGGTCCGAAAAGCAGCAGGCACAGCAGGGTGCCCAGCAGCCCCGCCAGCGCGGGCAGGTGGTCTTTCGCAACAATCCACTGTTCCGTAAAGGAAGCAATGAACAGCGCTGTCATGGAGAACTCAATCCCCTTCGAGGAAAACGGAAGGATTCCGCCGGCCAGGCTTCCGGCGACGCTGCCGAGCACCCAGTATGAGTGGTTGAAAAGGGACACAAGGAAGCAATAAAGGTTCGGGTCCGTTCCTTCCGGTGCTTTCCCGTTGCACAGCAGCGAATACGTCTCGTCCGTCAGTGCAAAAATAAGATAAGGTTTGTACCGGCCCGTCTCCCGGTAGCGGCCGATCATGGAAATACTGTAAAAAAGATGCCGGGCATTGACCATCACAGTGGCGGCAGCCGCGGCCAGCACAGACACACCGCCCTGCAGCAGGCCGATTCCCACATACTGCATTGAACCGGCATAAATCAGCAGGCTCATCGCAAATGACCAGGGCACGCCGTACCCTGCACGCTGTGCCAGAATCCCGAAGCCCATTCCCAGGACGATATATCCGGCCATGACCGGCAATGATGTCAGAAAGGCTTTTTTGGCTGTCATCGCACGCATGGGAAGAATCCACTCCTTTTCATCCTGCTGCCGCAGGCACTCTGTATGCTAAATCATAGAGGAAGCTCAAAGTCAAGTCTTTCGGTTGTTCTCCTTTTACGGCGGCAGCCGGCCGAAAAAACACCCCATACCCGAACCGTGCGGTTCAGGTACGGGGTGCGGATCCGTTGGCGAATTGTTTAGTCCGGCAATGCCGGTTCCCTTGCCGGGATTATTCGGCAAAGCCTTCCCAGTCCTGGTATTCGGAACCGACGCTGTCCGCATTCGGATCAATGTCCGACACATTGACGGTAATGGTATAGGCGTGGCCGGACTGAAGCTTGACTTCTGTCGTCCCGTAATCGTCGAATGTCATGGTCTCATAGGCCGCATAACGCCCGAAAGCTTCACGCAGTCCGTACCATTCCGTGCCGACGCCGTCCTTGATCGTATATGTACCGGCGGGCAGCTTTGCGGTCGCCTTTCCCGTACCGCCGATAAACAGACATGCCGCCTGTACGCCCTTTGTATAAATCCTGATCAGCATGGCACGGTCATCCGGCTGGTTAACCTGCACCGTCAGCTGCATATTGCTTCCCTTTACAGAGGAATTATGCCAGATCTCGCCGGTGCGCGGCCATTTCTGGACGCACTTTTCCGCCATTTCGGCCGCTTCATCCAGGTCGCTCCTCCGGAACGCTTCATACGCGCTGAAATAGCGTTCCTCCTTCATAAGGCGAAGACCTTCCTGGTAATCTTCGTCGTTCGCCAGGCGGAATGCAGCTTCCCACTTCGAATAGAAAACAAATTCCTTCATGCCGCGCAGCGTCGGATCCAGTTCATAGCTGCGCTCGTCGTTTTCCAGGCGCGTTTCCCGGTCTTCCAGGGTATAGGGAGCGTAGAAAACAGAATTCCTGAGGTCCGCGGCAAACACGTTCACGCGGATGGGATCGTCCTCCTCGCCTGTGATTTCCGGGTAAACCAGCAGGGCCCAGTCCGCTTCCCCGATATTTTCCGCCAGCAGTTCAACCGGGATCGACCAATAGCTTTGCTCTTCAGCGAGTATCTCGGTGGACAGCTCCTCCGGTTTCCCGTCCAGGTCGTAATATACGCCGATGGCGGTTTTTCCGTAGAAGACGTCCGGAAGCTCCTGTTCAAACTTGCCCTGTTTTTTCAGGGTATTGATCATGCTGGAGAACGTGTCTTTTGCGTTTCTTGTCGGAATGCCCGGGGCGGCTGTAAGCCTGCATGAATCCTGCGGCAGGTAGCCCGTCTTGCCGTTGTCCATCTGGATCGCATACCAGCTTCCTTCGGTTCCCAGGTACAGGTATTGGCTTCCTGCCTTTGCCAGTATGATCTTGTCCCCGTCAAAACCCGGTTTTGAACGGATAGAGGCATTCTTCGTCACTTCCACCATCGCGGTTTCCGCGGACGCCTCCGTCAACGGGGCAAGGCATACGGCCATCAACAGCAGCACAAGGGACAGAATCACGGAAATGCTCTTCTTCATCGGGGGGTCACTCCTTATCTGGCTTTTCGTCGCTATTGAATACAGAATACTTTCTTTCATCATACCAGAGGCCGGTGAAAAATTCAATGTTTTTCATGGAGCCTCCGGCACCTCAGTGCAGGCGGGGATCCGGAACAGGTTCCTGAAATGAAGATGATCCTCCATGGATATGAAGATGTTGAAGCAATGATCCCCGCAGGATACTGGGAGGATCTCGGACGCCTGCTGGTCCCCTTCCTGGCCGCGGCGGATGAAACGCTCTTCCTTGACTTCCTCAACGCCACGGAAGGGAATCCGTGCACGGTTGATGCGGCCGCGCCTGCCGCAGAATAAAGGCCCGGCGCGCTTCCCGGCTTAAAAGCTTCATTGCCGGGATAAACCGGCAGATGCACGGCTGCGTTTTTTCTTATCTTCACACGCCGCCCTTGCTTTCGCCGTTCCCCTGTTTCACCAGGTCCATGATTACTTCACGGGCAATGATCAGTCCGGCAACGGGAGGAACGAATGAAGTGGAACCGGGAATATCCCTTCTCCGGGCATCCGTCCCGCCGCTTTGAGTGCAGGCGCCGCCTTGCGGGCGGAGCGGAGGCTCTGTGGAATAAACGACCTTCAGCTGCCTGATTCCCCGCTTCCTGCATTCGGAACGCATGACCCTCGCCAGCGGACAGACAGACGTCTCATATATGTCCGCCACCCTGAATGCTGTCGGATCCGTCTTGTTCCCGGCGCCCATGGCGCTGATCGACGGCACATCTGCGGCGCACGCGGCTTCTGCCAGGGCCAGCTTCCCGGCCATGGTGTCAATCGCGTCGACAATATAGTCGAATTGTGTAAAATCAAACAGATCCCTGGTTTCCGGCAGGAAAAACGTTTTATATGTGGTGACTTTGCATTCCGGGTCAATCTCGTGTATCCGTTCTTCCGCAACATCGACCTTGTATCGCCCGATTGTCCTGCGGGTGGCATAAATCTGCCTGTTCAGGTTTGTCAGGCTCACGCGGTCGTTGTCGACCAGGTCAAGCGCACCGATCCCGGATCGTACCAGTGCTTCCGCCGCATATCCGCCGACGCCGCCGATGCCGAACACGGCAACCCGGCTGCCGCGCAGTTTCTCCATGGCTTCTGCGCCGAAAAGAAGCCGGGTTCTCGCATACTGGTCCGCCTGCATGTTTTTTCGCCCCCATGACATGATCGGTCCGCCGGTCCTGCCCGGCCTGATTGCGCCGGACGCCGGCTGCGCAATGCCCTTTTGCTGAAACCGGGCACCCGCACTTCAAATGGCAGTGCCTTTTCCCTGTCCGTGATCACCGTATCGATGCAAGGATTATATCATGCTCCGCATGATGCGTCCACAGCCGCTGCCTGCGCTTCCGGTATCGTTTTTTCCTCAGATCAGCCCGAAATGCTTCATTGCTTTCGCAATCCCGTCCTCTTCCGGCCGGGCTGTCACGTAGGAGCATACTGCCTTGATTTCATCCGGTGCGTTGCCCATCGCGATACTGTGCCCGGCGTATTCGAACATCGTCAGGTCATTGCTGCTGTCCCCGAAGGCATAGCAGTCCTCCCGGCTTATGCCCAGCTTCTGCCGGAGGATATCCATACCCTTCCCTTTGGAAAAGCCTGACGGCACGAGTTCCCATGCTCCGTCCCCGCGGTTGATCGCCGTATACGGCATGCCTGTTCCGGCGGTCCGATGCTCCAGTTCCGCAATTGTTTGGCTGTCCGTAAAGCAAAACATCTTTACCGCGCGGAATTCCGGGTCTGTTTCTGTAATCTTCCGGAACATCCGCCGTTTCTCCGCCCACTCCTGGAATCCTTCTATCGCGGGATGCGGTTTGGAGAGGGGATCGAAATACATGGCTGTATCACATTCCCAGACGACCGGTATTTCCAGTTCCAGGAACACATCCCGGAGGCGGAGCGAATCCCGGGGCGTACGTTCCATGCTCTGCAGCGTTTCCCCATGCCAGATAATCCTTGTTCCGCAGCCCATGATCCACCCGTCCAGCGGAAAACTGTCCAGCCGGTGGTCCATGTTGCACAGCGTACGGCCGGTATTGATCACAAGCCTGTGCCCGTTCCTGCGGGCCGCTTCCATCGCCGGCAGCACGGAAGCCGGAAGGCAGCGATGATCGTCAAAAAGGGTTCCGTCGATATCAAAAAACAGCATCCGCTTTGTTCCTCCGTTCCGCCGCTTCCCGGAGCTGCCGCGTCCCCGGCAGCGCTGCGCCTGTTCCTTCCTGTGCCGGTTGAAGCGCGCAGCTGTTTTCCCGGGCTCGCTGCAGCCTTTTGCAGCGCCCTGCAAATAAACAGGCGGCAGGCCGTTTTTCTGTCCTTCCGGCCTGCCGCGCTGTGTTTTTTTCGTGCTGAGGTGTCCTTCTGATTTTCCCGGTCAGCCGGCCGGTTCTTCAGCGGCTTCCGTCTTTGTTTCCTCAACGGTTTCCTGGGCGGGAGCCTCTGTCGCCTTCGGGGCTTCGGTCGTTCCGTTCAGGATATCGATTTCTTTCCTGAGTGCTTCAAAGTCTGCGCCTGCGGCTGTTTCATCCTTGGGTATTGCGTTGAAAATGCCGATCAGGCCCAGGTTCGGATTGTCAAGGTATTTTGCCAGCAGGGGCGTGTTCGGATTGTCCTTCGCCTGCTGTTTTGCCTTGTTCAGCACTTCAATGCTGCCCATGGTCATGGTTACCGCGAGGATAACAGCCAGGACGCCGGCGATGATGGACGTGATGCCGCCGCCCTTGCGGCCGCCCTTGATGGCAAGCGCACCGAGCAGAATGGCGAGCAGGCCAAATACGGCAGCAACACCGCCGCCGATCAGGCCGGCCAGGAGGGGCAGGAATATGGCAGCCGCCATACCAAGGATGGCCAGGATAATCCCGGCAATCGGATGGCCGGTTTTGTGTTCATAATTGCTCATAACAGTGATTTCTCCCTTCAGGTTGTTCTCAGTCAGCGCCGGGTCTTCGCGGCGCTGAACGTATACTATATCAATATCCGAAAAAAGACAAGCCGGAATTCCGCGGAAAGCCCCGCAATTTCCGGATGCTTCCGTATACTTCAGGCCTGCTCCCCGTACGGCGCAGCAATTACGGTCCCCCGGTCGGGAAGGTTGTATGCCTGGAAATAATGGTCCTCCAGCGGAATCCAGCGGTCACGGAACATCTGCAGGGACTGCGGTGATTCCCGCTTGCGCAGCCGCTCCCACCGGATCTCCCGGGGCGTATCCAGAAAGACCCGGATATCCGCGCATTCCCGGATCACCGGAAGGTTGCAGTAACTTCCCTCCAGGATCAGGATACGGCATTCAGGCAGCTTTTCCTCCGGCAGCAGCCGGTCATTCCTGAAATCGTATCGCCTCGTGGTCACCGGTTCGCCCCGTTTCCAGGGGACGGTAACTTCCCGCGCCAGCCGGTCCGCATCGCAGTTTCCCCCGGGAACAGCGAGCCTTTCCGGCGTTTTCTGCGCATGCGGAATCACATAATCGTCCGTATGTACGACTGCGGCGCTGAAAACCCGGGCCAGCTTCCCTGCCAGGGTTGTTTTTCCGGACGCGCACGGCCCGTCGATCGTTACCATCAGCCGTTCCGCTGCGGCCTCCCTGGCAGATATGCCCTGCACCACCCCGAGATACGGTATCCATTCAGCCGCAATCACGCGGTACGCCGGGCGGTATTTCTCCCTGTACGTATCCGAATGGGACGGAATCCAGTCTGTGTCCCGGATCCGGTTCAGCAGATCCGGATCCGGGACAGGTTGGTCCACAAATGCAGTGCACTCCTCGCAGAAGCCTGCGGTTTCCTCCCTGGTGAACTGCGCCGTATCGCCGGCGGAAAGCATCATTCCTGCGATAGCAGATGGCGTGATTCCCCTTGCTTTCGCCGGGCGCAGATGAAGGCGGCACCAGGACGGGCTGATCATCTCATACAGCGGTTCCGATCCGTCCGCTGCAAGCCGGTTCATCTCGCGCGCAACAGCATCCTCGACTGTAGGGCGGGCAGACAGCAGATGCCCCACGCCCAGCATCGCCTGGAAAATAAACTTGACGGTATCCTGCTGTTCCATCGCCGGATACCGCTGCTGCTGCCGGCTGAGGAAATGGAGGACCTCCCTCTTGAAATTCTCTTTTTTCGTGTTCATATTTCAGTTCCCCGCGGAAGCCGTCGGTTTGTTCAGGTTCAGGCCCGCGCGGTCCATCAGCATGACCAGCACGGGAACCATGGCAAGATGCATGATAATCCCCGGAATTGCGTTTGTCACAGCTCCGGCGATAAACATGGCCCATGTAAAACTGTTCCCGGACAGCCCGGCCAGGATCACACGCACAATCCCCCATACAATCCTCCCGGCGATCATGGAGATGACCAGCACAGCATAAACAGCTCCTTTTTTTCCCCGAAGCAAACGGTACAAAAGGCCCGCTGTACCGCCGTAAACAGCCAGTTCAAAAGCCATCGCCACAGCGCCTGGGAACATGGCGGGCATACCGAAAACCACCGAGCGCAGGATGGGCGCGGCAAACCCCACGGCGATCCCCCACGGCCAGCCGCACATAAAGCCGCAGAGCAGCGCCGGAATGTGCATGGGACACAGCATGGATCCGATCTCCGGGATCTGGCCTGTGATAAAAGGAAGCACCATGGCAATAGCCAGGTAAAGCGCCGCATAGGTCATTTTCCTCACCTGCAGTGAACTCATCGGTCTGTCCTCCCGTCCGTTATCTGCCGGAGATGCTGCATCGCATCCTCCAGGATCGCTGCCGACCCGGCAGCTACGCCGGCAACATACGTATTGCACAGGTTCATCGGGATCAGGATACGATAGGCAGCGCTCGACGCTACTGCATTGGCCATGGCCGGGGAAATCTCACCCATCAGGGCATCCGCGGTAGCGATGCCGAACGGCCCGATAATGACCTGTGCCGACCGGCAGGCAACAATCACCGCGTTCTCCCCTGTCGCCAGATGGTCCGCGCAATTGCTGTTCATCATGTTCCCTGTCGCGGTACTGTTCGTACCTACTGCCGTAATTTCCGCTTCCGGGCAGGTTTTCCGTGCGCTCTCAAGCAGCTTGCGCCCAAGCCGGCCTCCCTGTCCGTCAATCACCAGAATCCTCATAATAACCCTCCCCGGCCGCTGAAATTTTGCCGATTCAACAGTATTGCCGCAGGCTTCTGCAAATGCGGCAACAGAAACCCCGGTTTCCATAAACATCAAAAGGCGCGACAATCCCCTTGGGGAGATCATCGGCGCCTTGGTGACACCGGAAACTGAAAAATAAAAGATGAAAACCCAGCTTGTGCGGGCGTAGGCCGGCTTGTGCCGGCAGACCGGATTGTAACATGCGGCCAACCGCCTGTCAATTCTTATTGCGGAAGGTCCGTTTTCTTGCAAGGGATGGCTGAATCCGTTATAATGACAGCGCTTACATCTTTGAACTGCACCGCATAACAGCATTTCCCGGAGCAATTGTTTCAGCCTGCCGGAGCCCTCCCGATGCAATGGGTGGAAAAAGTATCCGGCGCAGGGACAGTGCAGCCAAAGTGTTTTTTCGCTTCACGGATATCCATGATGTCAAAATAGCGCGACCAGCTGACCACTGGTGCTTTATAGTCCTGCCAGACAGAGAGGCGGTTGGGTACTTCTTCCCATGCGCAGAAATGGATCGCGTTCATATCGCTCAGCGTATTGGCGTAATCCAGTACCGTTTTGTCGCTGGGCATCACCCAATCCCTGTATTCTTCTGCGGTGAAGCGGTTCACTTCCCCGCTCTGTGCGCTGAAAAAGATCCCGTCCGCACCGGCTTCCTGGATCACTCCCTGCACCACCAGTTTCACATCTTCCGCAACAACCTGGCAGGCATATTTCATCGCTTCCGGATTTTCACGGATAAACCTCATCATTTTGGGGTAGCCGATCTGCAGGCGGATATAGGAAAGCGGCGCGAAGATCAGGTAAATGGCCGGGCATTCGTCGTCCAGTGCCTTCACGACCTTTTTCGTCCGCTCGATCTGTCCCCGAATGAACGGATGGTCAGGCCCCAGGGGCTTGATCCAGAGCAGGTTTGCAGGGTTTTCGATGTCCTTCAGCACCGGTGCCGGCCATCCGAAAAATTTATCGCCGCTCAGCTTCATGAAATCCACGTCGGTGCTGTGCAGGAACCTGGCCTGTTCCTCGGCAAATTTATCGTCATCTCCCCAGAACTCCGGCGGCACATGTTTCCACATGCAAACGGCAACGTGATCCGTTTCCTGGCCTTTGAATGCTGCGGCAACGCGTTCCCTTTTGTTCATGGACAATCCTCCCTCCGGATGGAAATATAAGCTGCATGCCTGGGTTCCCGGGTTTTCCGGCTGTCCTGCCGTTTCATCTGAACCACGCTTCCGGCAGGTACGCCCGCTGGTTTTCCAGCATATCGTCAAACAGTTTCTGCCCGTCCGCAGGCGTCACATAAGCCAGCTGGGGATCGTTCATAAACGTCGTGAACCCCAGTTTCCGGTCGCAGCTCAAGGCTGCCCGCAGGGTGTTTTCCTGGTTATATACATGCCTGGCCACCAGTGGCAGGATATTGGAGGGAACGGGTCCCGCGCAGACCGGGTCAATCCGGTCAAGGCCGAACACTGCGTTAGTCTCCACCACAGCGCCTGCCGGCAGGTTCGGAATCTGTCCCCGGTTCGGTACGTTCACATTGGAAACCATATCTCCCAGTCCCAGCAATGCCTTCATCAGCAGGTGCCCTTCCTCCCCGGATCCGCTCAGGTCCACAGCCTCCTTCCCGCTGATCAGGTCGTCGGAACGCTGCAGCCGGCGCCGCAGGTCTTCCTTGCGCCAGGAGACGGGTGTCAGGCCGAATTTCCAGGCTTTTACCGTTTCCGGATCCCGGGTATACCACGGTGCCGTAAACTCTGCCAGGTGGCGGTCGCCGGCGGCGGCAATCGCGCCGTAGCGGCGGAAAAGGTCAAATTTCACCCGATGGGCACAGTTAAAAAAGCTGTTCATCCAGTTATCGTCCCGGTTTTCTGAATAACCTTCCTCCGCGTACTTGTCCGCGAAGGCTGCGTACAGGGGCATCAGGTCCATGCCCTCCCAGGATGCTTTCGTAATCCAGGTGAAGTGGTTGATACCGGTCACCGTGGTATGCAGGTCCTGGCGCTTCACACCGTCGATGCCGCATTCGGTTTTCAGCATGGAGCACAGCAGTTTCTGGGTGCCGAAAACTTCATGGCAGCAGCCAAAGGCCTTCACCTGCGGGAATACTTCATACAGCGTCCGGACACACAGACTCATGGGGTTCGTGTAGTTGATCACCCACGCCTCCGGCGCGTAATCCCGGATGGCTTCGGCAATGGTTACATACATGGGAATCGTGCGCATTGCCCGCATGAAGCCGCCCGCGCCGACCGTATCCCCGACCGGCTGCCAAACGCCGACCCGCTCCGGCAGGTGCACGTCGCTTTCCATCTCGTCAAAAGTAGCGGGCAGGATGGAAATCACAACAAAGTCCGCCCCTTGCAGCGCTTCCTTCAGGCTCCCGCTGACCTCGTATTCCCAGCGGGAAACTGCGTCCGGATGGACACTGATCTTTTCCCCGATCACCCGGTTGCGCTCAGCGGCGTCACGGTCGATATCATACAGCCGGATTTTGCCGCACAGGTCCGGATCCGCCGCCAGGTCCTTCATAAATCCCCATGCCCATCCGCGGGATCCCCCGCCGATATAAGCCACTGTGAGATGCCTGTTCCTTTTCGCTTTGCTTTCCATCTTTCTGTATTTCCTTTCTTTTTTCGTTTTATGCCTTTCCCGGTCCGTTTGGCAGCAGCAGGCCCATCGCTTCCAGCTGCCTGGCGGCAAAAGCGGCAAACCGCGCCGCGCCGGCCATTGCCAGGTTAACAACAGTGATTCCGGGCAGGTAATCCCCCAGCAGCTGCCCCCAGCCAACCATCCGCGTTTCCTCCGGACGATAGGAGGCGGCTGTGGAATCACCGCAAATAAAAATCTGCATGCCGGTTTCCTCCGCTTACAGCCTTCCGGCAGCCTGCTCCAGGTACAGCCGCGCTGCCTCCGCATTCTCCGGAACGGTGTTTTCAAGCGTCATAGGCAGGTTCCCTGCGATGCCGAAGGCCAGCAGCTGTTCATACCGCATGCTCCCGAGCCCGCAGGCGCAGGCATCCATTTTGCCGTCTGCCGTCAGCACGAAATCCTTCATATGCAGGATCCGGACCCGGTCGCCCAGGCGGCTGATCGCGTCCCGGATGATTTCCTCCGCGTGCGGTGCACGCTCCGGGCTGATCAGGTTCACCGCGTCGAGGATGATCTGCAGATGGTCCGAAGGCAGTTCCTCCAGCATCCGCTGTGCCCGCTCCGGTGTGGAAATAATATGGTACCAGACCGGTTCCACCGCCAGCACAGCACCGGTTTCCTCCGCGCAGCGCACCACGGGGCGCAGGCTGTCCATGAACAGGCGGAAGGCTTCTTCGCTCTGCGGTGCAGGATCCGCGAAATGCGATTCCTTGTTGGCAAAGGTTTCTGTCCCGACCACACGGGCGCCGATCTTCGGGGCAAAGCGCAGATGTGCCTTATAGATTTCCTGTGTCCGGGCACGGCGTTCCGGATCCGGGTCTGCCAGGTTCAGGTAACAGCCGAGCACCGCGCATTCGAGGCCGGAATCTTCGAAATCCCGCCGTACCCGGGCGGCATATTCCCCTGTCAGCTTCACCGGCGCCTCTTCCATGGAAAAATCATCCAGCACCTTGCTCAGAGCGACATGGGCACAGGAAAAGCCCTGTTCCCGTGCATAAGCCAGCCGTTCCCTCAGGGAACCGGGTTTCGTGTCGTGCAGCCTGATACCGATATTCATCTTGATTCCTCCTTCATACAGTAATCCTCAGGGCAGCGATGTCAGCACGTGAGGCCATATTCCCCTTCACTTGAATACAGCAGGCCCGGCGTATGCTTCAAAAGCGAGGATCACCGGTTTTCCGATGATTCCCGCAGCAACGTCAGTCCTGCTGATAAGCCAGGTGTTATACATCTTCATCCTTCAGGAATGCCCTGCAGCAGGGAATCTTCCGCATGCCTGCCACAACCAGCCTGCAGATCATGTCTGCGCCGTACGCGTTGAAATGCGTCTTGTCGTCATGCCCGTCCGGAAAGTCCGGATTTTCACCGGGTGCCAGGCGCACAAACAGCTCTGCGGTTTTTTCTTCCCCGAGGGACAGGTACAGCTCCCGGCTGTCCTTCTTCAGGTCAATCAGGGGAATTCCTTTTTCCGCGGCCACCTCCCGTACAGCCCGGGGGTATTCCCCGTGAGTGTACAGCATGGAACCGCCGCCGACAAAGAACCGGCGGGAAACCGGCGTCAGCAGCACAGGGTAAGCGCCTTTATCCATAGCAACCCTGCAGTAATTCCACAGGTTTTCCCGGTAGGTGGTCTCCGGATCGGTATGGCGTTCGTCATCTTTTTCGTCATTGTGACCGAACTGGATCAGCAGCAGGTCCCCTTTGGAAAGCCCCTGCTCCACCGGCTCCCAGAGGCCCTCCTCCCGGAAGCTGCGGGTACTGCGTCCGGACAGTGCATGGTTACGGACCTCCACCCCATCCTTCACATATCCGGGAAGAGCCCAGCCCCAGCCCCGGAACGGGGGTTTGTTATTCTCGACAGTGGAATCACCGATGATATAGATTGCAGGCATTCTCTTTTACCAGTCCTTCCAGACCTGATGCAGGTCGATCACGCACACCTGGGCATTTCCGTTTTCATCCGGATTGGAGAACAGGATCTGGTCTCCCTTCCGGTTGAAGGAAGGATGCTGGTGGTCAGCACCGGTCTTGCAGCTGCCGGTGGAAGCGATGAATTTCTGCTTTCCGGTTGCCCTTTCAAAGAGCACGACGCCTTCCTGGATCGTCGTACCCAGGTAACTGATCCGGTCCGCGCACAGCCATTTATGGTCCCGGCTGATACAGGGGTGCAGGATCTGCGTGCTCTGTGCCGCCACGTCGAAATGCCGTCCGTCCTTGTCGCCGATGATGATGTTCCCGGTATGGACCTCGCCTTTGCTCCCGTCCACGAAGCCCGCAGGATCCAGTTTCATCAGCGCCATTTCCGTGCCGTTGGCATACCGCCGGATTTCATAGCCCGTTACCGGATCCTTGTAAATTTCCATTGTCCTGGTCCCTTTCGTTATAGTTTAACAGTTTTTCCCGCGGGAATACACACGACCGTTCCGTCGTTGACCGCGATCCAGCAGTCAGCGGCATTCGGATTATACACAAAACTGTTGTCCGCCGCGAACTGCAGGCGTGCAAAACTGTCCATGCAGTTCATGAACTCAATATTGGTACAGTACCAGATGTTGTCCTTTCCGCCCATCATGCTGCAGAAGGCTTCCATCAGGTCCCAGTTGTTTTTATCGTCGAATTCGTAGCTGTGGCCCCATACGTACATCAGATACAGGTATTGCTTTTTAAACAGGCCAAGGAACTGCTCTCCCAGCTCCATCAGCCTGTGGTTGTGGTGGCAGGTTGCCTGCCAGCGGTACGGGTTTTCCGGCAGGGCAAAATTGTCGGATGAGCCCACTACCCTGGAATAACGGATGCCCAGCGAAGGCAGCAGGTTTTCGATGTCCTTTGTCACGGAGCCGTTTGGATAGCTGAGCCCCCGCACCGGATACCCGGTGCGTTCCTCCAGGAACTTCCGATCCTCCAGTACTTCCTGTGCCACCTCCGGCAACGGGCATCGGGCAATCGTGGGATGGGTCACGGTATGGCAGGCCACTTCATGGCCTGCATAGAGCGATGGAATCTCTTCCGGCAGCACCCGATCCCCCCGTTCAAACAGGCCGCTGTTCAGATGGAATGTGCCTTTGATTCCATTCCTGTTGAAAATCTCCACAAGGCGGCGGTCCTGCGTCCGGCCGTCATCATAGCTCATGGTCAGCGCTTTATGCTTTCCGCCGGGAAAGCAGCAATAGATCCGGTTCATCGTTCTCCTCCTGATGGAACTCTATAATACCCATGTTCCTGGGCAGGCAAGCCTGCCTGCCTTCGGCATGAACAGGCAGCAGATTCCGTAATTTGCAGCGACGTCCGGATTCAGCGCAGTGTTCTGCAGGCGCCAGTAACTGAACATCCCAACACTGCCTTCATTGACTTTTTCTGCCCAGATCGTGCTGCACTGGCTGATAAAATCAATATCAAGCAATCCTTCCTGATATAATTGGTGAAGCCAGGCGAGCGTTTCGAAGAAAGATTCCTCTTCCGGGGCAAAATGCACTTTCCCCGTCTGGTCGACATATGCATAATCTTCATTCAGCGGAAGGCCGAAAAACGAGAAAAGGTTGTAAATCCCGGTCGTATTGTCGTCAAAGGTAAACTCCAGCGGAATCTCATCCCGGGCGCCGTTTCCGTTCAGGTCTTCATTCCGGAAACGGCGAAGCACCTCCGTCAGTTCGTCCACGGTTTCCGGGACTTCCAGTCCAAGGCGGTCCAGCCACGTTTTATTGATAAAGAAATGCCCGTTTGTATTCACATCCTGCGAAATCAGGAATCCAAGCTGGTAAATATGCCCGTCCGACGCTGTCAGCTGTTCCCGGAGGCCGGCCCGGTCCATCCGCTCTGTGTAATTCGGCAGGTATCCTTTCGCCATGTATTCGTCCAGGGGAACCAGGAGATGCTGGGATACGCCGTATTCCTCCACGTCCAGTGAGCCGCGCAGGATGATATCCGGCATTTTCCCCTTCGCAAAAGCAAGGCTGACGGAACTGCTCCATTCCGAATCCTTGATTTCGGTAAAATCCACATGCACACCGGTCTGCTGCTCAATCTGCCGGTAATACCACAGGCTGTTGAAATCCACGGCAATATTGTCAATTTCATATTGCAGCGCGCAGGCCAGCCGAACGATACGCTTCATACAGGCTCCTTCATAATACGGCAAAAGGGCATCGCCGTCGGGGAGAGCTCCTTCGGCGATGCCCGGCGGCCTTGAATGCTTTTATTCTAGCATTTCAGGCCGCAGCATTCAAGGTTGTTACTTGGCCAGGTAATGATCATAGGCAGTCTGGTACAGTTCAATATAGCGTTCACTGCCAATTGCTTTTGCCTGTTCGAGGAAATTGTTCCAGCTCTCGTCTGTCACACCGTTGCGGACGAAATTCGCAAAGGATTCCTCGACAAGCTTCTGCAGTTCAGTATAGATGTCGGCAGCTTCCGTGGCGTCATCATTGCTCATCTTGCTCAGGTCGCGCAGGTACTGGAAGCTCTTCGGCTCCAGGACGCCGGCTTCGGCATACCACTTGCTGTCCTCATACCGCTGGTGCAGCCATTCGACGCAGGCACGCCATCCGTCCTGTGCGCAGGTGAACTGGACCTTGTTGTCTGCATCAATGAAGTAATAGTAGGTGTTCTCAGGGACACCGAAGGATGCGAACTGGTTCCAGATGGTCTCCGGTCCGAACTGGGTGTAGGAAGCGGAGAAGGGCCATTTGATGCCGTCGGCTTTCATGGCACGGAGCAGCTCGGTCACTTCTCCGATGGTATAAAGTAGATGCTTTTTCCGCCGGCTGCCGTAATCAGGTGATTGATAATGCCGTTGGCCGGCGAAAAAAAGAGGTAGATCATTCCGGCCAGCATAACCGTGGAGATAAAGTGCGGGACATATATCGCCGTCTGGGCAAATCCCTTGAAATGCTTCCGGTTCAGCTGGTTGAGCATGATGGCCAGCAGGATTGGGATCGGGAACCCGAAAAGAAGCCCGAACGCATTCAGCAGGAAGGTATTCATGAACATTCTTCCGCAGTAATAACTGGAGAAGAATTTTTCGAAGTACTTCAGTCCTACCCACTTGCTTCCGGTAATGCCGAAGGCTGCCTTGTAATCCCTGAAGGCAATCTGGACCCCGTACATCGGGAAATAGCAGAAAACAATAAAGAATGCCAGGGCAGGAAGCAGCAGAATCCACAACTGCCAGTCCCTCCGCACCGCCAGTGCCGCCCGGTGCTTCAGGCCGGTCGGGTGCGGGGCAGCAGATACACGGATACTCATCCTGTGACCTCCTTTTTTTGCTTTTCAGTTTCACTTTCAGCCGGTTGCTTTTCAGTTTTCATTATCGGCAATCCGTCCGAAAAAGAAAGAAGCGAAAATTTAGTGCACCGTTGATTTTCCTTGTGTTTCGTCTCTCGGCAAAATAGGCAAAAATTTTGCGCCTTTGAAAAAAAGCCCCTTGATGTTAAGATTTTCAGGATGAAAACTGAAAAACGGAACACGGAGGTTGGCAAATGTTTCCCGAGACAGAAGTCGTCTTTCACACCGAAGATGAAATCATCCAGCGTGTTTATGACGCTGCGGAAGAAAAATGCCTCCTGAATCTGAAGCGGTTCGGCAATGACACTGTCCTGGTGGAAGGCGGCGGATATGAAAAAATCTGGCTGGAAACACAGCCCATGGGCGGCGGGATGTACGCGCTCAGGAATATGGAGGCAGCGCTGAACAACTGCCTTCTGTTCATGCGATACCAGCGGGAGGACGGGCGCCTTCCCGGGTCCATTCAGTATTCAGGCGGGAGAATCGAACCCCAGTTCAACAAATACCAGGGGTTTTGTTTCCCCTTTCCGGCTTTGAACCTCTATTATTTGCTCGGAAAAAACCGTGATTACCTCGCCCAGCTGAAGGAAACACTGATCCGTTTTGACAGCTGCCTTTGGCGGACGCGCCATATCACCGGGGACGGACTGCTCTCTTCCTTCTGTGTATATGACACGGGAGAAGACCTGGCAGTGCGCTACGGCGACGCACCCTGCTGGTGGGAAGAGGACAGGCCGCCGGAAGGATACGAGCTGGTCCCCATGGCCAGCATGGACGTGACAGGCTGGAGCATCGCAAGCCGGCTGGCGCTTGCGGAAATCTGCAGGATCCGGCAGGATCCGGAAGCGGAAACATGGGAAGCGAAAGCGCAGGCTGCAGCCGCAGCGCTGAAGAAAGGCCTTTGGAACGAGCGGCGCGGAGCGCTGTTCGACCGCGGCTGTAAAGGAAACACAATCGATATTCTCTGCCACAACACGCTCCGGTGTATGTACTGGGGCGCCGTCTCACAGGACATGGCGGACCGTTTTGTCAGGGAGCACCTCTTGAATCCGGATGAATTCTGGACACCCTTCCCTCTCCCCAGCGTTGCAGCAAACGATCCTGCTTTCAGGAATGCCCCGGAAAACAACTGGAGCGGGCAGCCGGAAGGATTAACCTACCAGCGGGCCATTCTCGCCCTGGAGCGCTATGGGTATGACCGGATTGTCACGGTGCTGGGCGAAAAACTGATTCAGGCGGTTTACAGGGGAGGCCTGCGTTTTACCCAGCAGTTTGACCCCTTCACCGGGAAGCCCTCCCTTGTGCATGCCGTTACACACCAGCCGGTGAAGGAAGGCAGCGAAGAACCCGTCCAGGACGCATACGGCCCCACAATGCTTGCATGCCTTGAATACATCGCCCACCGTTACGGGATTCATCCGCATCTGGGCAATGTCTGGTTCAGCCTCGGCAGCGGGAAACCTTATGAATATGAAGCCGTCTTTTATGATCACCGCTACGGAATCAGGAGCAGCGGACGGAGGGCGCAGATCCGGATCGACGGGAAAGCCGTCGGTACATGGGACTGCGGAATCCGGATAATCACCGACGGGGAGGGCCGTATTCTCCGGATCCTGCCTGTAGAAAGCGGGGTGAATCTGGCATGAGCAAAGTACAGGAAGAATCACGCCAGCTCTGGCTGGCTGAAATGAAAAAAACTCTGGAAGCCATGGCAGGTGGCTGATGGTCTGCTTAGTTTCAGGGCTCTGCAAAAACACGCATGGCTTTTTCCGCATCAGCTTCCATGGCGTTCTGTGCGGCCAGTGCCAGGTCGTGGAAGAAGGTTACGTCTTCCTTCCCCAGCAGTTCTTTTACGGCGGTCACGCCGGCTTTGGACATGTAGCTGTAATAGTTGATCTTGCGCAGCCCATTCCGGATGCCGGTACGGTAATCCTCGGGCGAAACGCCGCTGCCGCCGTGCATGACCAGGGGCAGGCCGGTCTTTTCAGCAATGGTCTTCACCCGTTCCAGATCCAGCAGGGGTTTGGATTTGTAGATGCCGTGGGCTGTGCCGAAAGAAGGGGCCAGGGCATCGATGCCTGTTTCTTTGCTGAAAACGGCAGCTTGATCAGGATCGGTATACACCGGGCCGCTGCCGGCGGATGCGCCGCCCTCCCGGGAGGCCAGTGCGCCAAGCTCAGCCTCTACGCCGCAGTTGTAATTCTTTGCCAGTGCGACAGCCTTTTTTGTGTTCGCCAGGTTTTCCTCATATGGAAGCAGGCTGCCGTCATACATTACGCCGGTAAAGCCGATATCCAGGGCCTGCTGCATGTAGGAAAGCGTTTCGCAATGGTCCAGATGCACGCAGACGGGCACCTTTGCCTTTTTTGCCGCTTCTACCATTACCGGGCCGATAACAGATAAAGGCGCTACGGGCTCATGGAGTTCGGCGTGGGAAATGATAACCGGTACGTTCAGCCGTTCCGCAGCATTCAGAACCGCGTTGATGCACTCCAGGTTGGGGGTGTTGAACGCGCCGGCAGCGCACTTTTTATCTTCCGCCAGCTTCAGTATTTCAACCAGATTTACAAGCATTTTCCTTCTCCTTTACATAAGCGGACGAACCGCCTGATAGACTTTCCTGTAGCGTTCATAAACCTGCATATATTGCTCATGGCGCCCGGGATCGGGATCATAGGTTTCCCGCTGCTGCACCATGATGGCGGCTGCTTCCTTCAGATCTCTGAACACACCCGTGGCAACGCCTGTGAGCATTGCGGAACCCACTGTTCCCGCGTCGGAAGTTTTTAGGGACGTGATGGGCAGGTTCAGGATATCCGCCTTCATCTGCATCCACGCTTCGGATTTTGCACCTCCGCCGGTGGCATGGAGCTTCGTAAAGTGAATACCGGAATCGGCAAGCGCGTCGTAATTCAGACGCATTTCATAGGCGACGCCCTCCATGCAGGCCCTGTAGATTTCGGGCAGCGCCGTTCCGGCGGTCAGTCCCAGGATGGCCCCCTTGGAACCAGTATCCATGTAGGGCGTAGCTGCTCCTGCAAAGTGCGGAAGCACCAGCAGGCCGGTGGGTTCCTGCCGGTCATACCGCTGTTCCAGCAGCGTATTGACGGATACTCCCTGCCGCCTGGCCTCTTCTGTTTCCGCTTTGGCAAAAGTGTCCACACACCACTGGATCAGTGCGCCGCCGGTATAGGAAAAAGCGTAAGCCACATACTTGCCGGGAATCACATAGGGCACCACGGAAAAATATCCTTTGCTCATGACGGCGATATCCGGCAGGCTGTCATAAATGGGTGTCAGGCATTCCACCGTGCCCGCGCCGTCTACTGCGGTTTCCCCGTCAAAGGCTCCGGCACCTGCTGCCGCCGCTACCTGGTCATGGCTGACAGTAATGATTTGGCAGGCAGGGTTCAGTCCCGTCTTTTCCGCCGCTGATTTTGTGATACATCCGGCGGCAGTACCCGTTGGCACAGGTTTGCTCAGCAGGGAAATATTGATTCCGGCCGCGTCCAGGATCTCCTCGCTCCAGCTGAGCTTCCCTATATCAAAAGCCATGGAACGGGTGGCCAGGGAATAATCGATCTGGGCAGTGCCTGTCAGGTGCCAGGTTACGTAATCCCCGATAAGGAAAATGTGTTTTGCCCGCTGGTATACTTCCGGCTGGTGTTTTTTCAGCCACATGATCTTGCAGGCAGAATACATTTCATGCGGCGCAAGGCCGGAAATCCGGGCAATGGATTCCGCACCGAGCTTTTCCGCCAGGAAGGCACATTCCTCCGCGCCCCTTGGATCTGTGTAAAGCATGGCAGTATGCAGGGGCGTACCCTGTGCATCAGTCATCACAAACGTTTCCCCAAAGCTGGTGACGCCGATACCGCCGATGTCAGGATATTGCCTGGTCATTTCCCGGATCACGGCGTATACGCTGTCCATCACCGCGGAAATATCGATCTCATGGCCGCTGACCTGGCGGCGCGCCGGATAATCCCGGTACGCCTTGCCAAGGTTCCGGCCCTGTTCATCGAAAACCGTTAATTTGCACCCGGTGGTGCCAATATCCAATCCCGCGATTTTCATTGGTCGATCTCCACCCAATCATAATGCAGGTAAGTGGTGAAGGCTTCCTTCAGCACGTCCTTCACATGGCCCTCGCCGATGGAGGTGTGATGCTTGAAGCCGCCCCGGGCCAGTTTGATCAGCTTATTCTGCAGATCGTCGATTTCCGCCACGCCCGCGCAGCCAAAATATCCGTCTTCAATGGGATCGTCAGTGAACCTGGCTTCGGAGGCATAAATCACAATCCTGCCGTCCTTGGTCTGGCAGTTGGAAATGGTGATGGGCATGGGCCTGATGCGGCCCTCGTTGCAGCCCCAGCCGGAGCCGGGATCGGTCTTGTCGAACATCTTGTGGTTGGTCACGGTGCCCTTGCAGGTCATCAGGCCCTGGGCCACGGGGCCGCAGTGGAACAGAATCACCTTGTTTTCGTCGTCGCCGTAATTGTTGTTCCAGTCCAGCACGGCGGTGGGCTTTTCGGTGGCCAGATTCATGGCCCGCATGGTGAGGGCGGAGCACATGTCAATTTCGCAGCTGGCCACGATGCCCCGGTCATTGAGTTCGGAGAGGATCACGCATGGGCAGATGCGCAGGTGCGCTTCCATCTCGTTCCAGCAGCGCAGGGCCAGGGCGTCCAGGTGGTATTCGTCAATATACCGGTCGATAACAACGGCCAGCTTCCCAATGTTCATCATGTTCATTTCCGGCACCTGGGAAAAGTCGGTGTAGTTTTTCAGGTGCTCGATTTTCGCCAGCACAGCAGGGTCGCCGTCCTGCATGGCAGCGATCTTGTCAAACACCTCGGAAAGATCAAATGATTCTACGTTGATGCCGTGTTTTTGCAGCGCGATTTCATCAAAGCGCACCGTTTTAAAGGCGGTGGTGCGGGCGCCGATACAGCCCAGGTTGAACCGCTTCATACCATTTACCACCCTGCAGATGGCAGCAAAGTCCCGCAGGTTTTCCCGGAATCTCGGTGAAAGCGGATGCACCACGTGGGGCTTCAAAACGGTAAAGGGCACCCCGTACTGGGTGAACACGTCGGTGACGGAGAACTTGCCGCAGTAAGCGTCCCGGCGGTGGGCGAAGTCCATTTTGCCGATTTCATCCGGATACGCCTGCATCAGGATCGGTACCCCCGCGTCCTGCAGGGCAGTGATGGCCCCGTTTTCATCGGCAAAGATGGGCATGGAGAAGATCACGCCGTCATACTGACCTTCGTGTTCCTTCAGCCACTTGGCGTAGAGCAGGCCCTCGTCCCTCGTCTCGATGCCGCCGTAACGGGTCAGGTCCTTGTCCATCATGATGTAATCGTAGCCTGCGTCGGTAACGGCTTTCACCATATCGTCCCGCGCGCCGTAGATCAGTTCTCCGGGCATGAAGCCGCGGTTGCAG
>CAMMYM010000012.1 GCA_946527725.1 uncultured Clostridia bacterium
GGTTTCGATTCCTTCCGCCTCAAAAACGCCAATCATCGCATGCAGTGCGGCTGCCGTACATCCGTTTGCATGCGGGCTTCCGTTCAAAAGCAATACCTTCGGCATATCAGCACCCTCCTTTACTGATCAGTTCCCTGATTTTCCCGGCAAACAGGTTTGCCAGTATCTCACATCCCTCATCGGAGGGATGCAGGCCGTCATAGGTCATCCGGATAGCTTCCGGCGGATATGGATATGGATCTTCTTTGGGGTCAAACGGGATTCCGATATAATCCGGATAAGGAAGATCTTCAACGATACCGCCATGCCGGACGCGTTTGTACCGGACCGCATTTTCCGGGGTAAACCCGGACAGGTTGTGGCAATCCAACGTATGGATACCCTCTGCTGCACAGCATGCCAGGATCTTTTCAGCCAATACGGAAAGGTTCAGTCCGTGTTCCGGGGCATAACTCCCCCGGGCATTATTCTCCGGATCCAGAAGATAAACGAAATCCGCACGTTCCACCGGGTTCCCGACAATCACACAGGCCTTCGGCGCCGCTTCCCTGATATGATCCAGCAGGATTCCGCAATTGCCGAGGATTGTTCCTTCCTTCCTGGATTGGAAGTCATTCTCTGACCCCATGGGAATTCCCTGGTGCCAGTCATTTGTACCCAGTAAAACCGTGTAGAGATCCGCTGCCGGTATCGGCTGCGCAATCCAGTCCCGGAATGTGGACCCATTGATTCCGATATTGTTCAGTACGAGCCCGGATACCTTGTCCAGGATCCTGGAAAGGTACCCCTTTGTAACTCTGTTCCCCGTTTCATCCAGGTGATCATTCAGGTAGGTGAATGAATCGCCGATAGCGCACCAGCGTATTGTTCCGTCCAGATACTTTTTTGCCGCTTCCAGCGTTTCCCTGTCCGTTTCGTATGTTACTGCCCTGCATGCTTCTTCAAAGGGCAGCCATTCCAGCGATGAAACCTCACACTCCTGGTTGATCAGGGAATCGGAGACCGCCTCCGCGACGAAAAACACGACATCCTTGCGGATGCCCGGACAAGGCTGATAGGAAACCGTATGGCGAAACCGGGTATCCAGTTTTACATCCAGGTTCGTTTCTTCCTTGATTTCCCTGGTTGCTGTCTGCTCCTCTGTCTCTCCCTTTTCCACATGGCCTTTGGGGATTGAAACATGCCCCAGCGCCATGTGTTCAATGAGGAATTCCCGAACGCCTCCCGCGATTTTGTAAACCACCGCGCCGCAGGATTTCTCGTATGTCATGGCCGTCCCTCCTTACAGCAGCTGGCTGACCAGCGCAGTGCCTGTCCTCCGTGGCTTCCTTAATTCAGGCTTAACCCATTATTCCTTCCAGCACCTGCAGCAGGGAACGGTACGCCAGGGCAAAGGCTTCGAAGCCCTCCAGCGCCTCAGTATCCGCAGGGATGGATATGCCGTTCTTCTCCAGCAGTTCAAAGCCGGTGAAACGGCCCAGATGCGGTTCAATCGACAGGAAACCGTCAAAACCCGAACGCAGGAGATCATGCATGATTTCGGCCACATGCCCGTCGCCCATTCCTGCCGGAACCACATTTCCGGATCCGGCAACCGCGTCCTTGATATGGATATAGGCAATATAAGGCTTTAGCAGCTCATAAGCTTCCAGGGTATCCTGTCCAGCCTGGACAAAATTCGCAAAATCAAAAACAGCCTTAAAATGGTTTCCATGGAAGGTTTCCATCAGTTCCAGGCATTCCGCTGCCATTTCTCCGTAAATACCCTTCTCGTTTTCGTGGAGAAGCACAACATCATTTTCTTCCGCGCACCGGACCATCTGCCCCATCCGGTCAAAAACGGTGTTCCTGTATTCCTTCCGGCTTTCCGCAGGAACATAGAAGCTGAACATCCGGATATTCTCCGTTCCCATGGCATGGGCCACGTCTGCGGCACGTTTCAGTTCCTCCAGATGCGGTGCGAAAGGGTCCCCGATATCGATCTTTCCCAGCGGGGTACCGCAGGCGGACAGGGCAATCCCGGCATCGTCCATTTTCCTTTTGATTTCACGGACTTTCCCGTCTGTATGATAAATCAGGTTTTTTCCGTCAACGCCCCGCATCTCCACAAAATGCATTCCCAGTTTCTGCAGGCCTTCGATCTGCAGCTGCAGGTCGCTGGCAATTTCATCCGCGAACCCCGAAATTTTCCATTGCTTTTTCATACCGCCGTATCTCCATTCCCTTAATAAGTTCCCGCAGTATCGAAGACAATGCCCGCATCCTCTTTCTTTTTTGACACGGCACGCCGTTTATTCAATTCCCGGAGGAACAAGTCTTCATCGAAAGGAATTGCCACTGTTTCATTCAGCCAGGAAGACAGGTACATGGCGTTGGACAGCGTCAGTCCCCGGATACCCTCAATGCCTTCCGCAACCAGCGGCTCTCCCCGCAGGATCCGGGCTGCAAAAGCTTTCATGACACCGGTATGCTGTTCGTTCATCCCGTCGGTTTCAATGATGACGCGCTCCGTATCAGGCTTCCTGAATCCCTCTTTGCAGGTTTTGCAGTAGGTTCGCTCGTTTTCAGCCAGCCGGTCAAAAATCAGCTGATCCCCTTCGCAAATAATCCGGCCCATCTCAAAGGTCAATTCAAGCCGGTTTGTGCCCGGCGCATCGCCGGTGGTTGTGACAAATACGCCCGTTGCACCGTTTTCGAACTCCATGTATGCGGTCACATCGTCCTCCACCTCAATATCATGCCACTTGGCTTCGTGGCAGAAAGCCCGCACCTTTTTCGGCATACCGCACAGCCACTGCAGCAGGTCCAGCTGATGGGGGCACTGGTTCAGCAGCACACCGCCGCCTTCCCCGTCCCAGGTGGCCTTCCATCCAGCCGCATCGTAATAAGCCTGCGTCCGGTACCAGTCTGTAATAATCCAGTTCATACGCTTCATGGCGCCCAGCTCTCCGCTTTGGATCATTTCGTGCAGTTTCCGGTAAACGCAGTTGGTGCGCTGGTTGAACATGATCGCAAATACCCTGTCGCTCTTCTTTGCTGCTTCATTCATTTCCCGTACCTGCAGGGTGTAAACACCGGCCGGTTTTTCGCTCAGGGCATGCACCCCGTGCTGCAGGGCATATATGACGAATTCCGGGTGCAGATAGTGCGGCGTAGCGATCAGCACCGCATCGCAGCATCCGGAATCAATCATTTGCCGGCCATCCGGAAAACAGCGCACATCCGCCGGAAAGTGTTCCCGGGCATATTCCAGCCGTGCCGGCCGGATATCTGCCACCGCGGTCAGCCGGATTTCCGGCACCTTTCCCGCCAGCAGGCCTTTTGCATGCTCTGTTCCCATACCGCCTATGCCGATAATGCCTAAACGAACTTTTTCCATCTTTTCGTCTCCCATCGCCTGTTTTTTGCTTCCCGTTTTTCACATCCTAACATGAATCAAACATTCAGTAAATGCTTTTTCATGCTGGTTTTCAGAACACGCCAGATAATTCGGGCTGCCTGCGGAACAGCCGGAAAAGAAAGCAAAAAAAGGGACGCTTCCGTACGTCCCTGCCGTTTTCCCGGAACCCGCTGTTTTTTCATTTTCCTCAGTCAAAGCAGACTGGCCCGGAAAACACCCGCGTCTTCAGATATAAGCCCTGACTGCTTTCCGAACGGGAGATACGATGAATGATACACAAAGCATCTTGATTGCATCCCCCGGCAGGAAAGGAACCACGCACAGGGAAAGTGCCCCGCCGAGCGCTTTGCCTGTCTGGACCATAAACCAGGCAGTTCCGATTGTATACAGGATTGCTGTGCCAAGGAGCATGAGCGCAGGGAATATCCACTTTGTTCTTTTGTCACCGTCTGTGTACTCAGCACCGAGGCCTGAAAGCCATGCGCAGGGCAGGTACCCGATCAGGTAGCCGCCTGTGACGCCTGCAATCTTCTGGAATCCTCCGCTGAAGCCCGAAAACACCGGTACACCGATAATCCCGATCAGGAGATATAACGCTACCGCGATTGTACCGCGCTTCTTTCCGAGAATAGCCCCTGCCAGGTATACCGCGAAGCTTGCCAGGGAAAGCGGGATTGGTCCGACAGCAATGCTTAACGGGCCGGCTACGCAAATCAGGGATGCCATGATCGCGATCATGGTCATATCTTTCAGTTTCATTATCTCAGCACCTTCTCCATCGGTTTTCCGGCCGCCAGCTCATCAACCAGTTTATCCAGCTGGCGCATTCTCTTTGTCTTCGGATCGGTAATCCCTTCCACCCTGACCCCGCAGACAGAGCCGGTAATCAGTTCTGCCCTCGGATTCCACACAGGAGCCAGCGATAAAAACTGCCCGTAGGTCAGGCCGTCCAGGATCTCCATACTGACATATCCCGTCAGCCATCTGATCACCTGGTCCACTTCCTCCCGCCTTCGGCCTTTTCGCTCAGCCTTCCGGACAAGGCATTGATAAACCTTTCCGAACGGCATTTCAAACACACTTTGACGCGCCAACGCGTATACACCCCATATCGCGGCCCGTTTCACCGCCTTATTGGCAAAGGGAATCCCGGATTCTGCAAAATGGCCGCAGCTGCTGCCGGCAGGAGGCATTTCACGGAAACGGACAAGCCGCTTTGCAAGCTATTATGTTACCATATCCTTCCTGTTTTTTCCACCGTTCCGGATTTATGTTGCTGTTTTTCGCCGGGAACTTTTTTATTCCCCGTCCGTCAGTTATAATAGCAGGGAAACGGAAAAATACCTTCCCGCAGAAAGGACGGTAATCCCCATGAAAAAAATGGTTGCTTTGTTTCTTTCCATCGTTTTGATCCTGGCTGCTGCAACAGCGTCCGCTGATACAAAGATCACGGTCAACGGCGCCGGTGAAACCCGCGTCAGTGCAGATACCGCTGTGATCAGCCTTGGTGTGAATGCCCGGGACAAGGATGTCCTGAAAGCCCAGCAGAAAGTCAACGAAGCCATTGCAGCAATCCGGCAGGCCCTTACCGGCGCCGGTGTGAAGGAAGAGAACATTAACACCGATTTTATTAATATATATGCTGTCTATGACTACAGGGAGGACCAGGAACAAATCGTCGCCTACAATGCAAACTCCACGCTGGCTGTCAGGGTCACAGATATGGAAAGCGTCGGAACCATCATCGATGTCTGCTTCGCTGCAGGCGCAAATACACTCAACGGCATCAGCTTTTCAGCTTCTGACACCGCAGCCGCGGAAACCGGGGCCATGAAAAAAGCCGTAGCTGATGCTATGGCCAAAGCTGAAGTGCTGGCCGGCGCTGCCGGGCTGAAAATCAAGGGGATCGAAGTGATATCAGAAGGCGGCGTATACAGTTACACAAATACCGTTGGCAATGTGTACGGCGGAAGTTTCAGGGAAGCGGAACCGGATGAGGAAGCCTCCGTGGGCACCGTTGTCCAGTCTGCAAAGCTGATCGTCAGTGCAAACGTAAGCATTACCTTCAGCGCCGAATAACGCCGGCAGCCCCAGAATAATTTCAGGAGGTGGGAATAACCGTGGCAGCGGTCAGGAGAAAGTCGGTGGATCCCATTTATTCAATGTGCGTCCAGCCCTCTTTCATTATCGGGACAAACAATGAAGACGGAACGGCAAATTTTGCCCCGATTACGTGGGTCAGCGTCACCCACGAAAAGGGGGCCGGATACCTGCTGGTTATCAGTATGTCCGGAACAAAAATGACAAAGCAGAATGTGCTGCGAACCGGAATCTTCAGCGCCAACCTCGTCAGCACGGATATGCTGCCCCTGATGGATTACTTTGGTTCACGGCATGCTGCAGACAGCAGAAAAGACGAAATCCCCTATTCAGTAAGCCGCGGACAGGTGCTGGACGTCCCTGTGCTTGATCAAAGCCGGTGGATATATGAGTGTGAAGTCTCGCAGAAAACAGATACGGGCGATTCCACGACATTTTTCTGTCCCATCCGGAATATCCAGATGGACGCGCAGCTCGAATGCAAAGATACTTTTGATGTCGATCTGACGGTTCTGGATCCGGTGATATATTCCGGCAAATATCACAGCCTTGGGAAAGTACTCGGCAATATAGGCGACTATCTGTAAGGCTTGATTTTTCATCCATGGAAAACCTGCCGAAAGCCAAAAGGCAGTTCCCCGAACACTTCTTTACCTGTCAACAATACGCCGCCTGTTCATCCATCCGCCTTTGCGGTAATAGATGACCAGCGCGATGCTTGTGATCGTCCATGATGCCACATAGGAAAGGCACAGGGACAGCAGTGTGCCGATGCTTGCGAAAACTGTTGCAATCCAGACCACCCGGAACAGGCAGATTCCCGTTCCGATGATGACCACCGGATATACTGCATCGCCAACACCTCGCAGCACTGCGCTCAGCACCTCCACCAGCACCCAGGTCACATAAAAAGGCACAAAATATGACATGATTGTATAGGTCGTCTGAACGACAGCTTCATCAGGCGTCAGGATCCTCAGCACGGGTATGCCTGTCAGCATCAGGAGGGCGCTCAGGCCCGCTGTCACCAGGAAGTGCATAATCAATCCCTGCCGGACGCATTGTTTTACGCGGTCCGTACGTCCGGCGCCATGGTTCTGCGCAATGAAACTTGTAATCGCCGCACCCATTGCGTTGCTCACAGCCCAATAAAGCCCGTCCGTTTTTCCGCTCATCGCCCAGGAAGCCACGACAACTGTTCCAAGCGAATTGACCGCCACCTGGATAATCATGTTTGAGATGCTGTACATGGAAGACTGCAATCCCGCGGGAATCCCCAGCTTCAGCATGTTAACCAGGTATACGCCTTTCAGTTTCAGATTACGGAACGACAGCCTGTATTCCGTAGTGCCTTTCATCAGCCGCCGGCTTAACAGCGCTGTGTTTACAACCTGCGCAGCAACCGTGGCGGCTGCAACCCCGGCAATACCCCATCCGAAAACGATAACAAATAATGCGTCCAGCACAATATTCATAACGCATCCGACCACCATATAGAGGAACGGGTGAAAAGAATCACCAAGCGCCCGCAGGATACTGGACTCCATATTCAGGATCATGACAAACGGAACGCCCAGGAAATAAATACGCAGGTAGAGGACTGCGCCCTCAAGCGTTTCCTCAGGCGTGTTGAGCAGCCGGAGCAGTCCCGGGGACGCAACCAGCCCGATCGCCATCAGGGCCAGCCCGGCAATAGCCAGGCCGGCCACTGCATTGCCGATCGCCCGGTTCAGGTCTTCTTTTCTCCCCGCTCCGTAGATCTGTCCGATGACCACAGAAGCCCCTGCAGTCATGGCAACAAAAAATCCCACCAGCACATTGATAATCTGCGCCGAGCTTCCCCCCACTGCCGCCAGCGCGTTCGTTCCGACAAACCTGCCAACAATCAGGCCGTCAGCAGCATTATAAAACTGCTGGATGATCGTTCCCGCAGCAATCGGCAAAAAGAAAACCAGCAGTTTTTTCCACACTGCTCCACTCGTCAGGTCGTTCCTGTTACTCATGTTGCTCATTTCATTTCAGCGTCCGGAAATTCCGAAACAGCTCCGTCAGTTTTCATGTTGTACACGGTCAGCCCTGTTGCTGCCGCATTTTATCTGGATCTTTCAAACCACCGGCCGGCAAAAGCCGCAACAGCTTCTGTAAGTTCCTTGATTTCCCAGCCTGTCGCGTTCACGGTCAGGTCAAACGAACTGCCGTCCCCGGCGGTTTCCCCTGTCAGGATTTCCCGGATCTGCCTGCGGTTCCGGTCGATTCTGCGAATATTCCGCAGGATTTCTTTTTCTGACAGCCGTTCAGGCTGTTCTTTTTTTTCTTCGAAGCGGGTGCAGCGTGCAATCCTGGACTGCATCTCCGCGCATACATAGATCCGGAAAGGCTGCCGGTTTTGCAGAATCACATCCGCGTCCCGTCCGACAATCACACAGTCGTTTCCCGCCGATGCGATGTCTTTCAGGATCTCCCGCTGCCTCACCAGTACTTCCGTATGTTTCCAGGCGCCGGCTGCCGGCTGGTGAAAGCTGTTTCTGTAGGTCAGCTGGTAATGGTGCCACCCATGCCCGCTCAGCACTTTGTGTACATAGTCCGGATCCAGTCCCTGCTCTTCAGCCAGCGCCTGGATAATTTCTTTATCATAATAATCCCAGCCCAGCAGGTCTGCCAGCCGCTTCCCCAGTTCTCTCCCCCCGCTGCCGAACTGCCTGCTGATTGTAATGATCCTCATGCGATTCACCCCATCCCTGCCTTGTGTAGCTGCCGCGTTTATGTCCGCATGATCAGCGGTTTCCTGCGTCCTGTTTTGTTTTTCTGTTCACAGGCCTTCCGTACTTTTCTTTCATGGCTGCCTGATGCGCCTTCCTGCAATTGCTGCAGTAATTCGGATAATGCGGCAGCGTGTTCGGGAACGTGAAAAATTTCCCGCAGTTCCTGCACTTCCGCCTGATCTGCCTCCGGGATCCTGCGCGCTGCTTTTCTTCCTTTTCCCGTGCAAATTTCTGCTTGCATTCCTTGCAGTAGTTCGGAATGAATTCCCAGGACGGATCAATGCTGAAGGTTTTACCGCATCCTTTGCAGGTTCGCTTGATTTTTGCCGTCTCCCGGACCTGCGGCTGTGAAGCAGTTTCCGCTGCGGGTTTTCCGGAAAACCAGTTTTTGATCTTGTCGATCAGTTTCATGTCACTTTCCTCCGCTGGCTTCTGTTAATGCAGAAACAATGAAATCCATTTAAGGGTTATGGTTATGGTTTGAATATATTTTATTCTATCAGGGAAAGCTCCAAAGTACAATTCAGTATGGCTATTTTTCGCCAAAAGAGCTATATTGGGTTTACCAGTCACTTTGATGCACTGCGCATGGAACTGGAAAACCGTTTGCCTGCGCTGCAGGCAAACATCCAAACTTTGACAGGAGTTGCCGGTATGAAAGATTATCTGAATGAAATCGATACACGCTTTCCGGTCCGAAACACCAAACCGCAAAAAGATGAATTCATCGGATATGTTTTCGGGGAAGCCGGAAAATCCGGTTATTTTGCTTCGGAAGAGCACAACGGTGTCCTGAAAGCATCCAAAGCGCACCGCAATATCGTGATCGGGAGTCCGGAAAACGCCGGGGTAGTCTTCACAGCCCACTATGATACTCCCCGCCGGGCCCTCCTCCCGAACCTGATGCTTCCGCTGAACCCGGTGCTGAAATGGATTTATATCTTCCTTCCGGTACTGGCCATGCTGGCCGTTTCGATCGGGGCAGCTTTCACAGTACGCAGCCTTAGCGGACTGCAGGGCGTTCCGGGGCGTCTTCTGACCATCGCCGTGTACCTTGCCGTCTATTTCGGACTGTTCATGCTCATGCTCAGGGGGCCGGCCAACCGGCACAACCGGAATGACAATACTTCAGGCACAGCCGGTGTCCTGTCCCTGGCAGAAAAGCTCACCGGCTGCCCGGGTATTGCTTTTATCCTCTTTGATGACGAGGAAAAAGGCAAGCAAGGCAGCAAAGCATATGCGCAATACCGTCCGGAAGTGAAAAGCAGTCAGCTGGTAGTCAATATGGACTGTATCGGCAACGGCGGGCAGTTTCTCGTAAGTGCTTCGGAATCCGCCATGAACGATCCCCGTTTCCAGGCCCTGGCTTCTTCCCTTGAAGGCATCGGCGCAAAGATTTACCCTTCCGGAAAAGCAAGCATGAACAGTGACCAGAAGAGTTTTGAAAAAGGGATTGGCATCTGTGCCTGCCTGTATAAAAAAGGGATTGGTTTCTACACGCCTCGTATCCATACCGCAAAGGATACCGTCGCTTCTCCGGAAAACATCAGCCGCCTGACGGATGCCCTGGCCTCTTTTGCACGGAATATCCCTGCCGGCAGCGGAGAATAAAGTTTCCTGCCGCGGCAGCCTCCCCGGCAGTTAAACACACAGGTTCCCCTGCTGCTGAACGGGCCTGCCGCTTCAGGTATAATAGACGGCAATCAAAGCTCCTTGTCCGAAACAGGAATTCAAACATACAGGGAAAGCAGGTATCACGATGAAATTTTCAGAAATGCCTTATGTCCGCCCTGAGGCGGAAACGGTCAAAGCCAGGCTGCGGGAATTCACGGAGCGGCTGAAAAACGCACAAAGCTACGGGGAAGCGCAAGCTGTATTCCTCGAGAAGGAAGAAGAGGAAAAAACTGTCAGCACGATGAGTACGCTGGCTTATATCCGCCATTCCATTGATACCCGCGACGAATTCTACGACAAGGAAATCGAGTTCTGGGACGGGTTTGGACCGGAAGTCGAGGAATTTGAGCAGGCGTGGCTTGATGCACTGCTTGTGTCCCCGTACCGCATGGATTTTGAAAAGGAATACGGCAGCCTGCTGTTCCTGAATGCAGAGATCGACCGAAAAACCTTTTCCCCGGAAATCATCGAAGATATGCAGAAGGAAAACGAACTCGTCACGCAATATGATAAACTGATTGCTTCAGCCCAGATTCCTTTCAGGGACGGTGTCTACACCCTGTCCCAGCTCACCCCTTTCAAAACCGACGGCGACGATGCGACACGCCTGGAAGCCTGGCAGGCTGAGGGCAGGTGGTACAAAGAGCAGCAGGATCGCCTTGATTCGATCTACCACGAACTTGTAACCCTCCGCAATACAATGGGCTGCAAGCTGGGCTACGGCGGCTATACGCAGCTCGGTTATTACCGGATGGGACGTAACTGCTGGACAAAGGACGATATCAGCAAGTTCCGTACTGCCGTACAAAAATACCTTGTCCCGGTTGCTGATTCCATTATGCGTGAACAGGCAAAACGGCTCGGAAAATCCTATCCGCTGTCCTTTGCCGATGCGGCGCTCAGTTTCAGGAGCGGAAACCCGCGCCCTGTGGGGACGGCAGACAGCATCCTGCAGCAGGGCCAGCATTTCTATGACGCGCTGTCCCCGGAAACGAGCGAATTTTTCCGTACCATGCGGGAGAATGAACTGATGGACGTACTCTCCACGGAAAGCAAGGAAGGCGGCGGTTACTGCACTTCCCTCACAAAGTACGAGATGCCGTTCATCTTCGCAAACTTCAACGGCACCCAGGGCGACGTGGAGGTCGTCACGCATGAGGCAGGCCACGCCTTTGCCTACTGGATGAACCGCAAGCGTATTCCTGCCGAATATGCCGATCCGTCAGCAGAAGCCTGTGAAGTGCATTCCATGAGCATGGAGTTCTTCGGCTGGATGAACGCAGACGGGTTCTTCGGCCCCGATGCACGCAAATTCAAATACAGCCACCTCGCCGGCGCAATCACTTTCATCCCGTACGGCACAATGGTTGACCACTTCCAGCATATCGTTTATGAGAAACCGGAAATGACCCCTGCTGAACGTCACGCTGAATGGAAGCGGCTCCTGGGGATATACATGCCCTGGATGAAACTGGACGGCGGTATTCCTTTCTACGCCGACGGTGAAGGCTGGCAGCGCCAGCTGCATATTTACGAATGCCCGTTCTACTATATCGATTACTGCCTGGCCCAGACGGTTGCCCTGGAATTCTGGGCCATGATCCAGAAAGACAGAAAGGATGCCTGGGAGCACTATATGGCTTATACGAAGCAGGGCGGCAGCCGTACGTTTGTTGATCTTCTGAAGCATGCCGGCCTCACCTCGCCGTTTGACGAAGCATGCCTGAAAGGTGTCTGCGAAGCAGCTGCAAAGTGGCTTGCAGGCTTTGACCTGGCCGGTATCGAATAACCGGCTGCCGGCAGTCAGAACGCAGTCCGGCCGTTCAGCAAGTGAAATGAAAGCATATTACCACCTTCCCGGTTTATTTGAATTCTGCGGTTTATACAGGCTTTTTCTGCCGCTGTTCCGCAAAAAACGCCATTATTTCTATGACTGGTGCGAGATCGGTTCCATTTACGGCGCCCCGGCCGGCTGCCTTTGGGGCGGCGGGCGCGTCGGATTCGGAGATGATCCGCCGGAGGAAGTCGCGGAAATGATGCGTGAGTATGCTGTTTCCGCACGCCTTACTTTCAGTAATTCCCTGCTCCGGGAAGAGCATCTTTCCGACAGGAAATGCAATTCGCTCTGTGCCCTGTTTTTTGAAAAAAGCGGCCGGGCCGAAAACGGCGTGATTCTCTGTTCGGATTTGCTGCTGCATTATCTTCGGGAGAGATATCCCGGGTTATACTGTGTATCCTCGACAACCAAGGTGCTGAGGGAATTTGACCAATTTGTTGCTGAACTGAACCGCAGTGAATTCCGCTATGTGGTACCGGATTTCAGGCTGAACAAATCATACAGCCGGCTGGAATCTCTTCCTGAAAACCTGAAGCAGAAAGTGGAGTTCCTGTGCAATGAATGCTGCTGGTATGATTGCCCCGACAGGAAGGAATGCTATGAAAATGTCAGCCGGAAAAGCCTTGGGGAATCCTGTACGGATCATCTCTGTGTATCCCCTGATGCAGACAGGGGTTACCGCTTTTCCGACGCAATGAAAAACCCGGGATTTATCGGGCTTCGGGAACTTCGGGAATTTTATATGCCCAGCGGGTTTTCAAATTTCAAAATTGAGGGAAGAAGCCTTGGCAGTGCAATCATCCTGGAATTCCTGCTGTATTACATGACAAAACCGGAATACCAGCTGAAGGTACGTGAAGAAATATACCTGGACAGTTCCCTTGACCTGTTCTGAGTGCAAAGGCCTCCCGGCCCGCAGGTGCCCGGGCAGGATCAGCGCTCCTTCACCCTGTATCCTTCGCACGTCAGGAGATACATCGTCTTCTCGAAATCCTCCGCCTTTGTCAGGATATAGTCGGTATTGAATGTTGACAGCGCAAATATGCCGATCCCGCCGGCAGCCAGAATACCGGTAATCCCGGACAATACACCAATCAGGGTAAAGTCGAGTTCACCGCAGATCCGGAACGCACGCCACCCGTCTTCCCTGCAGACCGTATTGGCGGGAACCTGGTCTGACGGGCAGACCAGGGATTTCTCTTCGTCTGTCCGGCCGGTAAAGCAGAACGGACTGTCAGGATTAATCCCCGAAAAATCAGTAACCTTGCATACTGAAAACACCTGCTCCAATGGTTCGATCATAAATGATTCAGCCTGATTCATCGTCTGTAACTCCCTGTCATTTCCGGACAGCTGCCCTGATTGCGCTGACGGAAACGCCGTTTTTTATTGCCAGCGCGGCAATATCGTCGTATTCCGGTTTTGCCCGCTCCACGTTCATCCCCGAAGCACGCTTGACCCGGATTTCACCGTAAACTGTTTCAACTGTCTCAATTTTTCGCCGGAGCACATACCGGTTCATATCCTGGCGGCGGATACCCAGCGTAGTCGTATGTTTCATCATCACTTCCGCAAACCGGTCTGCTTCCCCTGTCGGGCAGATCACCGACAGCAGGATGCCCGGTCGGTTCTTTTTCATGCCAACCGGCTGGGTATACACATCGTAGGCTCCTTCCGCAAACAGCTGTTCCATCGCGAAGCCGATATCCTCCCCGGTCATATCGTCCAGGTTGCACTCAAGCTTGGTAACCGTTTCCCTTCCGCCTTCACATTCCCCCAGGAATGCACGCACGCAGTTTGCCTGTTCAAAATCCTTTTTACCCATTCCGTATCCGATAGCTTCAACGGTCATTACAGGACGTTCTCCGAAGCGGGAAACAAAATGCTTCAGCAGTGCAGCTCCTGTCGGGGTGCACAGCTCGCCTTTCACTGCTCCGCCGTATGCAGGAATTCCCCGCAGGATCAATGCTGTTGCAGGAGCTGGAACCGGCAGGATTCCATGCGCACAGCGAACCTGTCCGCTGCCGGTATGAACCGGGGAAGCAATCACCTGTTCCGGGGAAAGCATCTCCATCAGCAGGCAAACGGCCACCACATCCGCCACTGCATCCATTGTCCCGACCTCATGAAAATGAATCTCCGTGACCGGACGGCCGTGTACGCTGCTTTCCGCTTCCGCGATAATATGATAAACAGCACGTGCATCTGCCTTTACTCTTTCTGATACTTCCAGGTTGTTAATGACCTCATTGATATCATTTACGGATGTATGGTGATGATGCCCGTGGTCATGGCCATGGTTTTCCTGATGGTCTTCCTCATGGTGATGGTGCCCGTGGCCGGGCTCCGTATCCGCCGGCTCTTCTTCTGCGCCATCCACCAGCACGCGCATATGTGTACCGGTAATCCCGCATTTTACAGAATCTTCGGCAATCACCTTCACATTCGGCAGCCCGATGGTGTTCATCCTGTCCACAAAGCGCTGCCTGTCCCCGGTCAGCTCCAGCAATGCCGCTGTCAGCATATCGCCGGCAGCTCCCATATTGCATTCAAGATACAGCGTTTTCATTCTCCTGCTCCCTTCCCTTCTCCCGTACGTTTCCATCCGGGTACAGCCTGTCAGCGCCCGATGCTTACAGGTATTGCATAATCAGGCCTGATCACCCTGACCCTGCCCGGGTATTTCGCATCCATGTAGTCAGCAAATGCACCGGGATCACCGGGATTATCCGCAAACATGTCCCAATGTCCGGGTATCACCGCGCCGGGCTCCAGCTCCCCTGCCAGGTCGGCGGCTTCCTGGAACGTCATATTGCCGATACAATTCCTGCGGTATCGTTCTCCGTCGCGTCCGTTGATCGGCAGAAGCGCAGCATCGATCCTTCCGAATGCACGCAGCTTCGCCAGCATTCCCTCATAACGCAGCGTATCTCCGGCATGGTAAATACGGACGCCGTTCCCCTCAATGATATACTGCAGGCATGGATACAGCCCGGATTCCGGATCCTGATCAAGGAATTCATGTGCTGCCGCAATCGCATGGATCGTTGCGTCCCCGACCCTGCAGCACCCGCCGTCATTCAGCCCGAGGCACCTGCTTTCAGTGATTCCGTCATCCATTACTTCCCGCAAATGAAGTGCCGGAAATACAAACTGTGCATCCGGACAGCACCGTGCCCAAACCTGCCATGCGGAATGATCGATGTGGTCCAGATGGTTATGTGTGCCCAGAAAAGCGTCAATGCCGTCCATCTCAGCCGCTGCAACCGGCGGCGGCACCTGCCTGCCCGGCAGTTCAGAAGCAAAATAGTCAATGCAGAGGATCGTTTCACCCATTTTCAGCAACAGGCCCATCTGCCCCAGCCACCAAAGGTCCGCTGTTCCGAAAGGAACTTCCCGTCTCCGTATTTCCGCCAGTATACCGTTCATTTTTCACTTCTCCCCGTCTGTAAGCGCTGCCGCTGTCTCTGTATATATGCTATGCCATGAAGTTTACTCTAAGTCAAGCACCATTTTCGGCAATCTGATAATTTGCATTTTCTGTTGAAATCGTATCCTTTATCATGGATAATGAAACAGAGCGGATATCGCCGGAAATAAAACGGATGATATGCCCTGACGAATTCTGGGGGTGATTCTTTGGCACGCTTGGATCTGGATATGACGGAAGGCAATATCTGGATGCATATGATCCGCTTTTCAGTACCGATGGCAATCGGGCTGCTGTTTCAGCAGCTTTACAACACGGTTGATACCCTGGTGGTCGGGCAGTTCGTCGGCCAGCAGGCACAGGCTGCCGTCGGATCCACCGGGCCGATCATCAACACAATTGTCGGCTTCTGTGCCGGTCTTGCAACAGGTGCTTCCGTTGTGATCTCCCAGCGTTACGGCGCCCATGATAATGAAGGGCTCAGCAAAGCCGTCCACACAACTATAGCGCTGACATTCATCGTAAGTATCATCGCCACCCTGGCCGGGCAGCTCATCATCACGCCGATGCTCCGGTTCATGCAGACGCCCGAGGACGTAATGCCCGAATCCGGAAGTTACCTGTCTATCTACTTTGCCGGTATATCCGGTATTCTGTTCTATAACCTCGGAAGCGGTATACTCCGTGCTGTCGGTGATTCACGAAGACCGCTGGTCTTCCTGATCCTGTCCGCCCTGCTGAATACGGGGCTCGATTTGCTGTTTGTTCTCGCCTTCGGAATGGGTGTGGACGGCGTCGCCTATGCAACTGTTCTGTCCCAGGTCCTGTCCGCGGTACTCATCATGGGTACGCTGACCATGGAAAAAGGTAATTACGGCATCCGCTGGAGAAAGCTGCGCATTGACAGGAAATCGCTTTCCATGATCCTGAAACTGGGGCTTCCCAGCAGTATTCAGTCCGCGATCACTGCCTTCTCCAACGTATTTGTCCAGTCTTATATCAACTATTTCGGTTCCGCCTGCATGGCCGGCTACGGCGTCTACGGGAAAATCGACGCATTTGCCCTGATTCCTGTGCAGAGTATCAGCATGTCCTCCACCACCTTTGTCGGGCAGAACTGGGGGGCAAAGCAAACCAGCCGCGCCCGCGAAGGCGTAAGGATCGCCACAGTCATGAGCCTGGTTTCAACGGCCGTGCTCGGTTTCCTTGTGTTCATGCTGGCAAGGCCGCTGATGCGTTTCTTCTCGCCGGAAGCGGAAGTAATTGAATACGGTATCCGCTTTATCCATATTGTAACCCCGTTCTATATTGCAATCTGTTTCAACCAGATTTACGCCGGAGCCCTGCGCGGTATTGGTGATGCAACCATGCCTACTGTCATCATGCTTGCATCCTTTGTTGTTTTCCGCCAGATCTACCTGGCTGTAACCAAAGCGCTTGGTGCCGGTTTTATCGCCGTTGCCCTGGCTTATCCGGTCGGCTGGATCCTATGCTCGACCCTGCTGCTTATCCGGTATTCCCGGAGCGCCCTGGTGAAAAGCAGTCCGCCCGCCCGTTCTGAAGCCGAACAGGACTGCTGACAGAAAAAAGACCGGAAAAAAAGCATTTCACGGCATATATTTCCGCATCCGGGATGTGATATACTGTTTGCCGCAGCGTACAGCTGCAGCAATCCCTGAGAACCTTTTGTGAGGAGAGAGAACTGTGAAAGACCGGAAGATCTATTGCCTGAATAACATTGCCAAAGTCGGGACAGACGGATTCCGCAAGGGATATACCCTGATTGATTCAATGGATGAAGCCGCCGGCGTTCTTGTCCGTTCCGCCGATATGAAGGAAATGTCCTTCCCGGCCGGTCTGCGTGCGATCGCCCGCGCCGGGGCCGGCGTTAATAACATCCCGCTGGAGCGCTGCGCGGAAGAAGGTATCGTCGTATTCAACACACCCGGCGCCAATGCCAATTCCGTCAAAGAGCTTGTGCTTTGCGGCATGCTGCTCGCTTCCCGGGATATTGCAGGCGGCATTGCCTGGGTCCGTGAAAATGCGGATGATGAGAATATTGCCAAAACAACCGAAAAAGCCAAAAAGGCTTTCGCGGGACATGAACTGAAGGGAAAAACCCTGGGTGTGATCGGTCTCGGCGCGATCGGCGTCCTTGTCGCAAATGCTGCCGTCTCCCTTGGCATGAAAGTGTACGGCTTTGATCCGTACCTCTCGGTAAACTCCGCCTGGAATCTTTCCCCGATGGTCATCCACGCCGAAAAAGTCGAAGAAATCTACGCGGTAAGCGATTTCATCACGATCCATGTACCTGCCACCGCAAGTACAAAGGGCATGATCGGTGCCGATGCGATTGCCCAGATGAAAAACGGTGCGATCCTGCTGAACTTTGCCAGGGATACCCTGGTCAATGAGGAAGCCCTGGCTGCAGCGCTGGAAAGCGGTTCCGTGAAGTGCTACGTAACCGACTTCCCGACGCCCGGGAGCACCCATATGAAAAATGCTGTTGTAATCCCGCACCTGGGTGCCTCCACAGAAGAAGCAGAAGACAATTGTGCGGTCATGGCTGTAAAACAGCTGCAGGATTACCTTGACAACGGCAACATCCACAATTCCGTGAACTATCCTGAAATCAACCTTGGTGTGTGCGAAACAGATGCCCGGGTCGGTATCCTGCACCGGAACATTCCGAACATGCTCAGCCAGATTACGACCTTTTTCGGCAATCAGGGACTGAACATCGAGAATCTCGCTAACAAAAGCCGCGGTGATTTCGCCTATACCCTGCTGGATATCAGCCATCCGATGCCCCATGATACGGTTGAACGCCTGAAAGAGATCGACGGCGTCATCCGCGTCAGGAGAATTGTAGAAAAGAAGTAATCAAGGCCTGCTTTCCGAATACAGCAATACCGGCCGGAGAAATCTCCGGCCGGTATTGCTGTATTGCTTGTTTCAATCAGTCATCTTCATCGGTCGCCGGTGCGGCTTCCTGTTCCATTTCCACATCCGGGAAGGCTGAATACATGGGTTTTTCGTCCAGGCCGCGCAGATGGCGGCTTACATAGTTTTTCGTAATTTTCGCCACTGTGCCGGACAGGACGATAACACCGATCAGGTTCGGAATCATCATCAGCCCATTGAAGGTATCCGCCAGTTCCCATGCCAGGTTGTCGCCCATGACAGCGCCTCCGAACACCAGCAGGACGAACAGGATGCGGTACGGAATCGTCCGCTTTTCCCCCAGCAGGTATTCGCAGGCCTTGGTGCCGTAATGGCTCCAGCCCAGTACAGTGGAAAAAGCAAACAGCGCAATCGATACCGCAATGAAGCTGGAACCGATGAAACCGAACTTCTGTTCAAACACAGTGGCAACCAGGTCATTCTTGGTCAGGGTGCTGAACGCGTCTGCCAGTTTCCCGGTATCCAGGTCGATCACACCGGAGGAAAGAATGGCAAATGCCGTCAGGGTACAGACGACAATTGTGTCCGCGAACACCTCAAAGATGCCCCACATGCCCTGCTTCACGGGTTCCTTGACATTGGAATTCGAATGTACCATAACGGATGAACCGAGACCTGCCTCATTGGAGAAAACACCCCGCTTCATACCCATTTCGATAGCCAGTTTGATACCATAGCCAACCATACCGCCCGCAGCAGCCTCCGCGCCGAAAGCGCCTTTGAAGATAGAAGTGAAAACGGCGCCGATATGGGAAATGTTGACAAAGAAGATCGCAATTGTTCCGATCATGTAAAGGATCACCATGAAGGGAACAATCTTCTCTGTCACTGCCGCAATCCGCTTCAGGCCGCCGACTACAACCAGGCCGACCAGAATCAGGACCACTGCGCCGGTAACCCAGGTAGGAATGCCAAAAACATTCTGCATGTTGCCGGAAATCGCATTCACCTGTGTCATGTTGCCGATGCCGAAGGAAGCAACGAGGCAGAAGAAAGCAAACAGCCCGGCCAATGCCTTGCCGATGGTTTTGCAGCCTTTCTTTGCTCCAAGGCCATCCCGCAGGTAATACATTGCACCGCCGGACCATTCACCTTTGGAATTCTTGCGGCGGTAATAAATGCCGAGTACGTTCTCGGAATAATTGGTCATCATCCCCAGGAAAGCCATGACCCACATCCAGAAAACCGCACCTGGCCCGCCGACCAGGATAGCGCCTGCCACGCCCACGATGTTGCCCGTGCCGACTGTTGCCGCCAGCGCCGTACAGAGGCTTTGGAACTGGGAAATACTCTTATCCTTCGTGTGCGTGGTCACATGCTTATCGCTGAACACTGCACCGATCGTCTTTTTGAACCAGTGCCCGAAATGGCTTACCTGGAAAGCCTTTGTCAGTACAGTCATCAGAATGCCGACAAACGCAAGCAGCGCCAGGGCAGGAACACCCCACACCACACTGTTCACGGCGCTGTTCACATCAGCGATGCTGTCCAGGAAACTGCCGGCTCCTTCTTCAGCAGCTGCACCGGCAGCATACAGCATGCTTCCGGACAGCGTTCCGGAGAACAGAATTCTCTTCAGCTTCATAACATTCCCTGCCTCCCTGTATCCTTTTGCAACGGAAAAACGTCCCCGAGTAAAAGCCCGAAGACGCCCTTTTCTCTTGCAAAAGTATACAACCCGCAGGTTTTGCTGTCTATTCTTCCCGGCCTCTGAACAGCGAAAAAACAATCTTTTCCGGTCCCGGCCTGTGCTTTGCGGGCTTTGTTATTCGATCGTCAGGATATCGGCAAAACCTGTTACGTCAAATACTTCCTTCACGATCTCGTTGACATTCGTGACTTTCATGCTGCCGTTCTTGGAAGCCATCGTTTTATGCGCAGAAAGCAGCACACGAAGCCCGGCGGAAGAGATATAATCCAGCTTGCTGAAATCCAGCGTGAGGGCTTCCGCATTATCCAGTGACTGCTTCAGTTCAGCCTCGAGTTCGGGAGCCGTCATTGTGTCCAGTCTTCCCTCCAGGGCAATCACAAGGTCTTTTCCGTCCAGTTTTTTGTTGATGGTCATTTGTCTGATCCTCCTCGATGTTTATGTCACTTGCATGATCATTATACACATATGCAGTTATCCGGATAACAGTATACATGATAAAACGCTTCCTTGCAAGAATTACCGGTATCCGTGTTTTTTATGTTTACCTGAGCGCAACCCGTTTCTTTCCGGGGACAATAGCCTGCTGCGGGCAAACCAGAACGCAGAGATGGCAGCCCACGCACTTCTTTCCGTCCAGTACCGGCTGCCGGTTCTCATTCAGGCGGATCGCCTGGTGTCCGCCGTCTCCGCAGGAGATCATGCAGCGTCCGCAGCCGATGCAGCGTTCCCGCACAAACTGGGGAAAAAGAACCGTATCCCGTTCCAGCGTATCGGTCGTTTCGCTGATCGAATCCAGGCCAAGCCCGACCGCTTCCCCTACGCTGGAAAAGCCTTTTTCAGCAAGGTACATATTGAGCCCTGCCTTCAGGTCATCAATGATCCTGTAGCCGTACTGCATCACAGCTGTTGCAACCTGGATGGACCTTCCGCCGAGCAGGATGTAATCAAGGGCGTCCTTCCATGTCTCAACCCCGCCCATCGCTGAAATATGCAGCCCTTCCAGCCTGGGATTTTTTCCAAGTTCCGCGATAAACCGCATGGCAATCGGCTTCACAGCACTGCCGCTGTATCCGCCCACAGCGCTGCGCCCATGTACGGCAGGCGAAGAAACATAAGTATGCAGATTGATGCCCACAATCGATTTGATTGTATTGATGGCTGCGATGCCGTCCGCCCCGCCTCTCTTTGCCGCCTCCGCTGCCGGGCTCATCGTTGCCACATTAGGCGTCAGTTTTGCGAGTACGGGAATGTTGCAGCCGCGCTTCGCGGCGGCTGTAAACCGCTCCACCAATTCCGGCACCTGCCCGATATCGCTGCCCAGGCCGCCTTCCGCCATATTCGGGCAGGAAAAATTGAGTTCCACAGCGTCCGCGCCGTTCTCCTCACACATCCGGGCCAGCTTTTCCCATTCTTCCTCGTTCTGCCCCATAATGGATGCCAGGATAAATTTTGTGGGATAAGCGGCTTTCAGCCTGCGGAAGATCTCCATATTTTCCGCCACGCTATGGTCGGAAAGCTGTTCAACATTCTTGAAGCCGATAATGCTGCCGTCACTGCCTGTAATCGCGGAATAACGCGGCGAAGCTTCATGGATGTCCAGGGTACATACCGTTTTGAAGCACGCGCCGGCCCAGCCTGCCTCAAAAGCCCTCGCGCACATGTCGTATGTACTCGCCACGACAGAAGACGCCAGCAGGAAAGGATTCTCCAGCGGAATACCGCACAGGTCGCATTTCAGCCTTTCCTCGTTTTCCGGAACAGGTGTCTCGCATTCCGGTTTTACCTGGTAGTACAGACGGTTAACCAGGTCACGGATCGGCACCTCTCCGGGACGGACGCAGGTCTTTTCACACGGTGCCGGACATGTAAGGCACGGATTCTCTGCCGGCAGGGATTGCACCGCCTGCTGTTCATTATGGAACCATATCCTGCGCAGCAATTCGGACGGCCTGACTGTCTCACAGGCATTGTCGCACGGAGCCTGTCCGCACAGTGCGCACCGGATCATGTCAATCCTGCCAATATCTGGTTCAATACGGATCATCGTCTGGTCCCTCCCCAAATTCCGGTCCAACATTCATTTTTACTTTTGGTTTTTTGTATTCTATCATGAAACGACACCGGATTGCCATATGTTTTTTGCCATATCCGGCTGTTTTGCGTATAAACATATAAGCAGGCAATCACAGCCTGTGCTGAAACTGCTGATCGAATCCGTACAGGTTTTAACTATGTCAGGAGGGAATAAAACAAAATGAAAAAAATACTGATGTTGATGCTTGTGCTGACGCTCCTGCTGGGCGGAGCCGCTTTCGCGGAAGAGAATGAAAACGACGGACAGGCCGCCGGGGAAAAAGCTTTCTCCGGCATCTGGATGTGTGACCGCGCCACTGCGTTAATTTTCCAGGAGGACGGCGGCTACATTGTTCACATCGAATGGGCGAATGACGCAAAGACCAGTATGATGTGGGATTACGGATGCTTCTATTATGCAGAAACCAATACGCTGCGTTCCACTCCCCTCGGCATTCTTTCATCTGTTGTCTACGGCGATAATGGTTCTGTCTCCGCAACTGATCTCTATGACGACGGTATGGCTGTTTTTGCCATTGATGCTGATGGCTTCCTGATCTGGAATGACCAGACGGCAGACGCCGGAAAAGGCATGAAATTCAAAAAAATCGGAAACAACAGGTTTGAAGGTACCTGGATCTGTGACCGTGCCGCCATCGAAATCTGCCGGGAAAACGAAGGTTACAAGGTCAGTATCGAATGGGGCAGCAGCGCCTGGGACAATACGGTTTGGCAGTATTCCTGCCTCTATCACGGTGACGATGATACCCTGGTCTCCATGCCCTTCGGGCTTCGTACCGAATTCCACTATGCGGATGACGGCACTGTCACCTCCCGCGACGTATATGATGACGGAAGCGCCGTCTTTTCCATCGATGCGGAAGGATACCTTCACTGGCTGGATGAAAAGGAAGACGCCGGCAAGGATATGCGTTTTGAACGGGCAGGGGAGGAAAACGACGAAGAAGACGGTTGATCCCGGCACACGCCCCATAATGATCAAAGGAGGGACTCGCAGGTCCCTCCTTTTGATATTCATGCCCGGTCATTCACCGCTGTTTTCCCGGCGGCGGCGATAATCCTCGAGTGCGGACCGGATCGCTTCCTCTGCCAGTACAGAACAATGGATCTTGTGGGCCGGCAATCCGTCCAGCGCTTCTGTCACAGCCTTGTTCGTCAGCTTCATCGCGTCCGCCACCGGTTTTCCCTTGATCATCTCCGTCGCCATGGAACTGGACGCAATCGCACTGCCGCAGCCGAAAGTTTCGAACTTCACATCACAGATCGTGTCGTTCTCAATCTTCATATACATCTTCATGATATCACCGCATTTTGCGTTGCCGACTTCCCCGACAGCATTCGCATCCTCAATGACACCCACATTCCGCGGATGCAGAAAATGATCCATCACTTTTTCACTGTACAAAGCCATATTCCTTCCTCCTTTACAGCAAATGCGGCGTTTTTCCGCTCTCAAGATCCCGCCATACCGGTGAAAAGCTGCGCAGATAGGCAACAACATCCTTCACGGCGGAAATCATGTATTCCACATGCTCACGGGTGTTTTCCCGCCCCAGCGTCAGCCGCAGGGAACCGTGGGCCACATCGTGCACCCGCCCGATCGCGAGCAGAACATGACTTGGATCCAGGGAACCGGAAGTGCATGCGCTTCCGGATGACGCGCTGATCCCTTTTTCGTCCAGCAGAAGCAGCAGCGATTCACCTTCAATTCCTTCAAAACAGAAATTGACATTGCCGGGAAGGCGCCTTTCCGCATCCCCGTTCAGCGCGGAATGCGGGATTTCGTTCAGGCCGCTGATCAGCAAATCCCGGAGTTCAGCAAGCCTTGCCGCCTCTGTTTTTCGCTCCGCGGCACTCTCTTTCAGCGCTGCCGCCATTCCCACAATACCCGGAAGGTTTTCTGTCCCCGCACGTTTCCCTTTCTCCTGTGCGCCGCCGCTGATCAGGGGCACCAGTTGGATACTTCTGCGTGCATAAAGAAAGCCAACGCCTTTGGGACCGTGGAATTTATGGGCGGACGCGGACAGCATATCAATATTCTCTGCCTGCACATCGATGGCAAGTGCACCGACAGCCTGCACCGCATCTGTATGGAACACGACACCGTGTTCCCTGCAGATTTTCCCGATTTCTGAAACCGGCTGAATGGTTCCGATTTCGTTATTTGCATACATGATCGTGACCAGGCAGGTTTCCGGGCGAATCGCCGCTTCAAGCTCCTCAGGATGCACAATTCCGTTTTCATGTACGTCCAGGAGTGTTACTTCAAATCCCTCCGCCTTCAGCCGGTCGAGTGTATGGAGTACCGCATGGTGCTCAAAAGCGGAAGAGATAATATGGTTCTTCCCCTTCCTCTTTCCTGCCATCGCAGCAGTACGAATCGCCTGGTTATCAGATTCGCTTCCGCCCGATGTGAAAAAAATCTCCCCGGGATCAGCATGAATCACCGCTGCAATCTCTTCCCGGGCTTTCTCCAGGGTTTCCTTTGCGCGCTGCCCGATCCTGTACAGGCTGGATGGATTGCCGTATTCCTCCTGCATACACCGGGTCATTGCTTTTATCGCTGCCGGGCTCATGGCGGTCGTTGCCGCATGATCCGCGTAAATGTCCATTCCCGCACCCCTCTCCGTCTTCATAATTTAATTATATATCCTTTTACCTACTGTGTCAATAGGTGTTGAAGCGCTGAAAAACCGGGAAGAGTATACTCTTCCCGGAAAAAATACATGCACCGGTGATTATTTGCCGGAGATCACGATGCCGTCCACCGCAATATACGGAACAACGCTTCCGCCGTCGCATTTCAGTTCCTTCGAGATCCCCCGGATGTTCCGGAAGGCCTCTCCGAGGTTGCCGTTCACCATTGTCTCAGTCACGGCGCCTTTGATCTTTCCATTCTCAATCAGGAAGCTGTTCTTCGCTACGCCGGAGAACTCGCCGTTCGTGCCCGGCTGCCCGCCGGAGAATCCGCCCATCAGCAAACCTTTATCCACGGATGCGATCAGTTCCTCCAGCGTCCCTTTTCCGGGTTCCACAACCAGGTCCGATCCCGTGTTTTTCACCGCAGGGCGGCCGGTTTTGTTCGCGCCGTACAGGCTCAGCCAGTGGGTTTTCAATACACCCTTATCGATCAGCGTCACGTCCTCGGAACGGAAACCGTTGCCTGTGCCGCGTTCACCGATCACGATACGTTCGTCGAAAGGCTTCAGCGAAATCGTCAGCTTCTCATCGGCCACCTGCTCGCCCACTTTGTCCAGCCACTGGCTGGTACCGTCTATGATCACACCGTCCGTGATATAATTCGACAGCGTCATCCAGATGAAATCCAGCGCGCAGCCGGGCGTCATGATCACCGTGCCTTCAAATTTGCCCTCAAGGGCCTCCGGATAGATACTGTTCTGGACATCTTCCAGGTGGCGGCGTATGTCGCCGAGTTCCATAAAAGGTGTATCCAGGGACTTCATGCTTACATGGGTATAATCAAGTCCCGTTGTCTTTTCGCCTTCACCGGCGCAGATCTCGATCGAAAAACTGTACTGCCCGCCGATTCCTTCAAATTCAGTCCCGTTGGTATTGCGGGAAATCCAGTTCCAGCGGTCGTAGGATCCGATGCCGCTCATGATCTTAACCTTCGGGTATTCTTTGGCTGCCGTATCCACGAATTCCTTGATCCGTTCGATAAAGCGGTCCATATCCGGTTCATACTGGCCCTGGCGGAATACATCCTTTCCCTGGTTCGGCGCAATATCGTGGCAGGGATCGTCCGAGGCGGATGCTGCTGCGGCTTTCGCTTCCTGCACCAGCTTCTGCAGGCCGTTTTCCGACAAGTCATTCCCGGCAGCAGCGCCCATTTTTTCACCGAGGAAAACTTTCACGTTGCCGTTATTGTTAAACACGGTCCGCAGCAGTTTGAACCCGCCGTTTTCCAGGTTCAGCTCCTGCTTTTCCGACTGGGTAACACAAAAGGAATATTTACCGATCTTCTGCTCCTGAAGGATGGTGTCCATCAGGTCGGCTGTTGTCCTCAGTTCCATCTCATCTTCCTCCTATCATGATCTTGCATCTCATATGCGGACCGCCCATACCCACAGCCATGGGCTGCTTCTTTCCGCAGAAGCCGCTGGAAGACCATTCCACCGTATCGGATACCATATCCACAGTCTTCAGCATCTCGAATGCCACGCCGGTCACCGTTGTATCCAGCAGTGCCTTCCCGAGCTTGCCGTTTTTGATTTCGTATCCGCAGGTTACGCCGAACATGAACTCGCCGGTCAGGTCCGCCTGTCCGTTGCCGGAATCGATCAGGTAGTAACCGTCGTCCACAGATGCGATCAGCTCTTCCACTGTGCTTTTCCCCGGGAGGATGCAGGTATTCCGCATCCGGATGATGGGTTCGTCTGCAAACGACCAGCCGCGGGCGTTGCCCAGGGGCTGCATCCCGTATTCTGCAGCACTCTCCCTGTCGTTCATGTATCCGGTCAGGATACCGTCTTTGATCAGGATATCGTCCTCCGCTTTCGTTCCCTCATCATCCAGGTATACGGGCAGCGGTGCGGGTTTTCCCTGGTACGTATGGGCGAAATCAACCATCGTCACCAGGTTGGAAGCCACCCGCTTGTTCAGGTTCGGACCGGCGACGCTGCCGCCGCGCACCAGGTCCGCCTCTACGGTATGGCCGACTGCTTCGTGCGCGAGCATGCCGCCCATCATGCCGCCCAGCACCACCGTCTTGTATCCGGCCTCAGCATACACGCCTTCTTTTTTATCCATCAGCTTTTTATACAATGCGTCAATTCCGGGGAAGAGTTCTTCAGGCTTCGTGAAGTGGTCATAGAAGCTGCCGAATCCGCCGAATGCCTTGAACAGTTCCACCGGTGCGCCGTCTTTCGTTTCAGCGCTCATCATCACATAGACATAGCATCTCGGCGTCACCAGATGTCCGTTATACGCATCGGACGAATAAACAATCCTGTCCTGGGAATCTTCGTAATAGACGACTGTACGGCTGCTCAGATCCGGATAGCGGGTTTCGATATACCGGTCCACCGTCCTGCACATATCAATGATTGTCTTCTGGTCCGTGTCCCGGATTTCTGTGTTCAGCGGAACAATCCCGGTTCCCATGGAGACCGGCAGTGGGATGTCCCTGCCCGAATGCCTGCCGAGCGCCAGTGCATTTTCCGTCGCCGCCCGGATCACTTTCTCAGCCGCTTCCGGCGAATACTCGGCAATCGAAGCAAAGCCGAAGGTTCCCTTGTTGTTGACCCTGGCGCTGATGCCTGCAGCTTCACTGCGGGCGTTCTGGACAAGGTTGCCCTTCAGCAGCACCACCCTGCGGTTGCGGTTTTCATGGCCGCGCAGGACTGTCTGGACGCCGTCCGCAAACAGCTCCCTTTTGGTTCCGATAATGTCTTGCAGCATTTTCTTCCTCCTGTTGTTATAATCTGAAAACCTTATAAGTCCGGTTTCCTTGTCAGAATGATTTTGGTAATCACCGGCGAGTTATAAATCCGGCCGGGTTGTTTTTCATAATGCGGGTCTGAGCCAAGCCCCGGGCTGATATACTGCGGAACACCTCCCAGGTAACTCAGTCCCTGCACCCTGTCATCCTCCGGAAACCATCCCAGCTCCGGTACATACACCGCACCAACGCCGGGAATCCTCCATTGGCCTCCGTTATAGTGTCCCGCAAGAATCAGGGTCGCGTACCGGATCGAGAATACAGATTCCTTTTCTGTCCAGGACACCATACTGTTCACATATCCCTCTGTCAGCGGCGTATGCGACAGCGCAATCTGGATATGTTCCGGCGCGAACTCTTTCTTCAGTGTCCGGATCTCCTCCATCCGTTCCAGGTCATATTCCAGGGCACGGATCCTTGCGGCATCGTCCGCTGACAGGGACGCCGCCCGCTGGTTCAGGGCTGCCAGCTGTTTCCGGTAAACAGATTCCGTGACATCCAGGTCGATCATATAGACATCTTCCGGTACAAACCAGATGGTACCCTCCCCGCGAGTTCCCTTGCCCCGGGTTTCCGAAACGGGACGGTCGAGCAGGATTACACCGGCATCCTTCAGCCGTTTGGCCCAGTCCGCATACGGAGAAAGGCTTCCATGTGCGCTTGAGTCAATAAACGTCCCGTCCATATCCCCGGGAATCATGTATTTAGGCGTATCCTCCGGCATAAGCGCCAGCAGTTCCATCAGGGGTTCCAAATCACCGTCTTCGCCAAGCATGTCGCCTGTCATCACAACAGCAGAATATCGGGTATTCCCCAGGGCTGTTTTAATTGCCTTCTGCTTTTCGCCATACCTTGCCCCGTGCAGGTCGCTGATATGCAGGATCGAGTATTCCTCCAGCTCCAGCGGAAGGTTCAGCACTGTCAGCCGTACCTCCTCCAGCTTCACGCGGCGGGACACGGCCAGGTTCGTGATCACAAACGTCAGCACCAGGAGGGGAATCAGCAGCAAAATGGCATTACGTATCTTGTGCGGACGCTTGAACCGTTTCGAATCCGGTGCAAAAAGATACCGGTTCTTTTCCCGCCGCACAGCATTCCCTCCTTTCTGGTA
>CAMMYM010000013.1 GCA_946527725.1 uncultured Clostridia bacterium
CTGGCTGATTATGTGCATTCGAAAGGCCTGAAGTTCGGCATGTATTCCTGCGCCGGCGTGATGACCTGCGCCGGATATCCCTCCAGCTATGACCATGAGTATACGGACGCGGAAACCTTCGCCTCCTGGGGTGTGGACTTCCTGAAGTACGATTTCTGCAATTTCCCGGAAACCGGCAACTGCCGCACCCGTTACCAGACCATGTCCATGGCGCTCAAATCCACCGGACGCGATATTCTCTTCTCCGCCTGCAACTGGGGCCAGCAGGAACCCTGGAAATGGATGCGCAGCGCCGGCGCCCATATGTACCGCTCCACCGGCGACATCATGGACAATTACCGTTCCTTCACGGATATCTTCAAATCCCAGCTGGACAACCTGAGCATGAGCTCCGTCGGCTGTTTCAACGACATGGATATGCTCACCGTCGGCATGGGCGGCAAGGGCAACGTCGGCATCGGCAAGGCCTGCACGTATGAAGAGTACCGGATGCAGTTTGCGCTGTGGTGCCTGTGCGGCGTACCGCTGATGATGGGTGCGGACCTTCGTTCCGTCGCGCCGGAATATGAAACCCTCATGAAGGATCCGGTCCTTCTCCGCATCGACCAGGATGAGGAGTGCCGTTCCCCTTACCTGATCCGCCGCAGCGCGATCTTCACGAACAATCCCGACCCGAAGGAAGGCGAAATGCCCTGGCGGCAAATCCCGGATTCGTCCTATACGGTTTTCCGGCATCTCTCCGGCGGTGAATTTGCCCTTGCCTTCATCAACCTTTCCGATGCGGAAAGCACCATTCACTGTGAACTTGTCGACCTGGGCCTGCCGGTCTCTTCCGGTTGCGCACTGCGCGTCCGGGATGTATTTACCGGCGAAGACCTCGGTAAAAAAACGGATTTCTTCAACCAGGCCGTTCCCGGCCACGACATGCGGCTGTATCTCTGCCGCCTCGAAAAAGCCGATGTGTAACCCGGCGGATGTACAGGAACAGGCCGGCAGCAACCTGCCGGCCTGTTTTCAGTGCGGCCGCCCGCTTGTCCCGGACGAAGCCGCCCTGACAAAAAAGATGGTCAACCGCGGAGCAACAAGGTTTTTCTGCCTTTCCTGCCTTGCCCTGCACTTTGGCGTTCCGGAGGAAAACCTCCGGGAAAAAATCCGTGAATTCAGGGAAATGGGCTGTACCCTTTTCCGCTGACAAACCGGCTTTACTGCGGAATATACCGCAGGTCGATCTCCCTGACTTTGCCGGAACTGTTCAGCCTGTACTCGAGCTGCACATAATTGCTGTCCACTGTATAGCGGTAGCGGATGATTTTCTCCCCTTCCTCCTGGGCCCAGATTTTGCCGAGCCCGTTGGTGGTGGAATACAGCCCGCGGTTTCCGCTCTTGCTTTCAACCTGCTGCATATCCCGGAATTTGTCGACCACGAAAGCTTCGGTATCCCCGATCTGCGTCCCGCGCGGCGCCGACATCACGCCGTCGCTGCGGAAAGCAACCTCCACCAGCACCCAGTTTTTCTTCGAAAGGTTCATCACCGCGTATCCCCAGGGATAGTCGTATCGCCGGCATTCCGTATCAAAACCTTCCTGCCGGACCGCGCCGGCCGCCGTTCCCTGGCCGTACGTGCTGAAAAATTCATTCTGCGTCGTCTGGTTGATTTTCAGCTTGTCAATCGTGTCTTCGGCGCCGAAAGCGGTCTTCGGCTTCGGATTGGCCTCGATCTTGTATTTGATCTCCAGCATGTTCGACAGCTTCCTGTAACGGTTGACGGCGATGGCGCGCAGGGTGACCCATCCGTTGGGCAGCATGATCGGTTCCCCGTCAAAGATCGGGCTGTCCGAATCCGGCATGGAACCGTCGATCGTGTAGTAGATGACGATGCTCGAATCCTTTTCGTCGTCCAGGCCCGGTTTGAGGCGCACGCGCTGGCTCGTCCTGTAGGTATTCGGCGCCAGCGTAGCCCTCGGCGTCATCGGCGAAGGCATGATGATCTTGTATGTACCGCGCAGCTCGTCCGATACCAGTTTGTTGTTGACCGCCACCGCACGCATGTTCCAGATGCCCTCGTCCAGCATGACGCCTTCCTTCGTTGCCAGGATACCGTCTTCCGGCAGGTTGGCGTTGTCGTCAAAGGTATAATAAACATCGTATCCCTGGTAGGAACTGAAAACCAGGGTCCTTTTTGTTTCGTAGTATCCCGCGATCGGTTTCACTTCCGGCGGTGCGGGCAGCAGGTCGCTCCGCTGCGTCATGAATGTTTTCTCGCCGGTTTTCTCGTATGCGAGCTTCATCAGCTCCCCGGCCTTCACCTTGTCGTTTTCATCCCCGCTGTTCTGCAGGATGCGGATATGGTTGACATACGCTTCCGTGCGGGAAGGCGTATGCTCGTAAATCTGCTGGTAAAGGGCCGCCGCTTTGTCGAGTTCACCGGCTGCTTCATATGCGCTGCCGAGGTTCAGCAGCCCGTCGACGTCCTGGTAATTCTCCTTTTCGTCCATCCCCCGGGCTTTTTCGAAGCACTCGATCGCCTTGTCGATATCGCCCCTGTCCATGTATTCGTCCCCGACGGCCCAGTAGGCGACGGATGTGGCTTCCCTTCCCATGCGGGCAAGGATCTTTTGCCCGGCGTCCGTTCTCTTGAGGAAGAAGTATCCTCCCGCAAAGATCATCATGCCGGCCAGCACGGCAATAATCGTAAAGCGCACCCAGTTCACGAGCCGGCGCGGGGATCCGCTGCCCTCGTGCGCGGCCAGGTAGCGCAGCGCGGTAATCTCGTCCGCGTCGTCATCATATACGTTCCTGCGGCGGCGTTCGATGGCGGGAATGTTTCCGGCGGTGTCTTCCCCGCCGTTTTCCTTTTCCTCTTCCGCCGTGCCGCGGGTGTCGCGGATCACCGGCATCCTGGCTGTATCCTTCCGCACCGTTATCCTGGCGCGTGCCGCGGGTTTTTCCGCTTCTGTTTTTCCCGCACGGCTTTTTGCCGCTTCCTTCGCGCGTTTTCCCTGGCGGATCGCCTGGGCGCCTCCGTGCCGGAGATCATACGCCTGCTTCAGGATCTGCCCGCATTCCGGGCATACGTTTTCGTCGCTTTCAGAATAGTATCCGCATTTCGGGCACAGCATGCAGGCCACCCCCTTCCGCCCGTCCGTTTGTTTTTACGTCCTGTCCAGGTCGCGCAGCGCTTCGTATTCCGGATCGTCGTCATATTCCCTTTCCGGGCACGAGCCGCCGAGTTCCTCGATGGCATTCCGGATCTCGATATAGGTCAGGTACGGGAGCTTCGGCTCCTTTGCCGCTTCCAGCAGTTCCGGCAGCGCCCTGTCATCCCCGAGTTTTGCAAGATAGCCTGCGAACATGGCCCGCTTTTCCGGATTGCTGCGGAAGCACTCCATCGCGATCCTGAAAATCTGCTCGTTGCCGGGGTAATGGCTCAGCACCTCAAGCAGTGCTTCCCTGCCTGCCTCGTTCGCTTTCCCGATCACCTGCAGGATCGGCTGGACAACCGCTTCGCCCATCGCACAGAGGCTTTCGACCGCGTTGTCCTTCAGATCGTCTTTCTGTTCCCTGTCCAGCTGCCAGTTGATATACAGCATTTTCGGCTGCAGGCTTTCCATTTCCCGCAGCAGCTCAACCGCAGTCATCCGCGCCTCGTCTTCGGCCTCTTCGTCCTTCAGCAGCTCAACCAGGCGCTTCTCGCAGGGTTTCCCGACCGTCGTAATCTGCTCCAGCAGCGGATCGGGCAGCGGAACGCCTTCCCGGCAGTATTGGTGCATCCAGTCGACCAGCACCTTCGGATCCTCGAACTGCGTGAAATAAGAACCCGGCGTAACGCTCCCGAGCCATCCGGCCCGGGTATTCAGGAACGCCATGTAAATCCGCGGCATGTCCGCTTCCATCTCATCGAAATTGCTGTAATCATTCTTGTGCTGTTTCATCCATTCCGAAGTAAACTCCGCGAAATGTTCGTCAAAGTTATGCACCGGCATATTCATCGGAAACCACCCCTGTCCGGCCGTATCCGGCCCTTTTTTCATCCAGCCGCAGTACTGTCGGCGCCGCACGGCGCCCGCTTCAGGGCAGCAGGGCCTGCAGCTGCTGTGTCGTAAAGAAGTACTTGCTGCGGCAGAAATGGCATACGAGCTCTGCCCCCCGGTCCTCGTCAATCAGGTCCTGCAGGTCTTTCCTGCCCAGCGAAATCAAAGCCTTTTCCATTCGTTCCCGGCTGCAGGTGCAGCGGTATCCCAGCGGTGTCCGCTCAAGGATCTTCGGATCCATTCCCCTGAACCAGTCCTCACACAGCTGTTCAATCGGAGCGAACGTCATTTCCCTGCTGATGTCCGCGAACATGGGGCTGCGAAGCTCAAGCTGGTCAATCACTTCATCGGGGCATCCGGGCAGCGGCTGGATCAGCAGTCCGCCGGCCTTCAGCACGGCGTTCCCGCTGACGAGCACCCCGAGCGCCACAAGGCTCGGTTGCTGTTCCGAAACCGTAAAGTAATTTGCGAAATCCATGGCGATCTCACCGCTGACAAGCTCGCACTGGCCGATATACTGCTTTTTCATCCCCAGGTCTTTGATCACGCTCATTCGGCCGGTATGGCCAACTGCGGTGCCGACATCGAGCTTTCCGTCCGCGCGGAGCGGCAGCTCCAGCCGGGGATGGTCGGCGCACGCCCGGACATATCCGTGGTCAGCCACTGCGACGAGCGAGCCGATCGGCCCGTCGCCCTTCACCGTCACGGTAACAGATTCATCCTCGCCTTTCATCATGATCCCGAGCATCAGCGTCCCGGTCATCAGGCGGCCAAGCGCCGCAGTGCATACCGGCGTCGTTTCATGGATATCGGCACACTTCTGCACGGTCCTCGTCGTTTCGCAAAGCATCACGCGCACCTGGCCGCCGCACAGGTCCGCCTGCAGCATCTCGTCTCTTTCAGCCATTTCGTCCACGCTTCCTTGTTCTCATTCCTCACCGCGGATCGCGGCAATATGCCACCTCTGGTTTTTTTCGTTCGCGGCATTGATGCCGAAATCCCCGTATACGCTGACTGCGCGGAATCCTGCGTGCCACAGCTGTTCCTTCAGTTCCTGCTGTTCCCAGGCGCGCTGGTGCTGCCGCTCGTCAATCCGGCGGTACCGTCCGTCCGCATCCCTTACAAAGAAAACCAGGTCCAGCTCCACCGTCTTCCTTTTCTCGTGCCAGGTGTTCTGCCAGAGGTAGGTGATATTTTCCCGGTCCTCGCCGAGCAGCCCGCTGCATAGCACATTGCGCAGCTTGTACGGGGTGGATATGTCAAAGATCAGCGCGCCGCCTGGGCGGATTGCCCGGGAAGCGGCGCGGAAAAAGCTCAGCAGGTCTTCTTCTGTCAGCAGATAGTTGACTCCGTCACAGGTGGCAAGTACGGCATCCATCGGCCGGTGGAGGTTCAGCGCCCTCATATCCTGCCGGACAAACGGGATTGCAATCCCCTGTTTCCGGCTTTTCTGCGCAGCCTGCCAGAGCATTTCCTGGCTCACGTCCACCCCGGTCATCTGGAAACCGCGGCGGTAGAGCGGCAGCGTCAGGGATCCCGTCCCGCATGCGCATTCGCAGATCTTCCCGCCGCGGATGTTGTAGATGGCGAGCAGGCGGGCGTAATGGTCCGCCCAGCTCTCGTAATCCACGTCATTCATCAATTCGTCATACAGTTCGGCAAAAGCCTGGTACATGGTCTATCTTCCTTATTCCTCGGTCTTCTCCGCTGTCTCTTCCTCCGTGCCGCCTTCTTCGTCCTCTGCGTCTTCATCTTCGTCGTCGTCTTTTTCACGGAGGCCCTGGTTCACCTTTGCTCCTTCGATCTGGGGATTGATAAAACGGTCGAACACGGCGTTCGTGTAGCTGGCTGTCACAAAGCGGCTCAGGCCGAAACCGATAATGATATAGTATGCGCCGATCAGCACCAGCGCCATCACCGGATCCAGGCCGAAAAACCATACAGCGCCTGCGGCAATCAGGGCCGGCACGCAGTGCAGGAGGCGGATACCGACGCTGAAAGGAAGGCGGGCAATGCCCAGAAGCATGCCGTTCCGGAGCACGCCCATCGCTTTCAGGTCATAAGTGATGGTCAGCGGGTGCATGTAGGTGACTGCCAGGGACCAGATGATCCCGACGAGCAGCACCAGCATCCGCGGTATGAGCATGATTGCGTTGTTTTCCGCCATTTGCCCGTAGGTCGTCCAGCCTACATACACCAGTACGGGAAGCGCGCCGGTGATCGTGCTCAGCAGCAGCGGGATTTTCCAGTTGGCTTTCACGGCATCCCTGAAGTCCGTCCAGATAAACGCGTGCTCATCCCTTGCCCAGTTTCGGGTCACATAGCTGATACCGGCAGTGCACGGCCCCGTAATGGCGATGCACGGGAAAAGGATCAGCAGCATGGTGAACAGGTTCTGGTTCAGGTATCCCCGGACATCAAATTCCGCTTCGCGCAGCTTGTTGTAATCCTCTTCTGTCACGTTGACTTCCTGCTTCGCGTCCTGGGCCATCTGCACGTAGCTTGCGTAGTCGTTTTCCTTTACGATGGCCGCCAGGGACAGATTGGAATACATACTGCCGGAATAGATCAGGATGACGACCATCGCAGGGATCCAGACCAGTGCGTACATCATGCTCAGCCTGCACAGGCCGCTCAGCCTTGTCCGCAGGGTATCGCGGAACAGCTGCATCCGTGTTTCGGGCAGGTCGTCCTTCCGGAAATCGCCTTTGCCGCTTTTTCCGTAGTAGTAATTGTTCATCATCCGGCCGAACATATCAAATCCTCCGCTTTGCTGGAATTATTTCCCGGCTTATGCCATCAGTGCCTTGCTGGCTTCGCACAGTTTTTCGTTCAGTGCTTCTGCCGCGGCCCGGTCCTTATCGTTGGCGTTCACATACAGCTTGATCTTCGGCTCCGTGCCGGAAGGCCTTACGCAGACCCAGCAGCCCTTTTCGAGCTCGAAATAGAGCACGTCTGAAACGGGCAGCCCGGTAGGTTCTTCCTTGCCGCCTTCCGTGCGGATCCCCTTCTTGTAGTCGCGGATCGCAGTCACCTTCAGTCCGGCGATCTCCTTCGGCGGGTTCTCCCGCAGCCCGGCCATGATTTCTTTCATCCGGGTCAGTCCGTCCTTGCCGGGCAGCGTCGTGGATACGACCTTCTCAACATAGTATCCGTATTCGCGGAAAATCTGCTGCACCCGGTCATAGAGGGTAATCCCTTCCGCCATGCAGGCACAGGCGACTTCGCTGATCAGCAGGCTGGCGTTGACGCCGTCCTTGTCGCGCACGAAGGTGCTGGACAGGAAACCGTAGCTTTCCTCAAAACCGAAGAGGAAGGTATGGTCGCCCTTGTCCATGAACTGCTGGATCTTTTCACCGATGAACTTGAAGCCCGTCAGCGTTTCAAACATGGTGACGCCGAAGCTTTCGCAGATCCGGTTGGCCAGGCTCGTGGAGACGATGCTCTTGACCGCTGCGCCGTCCTTCGGGAGCTTTCCGGCTTTCTTCAGGCTGGAAAGGATGTAGTGCAGCAGCACGCAGCCGATCTGGTTGCCGCTCAGCAGGTGCCATTCGCCTTCCCCGTCCTTCACCGCGACGCCGAGGCGGTCGCAGTCCGGGTCGGTCGCAAAAATGACGCTGGCGCCGACTTTCGCCGCCAGTTTGAAGGCCAGGTCATAAGCGCCCGGATCCTCCGGATTCGGTACCTTGATGGTGCTGAAGTTCGGGTCCGGCATTTCCTGTTCCTTGACCACGGCGACGTTCGTCAGCCCGACCTCCCGCAGGACCCTGCGCACCGGTACGTTGCCGCTGCCGTGCAGGGGCGTGTACACGATATTCAGCTTCGCGCCTTCGCTCTCCAGCAGGCCGGGGTTGATGCTCAGCGTCTTGATCTGCGCGACATAATCGTCGTCGACTTCCTTGTTGCCGATGTACTTCAGCAGGCCTTTGTCCAGGGCTTCCTGCTCGTCCATCAGTTCACAGTCGGTGTACTCCGTCGCGCGGATAATCCGGGTGATGCCTTCCGCCGCTTCAGGTCCGACCTGTGCGCCGTCTTCGCCGTATACCTTGTAGCCGTTATACTGGGGCGGGTTGTGGCTGGCGGTGATCACAACGCCGGCGGCTGCGTTCAGGTGGCGCACCGCATAGCTGAGCACCGGCACGGGGCGCAGCGCGTCAAACAGGAATGCCGGCACGCCTTCCCGGCAGAGCACCAGCGCCGTATCCTTTGCAAACTCCGCGCTGAAGCGACGGCTGTCGTACGCAATGACGACACCGCGCTTTGCGTTTTCCGGATTCTCCAGCAGGTATCCGGCCAGGCCCTTTGTTGCCCGGCGGACGTTGTATTTGTTCATCCTGTTCATGCCGGCGCCCAGCACGCCGCGCATGCCGGCGGTGCCGAAGCTCAGTTCTGTATAAAAGCGGTCCTCCACTTCCTTGTCGTCATCACGGATTGATTCCAGTTCCCGGATGGTTTCCTCGTCCCCCGCAAAATCCTTCAGCCATTTTTCATAGTTTTCACGGATTGTCATCGTTTCAGCCGCCTTTCTTTGTTTGATCGGAATCCATTAAACTAATTATACTTTTGATACGCCTTTTTGACAAGTTATTTCCCTCTTCAGGCCGCCGTCGCCGGAAATCACCTTTTCTTCCTGGAAAGCGGCTTTCCGCGCCTGCCGCCCGGAATCAGCCGGTCTGCGAGGTACCGGAGCCTGCCCCGCTTTGTCATCTCGCCGCGCAGCAGCAGCGCTGTGTCGCGCATGAGGCCTGTATCCGCTTCCTCCGGCTCCCTTCCGGCGTAACGCACCGTGGACAGGCATTCGGCTGCCGGTGACAGGCTCTCGCTGAATCGGCCGCTGCTGTCCACGCGCCCGGCAAAGCCCATCGGGGTTTCCCCGGGCCTGCGTTCCGTCTGTTCCGCCCTCAGGACCTTCGTGATCTCGGCTTCCCAGATCCCGAAACGTTCCGCTTCTGTTTTCGCGCGCTTTTCCCGGTACGCCGGCGACGTCGTCACCGTCCTGGTTGCCGTTCCGGCGCATACGGCCAGCAGGATCAGGATCCACCACGGGAATCCGGCTTTTCCGCGGGGCGCAGCAGCCCCTTCCTCTCCTGCGCCGGGTTCCGGCGTCTCCGGCGGTGCGGTGTCCGGTGCTTCGCCGGGATCTTCGTCCGGTTCCGGCGGTTCTGTCGCGTTCTGCCCTCCGGAAACAGACTCCGGTCCGGGCGTCGGGGTCGGTTCAGGTGTCGGCGCCGCCGCCTGCTGCTGCGGTGCGGCATTTCCGCCCTGCTGCCCGCCGGAACGCCTGCCGGGCGTGGCATCAAAAGCCATCCAGCCGAAGCCTTCAAAATAGACTTCGGTCCAGGCGTGGGCCTGGAGGCCGGTGACAATCGCCTGGCCGCCTTCGTCCGGTTCGGCAAGGTACCCTTCAACGTAACGCGCCGGAAGCCCTGCCATCCGGCAAAGCACAGTCATTGCCGAAGCAAAATACGTGCAGTATCCTTTCTTTGTATCAAACAGGAAAGCGGTCACAAAATCGATATTCTCCGGATGCTCTCCGACGTCGAGGGTATACTTGTAGTTCCGCGTCAGGTGGTTCCGGAGTGCCATGGCTTTTTCAAAGGGCGTCGCGGCGCCGGAAGTCACCTTCATTGCCAGGTCGGCGACCTGCTGTTCGAGGTGCGAAGGCAGTTCCAGGTAAGTGTTCCGGATCGTTTCCCATCGCGGATCGCCGAGGGTTGCACAGATATCGGCCAGAGTCCCGATTCCCGGATCGTCCGGGGAATACAGCGGTGCAGAGACCTCGTAGGTATCCCCTGCCTGCAGGTTCCGGGTGATAAAAATTTCAGAGGAATTTGAGAAATACGGCACCATTTCGCCGCCCGGCGACAGTTCCCTGACCCGCTGGGGCACGAAAACCGTGGAAGCGCTGTCGGACAGCATCCGTACCGAAATCCGCACCGGATCGCTCATGGAGTTCTGGACGGAGGCCGGCGGGAGCGTTTCGTCAAAAAGTTCAGCCCGGACGGCAGCCATCCGAGGGGACTGCCACAGGTAACGCCGCCCGCCCGTGGTGTTCCGCCATCCGTGCCCGTCATAGCTGTTGTATACTGCACCGCGCAGGTATGCCTTTTTTGCTGTTGAAACGATCATCACCGGACTGTCTGATGGGTTCGGCCTCCCGCCGAGCTGCTCGGGCCCCTGCGGGGACAGGCCGACGGAATACAGGGAAAACACGTCCCGCGCTTCCGTAAAGAACAGGCGGTCCATAATGGCCTGGCGGATTTCATCTGCCTTCTCCCGGACCGGGTTTTCAGCCGGGGGGATGCCGGACAGAAGGAATGCGGCAGCGGCCAGCGCAGCCGTCCACGGCAGGATCCGAACCGGCGGCGTATCGTCAAAACGGTAGGTCATCACCAGTGCCAGCAGCGCTGCCAGCGCCGGAAGCAGCCATGGCAGCATCTCCATGGCATCCGTCAGCCATACAGCCATCATTACGCCGGTTCCCAGGATCAGCGCGGGAATGCATCCGGCTCCGCGCAGCGTTGCAAAACAGCACAGCAGGGTCAGCAGCGCGGCTGTCAGGACGGAAATGCCCTCCGCTGCCAGCGGAACCGCTGTCCGGATTCCGCGCAGCCGCAAACCCACGGCCAGCACCGCATCGGAGACAGTCCGCGCGCCGTTTCCTGCAAAAATCCAGCCGGCGCCGCATACCGCAAGGGCCAGTGCCGCTGCAGCAGCGGCAGCCCTGTGCACGGATGCGAGCTCAAAAAGCAGCACGACGGCGGCAATCACCGCTGCCAGCCGGGGAGAAACCAGCGACGCGTCCATCGCGCCGCACAGCGGAACAGCCAGCCCGGCAGCAAGCAGCAGCGCCATCAGCGCGTGGCTGCATCGTTCCTTCAGTTTTTCCGCCATGTTTCCCCCTCCTTTCCGCGCGTTTTGTCCGGCCGGTCCTGCCGGTCAGGCGCCTGCGTCCGGTGTGACGTAGGCAACATCGATGCCCGCATGCCGCAGCTTCGCGATCAGCGGCATCGCCGCCGGGTCATCCGGCACGAAAGTGACCAGGTACAGCCTCATGTTCGGTCCCATCCGGTGCATGCGGACCATCATGTCCGCCATCGCGCCGTTCAGCCTTGCGGAAATGACTGCGATGCAGCCAACCTTCCCCAGCCTTCGGCTTTCCATCATCAGCACCTGTTCAAAGCGGTCCGCTGCGGAAAAATCAACCCGCGCGAGCATATCGAAAACAACCGGCAGGCCCATGCTGTCGTCCGCATCCGCGGGATGGCTGCCCGTCAGCGGCATCCGCACGGTATGTTCTGTCCTGAGCTGGTCAGAGAAGAGGGATGCCGCCGTTTCGAGCAGCGCATCGCGCAGGTCGGCTTCCGCTTCCGCATGCCCGAGCGCCGGCGGCCTGGAGCAGTCCATCAGGATCAGCGCTTCCTGCAGCACCGGTTCGTCAAACCTGCGCACCATCAGTTCTCCCTTCCTCAGGGAAAGCTTCCAGTGTATTTTTTTCATGGCGTCGCCGGGCTGATAGGTCCGGACGTCCGACGGGGCGCTCAGGTCTTCGGTCGCACGGGCCATAATCTCGCTCCCGGGATCCCCCGGCGCCATCGCAAGCGGTTCTGTTTCAAAAGTCAGCGGCAGCACCGTCATGGTGTATTCTGTGTCCGCCGGAATAATCTTCCGCCGGAAAATGCCCAGCAGGTCTTCCACCGTGCAGCTCCGGATACCGGAGGAAAAGATGCCGACATGGGACGCATGCAGTTTCATCCGGAGGGTCTGCGTCCTGCCCGGCATATTCTTCAGGCGGATCTCCCGTTCCTGTGCGCCGTTGAGCATGTCCAGTTCAAGCAGCACCGGCGCAACAGGGATCCATCCCCTGTGCTGCACCCGCAGCGTCAGCTGGATTTCGTCCCCCCTGTGTACGGATTCTGCGTCCGTTTCTGCGGAAACACGCATCGTGGAGGAGGCCCATACGACGCCGGCAAAGCACAGCAGCACCGTCAGCGCCGTCAGCGCCGCCAGCAGGAACAGCATAGGATTCCCCGTCGCCGTTGCCGCCGCTGCCAGCACGGTAAACAGCGTAACTGGAATCGTCAGGTGTGCCTTCATAGCTTTACAGGTACAACCGTGGTCTTGAGGATGTTCAGCAGCACTTTTTCAGCCGGGATACCCTTCATCTTCGTCTCCGGCGCGAGCACCATCCTGTGCGCCAGGACCGGCAGGAACATATGCTGGATATCCTCCGGCAGGACAAAGTCCCGGTCGTCCAGCAGCGCGCACGCCTGTCCGCCGCGGATCAGGGCGATCGCCGCGCGTGTGGAAGCGCCGAGCGTGAAGGCCGGCTCGTTCCGGGTGGCTGCTGCCAGGGTCGCAACGTAGGAACGTACTTCCGGCGAACAGTATATGCGCGTTACCTGTTCCTGCATCGCAAGGATGTCCTGCGCGGAGCAGACCGGTTCAATCGTTTCCATCGGGGTTACGGTGCCGGAATAGCGCTCCAGCACGTCCATTTCCTGTTCGATGGTCGGATATCCGATGGAAATCCGCAGGAAAAAGCGGTCTACCTGTGCCTCCGGCAGCGGATAGGTGCCGACGAATTCGCCTGGGTTCTGTGTCGCCAGGACGATGAACGGCTGGGGCAGCGGATGGGTAATGCCGTCCACGGTCACCTGGTGTTCCTCCATCACTTCCAGCAGCGCTGACTGCGTCTTCGGGCTGGTCCGGTTGATTTCGTCCGCCAGTACAACCTGGCTCATGACGGATCCTTCTTTGTATTCCATTTCGCCCGTCTTGAAGTTCACAAGCGTGAACCCCGTCACGTCGGAAGGCATCAGGTCGGGCGTGAACTGGATGCGGCGGAATGTGCAGTCCAGGGATTTGGCCATCGCGCTGGCCAGCGTCGTCTTTCCGACGCCCGGCACATCCTCAATCAGCACGTGGCCGCGGCACAGCAGTGCGATCAGCGCATATTCGACGGCTTCTTCCTTGCCCACCACGGCTTTGCCGATGTTGTACTGGAGCGCCTCGATCATTCTGCCCGGATGAAGCATTGCGTAAATCCTCCTTGGATGGACGTCATTAATTATTTTATTATATCCGGAATTGCCCGATACCGCAAGCTGTGGTATGATAGCCGGGGAAATACCACGGAATACAGTGGAGGAACACCGGAATGTGCAAAGGCATCGGACTGGATTTGTGCAGCATCGGCCGGATGGAGAAGCTGCTGCAGGACGACCGTTTTCTCCGCCGCTATTTTACGCCCGGGGAAACCGATTACGTGCGCTCCCGCGGGAACGGGGCGGCCGCGACCCTGGCCGGCCTGTTTGCCGCCCGGGAAGCGCTGGGCAAGGCCCTTGGCGGCGGCCTGGATTATGACCTGAAAGAAGCGGAGGTCTGCCATACGGAATCCGGGGCTCCGTATTTCCGTTTTTCCGGCAGCATGGCAGAACGTACCGGCGGCTGCCGCGTATCCCTCTCGATCTCCCATGACGGGGGCATTGCTGCTGCCGTCTGCCTTATAGAGTCACCCGAAGGAGGAAATAAAGCATGAAAACACTGGTTTACGGGCACCGCGGCGCGTCCGGCGCCGCCCCGGAGAATACACTGGAAGCCTTCGGCCTTGCCGCCCGCATGGGGGCCGACGGCGTGGAGCTGGATGTACATATCTGCCGCAGCGGTGAACTCGTTGTCGCCCACGATGAAACAGTCGACCGGGTTTCGGACGGAACCGGGTATATCCGGGACCTGACCCTTTCCGAGCTGAAACGCCTGCGCTTCAACCGCACCCATCCGGAATACGAAAACGCCCGTATCCCGCTGCTGTCCGAAGTGTTCGGGCTGCTGCGGCCTACAGGGCTCGGCATCAATATTGAGCTGAAAAACAGTATTGTGGATTATCCGGACCTTGAAAAGAAGGTGCTTGACGCGGCGGACAGGGATTTCAGCCTCAGCCGGGTCATTTTTTCCTCCTTCAACCACCACAGCATGCTCCGGATGAAGCAGCTGGCGCCTTCCGTGCCCTGCGGCCTCCTGTATGAAGCCGTCCTGGTCCGCCCGTGGGAATACGCGCGGAGCCTCGGCGTGGACGCCATCCATCCGCATTATTCCGAAGTCCTGCTTCCCGGCGGCGAATGTGCCGCTGCCCATGCGGCAGGGCTCCGCGTGAACACCTGGACGGTGAACACGCCGGAGGATATTTCTGCTGTCCTGCGGGAGGGTGCGGACATCCTGATCACCAATTACCCGGATCAGGCCCTGAAAATCGCCGCCCGGGGCTGACAGTCCAGGTCACCCTTCGTCACACGGAGCACTTCGATATCCCGCCGGATGTCCTTTTCCGGGATTCCCGCGAGGAAATCCTCCGGGCCGCTGATCGGCCAGTCCGCGTTATATGCTGTCTTGTAATGCATCGGAAGCACGGTCCGTGCCTCCAGCATCGATGCTGTTTTCCCCGCTGTCCTTCCGTCAATTGTATAGAACCCGCCGACCGGAATCATCAGGATATCCGGTTTTTTCAGTATGGAAACCTGCGTTTCATCCGGCAGGCATCCCAGGTCTCCCAGGTGGACGATGCGCAGCCCTTCTGCCTCCAGCAGGAAAAGCAGCGTTTCACCCCGTTTGGTGCCCTGTGCGTCGTCATGGTATCCCCTCACAGCGGTGACGGTGATCCCCGGGGCCAGGGTATACCTGCCTGCCCGGTCCACGACTGTCTGCAGTCCTTCCAGGGTGTCTGCCGCGTTGTGGTCATGGTGTCCGTGCGATATCAGCGCTGCGTCCGCGCGCATCCTGTGCACGGGATATCCGCATCCTTCGCCGTAGGGATCCGTAACGATGCGCATCCCGCTTTCCGTTTCGATCAGGAATTCCGCATGCCCGATGTGCCGGATAATCATGTTTCGCCGCCTCCTGTAAAGTATTGTTCCGGAAGATCCGGCAGCTGCTCTCCCAGCCGCAGCGCTGCCGCAAATTCCCTGTGCAGTGCGGTGCATGCTTTTTCAAAGGCAGCCGGGCCTTCCTCCCCGGCCTTGGCCAGCAGCCGCTTTTCCCGCGTGCCGTCCCGCCGGTTTCCGGGATGCCGGCGCAGGATACCCGCGCAGGCCTGCGCCTCGGTTCCGTAGGGTCCGCGGAAACCCGCGCCGCCCGGTTCCGCACGTCCTGTGTCCATCTGGATCCAGCCGTTCCCTGCCTCCGTACGCCATCCGGCTTCTTCCGCCCTCCGGCAGAAATCGCGGACAGCGCTTTCCTCCGCAGCCTGCGGCAGGTCCGTCGCATAAAGGAAGTCGTCCCGCAGGCTGCGCCGCAGCGCAGGCGGCCTCCTGCACGGCGTTGCATCAATCAGGTCCCGGATTTCCCGGCGCAGCTTATTCAACTTCCCGTTCCTCCAGCGGCGCATCCTTCATTGCGTTCCGCACTGTCTCGGCCGCTTTCTGCATTTGTTTCTGCTGGTCCGAAGCCATGCCGTCCGGCACGTATCCGTTCGCAGGCAGGCAGCGGTAGTAGAACCGGCCGTCCATTTTGTATTTCCATGTGTACAGGGGCGTGTAGCAGGCTTCCCGGATTTCCGCCTGGCCGTTCTCCGCGCAGACAGTCACATGCAGCAGCATGCCGGCCATACGCCGGATATTGCTGCGGTCGCCGCTCAGGACTGTCCCGAGGCTCCACACGCACAGGACCTTCCGGCCTGTGCCCGAGGCGGTCAGCGTTTCCGCTCCGGATACAATCCTGCTGCCGTTTCCGATAATCAGGTCCGCGCCTGCATCCGCAATCTGCTGGGCCAGCGCCTTCATGTTCCTGTCCGGTGCCTTGCCGGTGCTGCCCCACTGGACCAGGACGATCACCGCGTCGCATCCCTGCCTTTTGGCATTCGCGATATCCGCCGCAATCTGTTCCGCGTCTGCCGCCGGAACCATATCCGCCTGGCCGTTCCTGGCCATGTTCTTCCGTACGGATTGCTGCATGCTGTTCGTGTATTGGAGAATCGCCGCCTTAACCCCGTTCGCTTCGGTGATCCGGACGGAATCACTGCCGTTCTCATAAACGCCCAGTGCCTGGATGCCGTATTCCGACAGCAGCTTTCGTGTGGAGAGCACGCCGGCTTCACCTTTGTCGAATGCCCTGGCGAAACCGCACGCGGCTGCGTCGATTCCTGCCGCTTTCAGCATGGATAATGCAGCGCCTGCGGCCACGGTATCGGAAGCTTTTTCGTCCGTGCTCAGGATGTTCTCCAGAAAAACAATGTTTATGTCGGACCGCAGTTCCTTTTTCAGCAGGGTCATGATGTCATAGTAGTCAAACTGCTTCACGTCGGAATAATAGCTGTTGCTCCTGACTTCGCCGGCCAGTGCCACGGTACCGCCGACGGTCAGCGTAAAGCTTTTTTCCGCCGGAACGTCCGATGCCTGGACAGGCTGTACTGCAGGCGCCGCTGTCGGCGCCGCTTCTTCCGCCCGCTGTGCCTGCGGCGTTTCGGCCGGTGCTGTTTCCGCTGTCTGCAGCGCCAGGGCGCCGGGACGCAGCCTTGTCAGGTCGACCGGCTTTCCGGAAGAAAGGCGCGCCAGCACGAAAAACGTTCCGGCAAGCACCAGCACCGTTGCTGCCAGCATCAGCAGCGTCCCGCCGGAAAACCTTCTCCGTTCCGTATTTTTCATGCCCTGCCTCCTTTCCCTTTCTGATGCGCCAAAGGCGCAGCCGGGAGGATCCGGCTGCGCCGCGGAATATGAACCTTATCGGATGATCATTGCCAGCACAATCGTCAGCGTCATCACGGCCGCGACCGCAAGCGCCCCGATGCGGATGAATTTTTTCTTTGTTTCAGCTTTGTTTCTTGTCATGACGGCTGTCCTCCGTTTCCGTTTCCGTTGTTTCTTCTGCGGCGGTTGTTCCCGCTGTTCCTGGTTTCATCCGGTTTGAAGGAGGCGGTGTAAGCCGCGTCATCCTCTCCTCCTGATGTATAGCGCCTGTAGGGATTCTCCACTTTCTTTCCGTAAGGGGTTCCCGCGCTTCCCTGGTTTGCGGAAGCGGAAGGCCGCGCGGCTGTCGTTCCGTTCTTTTCCGTGTATGTCCCGGTCCTGACCTTTGCAGCCTGCTGTGCATTGGCGGGCCGCTCTGCGGTTTTCCCGGCCGCCTGCTGTGTACCGGCTGCCTTGCCGGCCTGCTGTTTCGCAGCCTGCTCTTTCCGCTGCTGGGCTGCCTTCTTCTGTGCGAGGCGCTGCGCTGCCTGCCGTTTCTTCTGAACGGAGGAATAGTAAGCGTATCCGCCGCCGGCTGCCCCGGCAAGCAGCAGGCCTCCGATGATCCAGCCTGCGGCGCTTCCGCCCTGCTCGTTTGCCTGCTCATACTGCGGGTTTTCGGTTTCCAGCGGTACAGCTTCCGGTGTGGCTTCCGCCTGCTCTGTTGCGGTGCTGCCGATCTTTTCGTGTACGTAATCCAGTGCGCTTTGGATGATGGTATCCTTGTCAGCGCTGTCGCGGTAAGCAATCTCCAGCAGCTGCCGGAGCTCTTCCTCCTTCAGGGATCCGTTTTTGATCCTGTCCGCCAGGGACTCCAGGTATTCCTTGTTCCGGACGTCGTTCTCCGGCAGCGGGGCCGGCGTGGCGAACGGGTCAAACGGTTTATAATCCACGTTGAGGCCGCTGTCAGGATTCTTCCAGGTCTCGACCTTCCAGTCCTCTGCCGACGCGATGCCCGAAGGCGTTCCTGTCGTCTGCGGCTGCGCCTGCTGGCTTTGGTTCTGCTGCGGTGCGGCGGTCACGGTGCTGTTGTTGGCCAGTCCTTCCGCATACTCCCGGGAGTTGAAGAAGTTCTCCGCCTCGCTGACGGTCATCTGGCGGAAATAGTCGCCATTCACATATCCGATAACGCCTTCATATCCGACCTTGTACCAGGCTGTACCGTCCACGTCCTCAATATCGTAGATCAGGCACAGGGCGTATTTCTTCAGCCGGGAAATCCGTTCGGACTGGGTTGTCGGCTGTTTCCTGAAGTTCACGGAGTCCGCGGAAACGTAGCCGTAGCAGCTCATGGATTCAGGATTATAGGGCGCCGGCGTGATTTCCGGTTCGGGTTCCGGCGTATTCTTTGTCTCTTCCAGGTAAGCAAGCACTTCATATTCGTCCATCATGCGCAGCATATCCGCGCGGACAAATCCCCATGTGCCGTCGTACCGCACCGAATGCCAGGGCCATCCGTCCGCATAGCTCTGCCCGCTGATATAGACGATCTTGTTCGGGCCGAGTTCGTCGATGATCTGGCTGGCGTTTCCGGGCCACCCGCGGACATAGGCACCGTCGCCGATCGTCATTGCATAGCCTGTCCGCTGCACCGGCTCCTGTGTCACTGCGGGCATCGCCCATGTGGGTTCGGCTGTGGGTGTTTCAGTCGGTTCCGCTGTCGGTTCCCCGGTTGCTTCTGCGGTGGGTTCCGCCGTAGGTTCAGCCGTGGGCTCCGCGGTTGCTTCTGCGGTGGGTTCCGCCGTGGGTTCGGCGGTTGCTTCTGCAGTGGGTTCCGCCGTGGGTTCCGCGGTTGCTTCTGCGGTGGGTTCTGCTGTGGGTTCCGCGGTTGCTTCTGCGGTGGGTTCCGCCGTGGGTTCCGCGGTTGCTTCTGCGGTGGGTTCCGCCGTAGGTTCAGCGGTCGGCTCTGCCGTGGGTTCCGCTGTCGGTGCTTCAGTCGGTTCTTCGGTCGGTTCCGGCGTGGGCTCGTCGGTCGGTGTCGGTTCCGCCGTGGGTTCCTGCGTCTCTGTCGGGGCTACGCTCGGTTCGTCCGTCGGTACCATGGTGGGCATTTCCGGCGTCGGTTCAGGTGTATAGAACGGCGCGGCTGTGGGCAGTGACGCTGCATACCTGTCGCTTTCCGCCGGGTCAATCGCGTAAATGAACTGGCTCTTCAGGTAGCCTTCCGTGCCGTCAACGTTCACCTTCGTCCAGCGGGCATTGTCCGTTCCGGTTACGTTGGTAATCATGTAAACGTATTTCCCGGCCGGAACGACTTTTGATCCGACCTTCGCGAAATCCGTCGCCGGGCCCGAACGGAAATTGACGTCCACGGTCGCCACGCCGTAGCGGTTAATCAGCTCTCCTTCCGGCAGGGTATCCGCCAGTTCGGGCACCTGCGTGGGTTCCGGGGTCGGCGTCGGGGTCGGCGTCGGGGTATCTGTCGGGGCCGGGGTAGGCGTCGGTTCCTGGGTAGGTGTTTCTGTCGGTTCAGGGGTCGGTGTCGGCGTAGGTTCTGCCGTCGGGGTTTCCGTCGGTACGGGGGTCGCTTCGTACGAAGGGGCCCCGGTCGCCTGCGCTTCGTTCCAGGCGTCGGAATCCTCCTCGCTGATCGCGTAAATGAACTCGCTCTTCAGGTAGCCTTCTGTGCCGTCGGCATTGACCTTCGTCCATAACACACCGTCGTCCGGGCTGGCTTCGTTGATGATCATCCAGACATACTTCCCGGCAGGTACCGGGTTGTTGGAAACCTTTGCCGCCCTCATGGAAGGCGCGGAGCGGAAATTGATATCCACTGCTGCCACACCGTAGCGGTTCAGGAATTCGCCCGCCGGCAGCGTATCGGCCATGGGCGGTACTTCCGTCGGGGCCGGTGTCGGCGTCGGCGTCGGGGTCGGAGTGGCTGTCGGCGTTTCTGTCGGCGCTTCCGTCGGCGTCGGTTCCTCTGTCGGCGTTTCCGTCGGCGTCGGCTCTTCGGTCGGAACTTCCGTCGGCGTTTCGGTCGGTTCTTCCGTCGGTGTTTCCGTCGGCGCGGGCGTCACCTCAAAAACCGGCGCAGGCGTCGCCTGGGCATCATTCCACGCGTCGGAAGCATCCCGGCTGATCGCATAGATGAATTCGCTCTTCAGGTATCCTTCCTTTCCGTCGACGAGGACCTTTGTCCATGCGGCCCCGTCATCCGGACTGGATTCATTGACAATCATCCAGACATATTTCCCGGCAGGCACCGGGTTGTTGGAAACCTTCGCGGCCCTCACGGAAGGCCCGGAGCGGAAATTGATATCAACTGCCGCCACGCCGTAGCGGTTCAGGCTTTCACCGGCCGGCAGTGTATCCGCCGTCGGCGGCACTTCCGTCGGGGCCGGTGTCGGGGTAGGCGTCGGCGTTTCGGTCGGTTCTTCCGTCGGCGTCGGCTCCTCCGTCGGTGCTTCCGTCGGCGTCGGTTCTTCGGTCGGTTCTTCCGTCGGCGTCGGTTCTTCCGTCGGCTCCTCTGTCGGTGCTTCCGTCGGTGCGGGTGTTACTTCAAAAACAGGTGCAGGCGTCGCCTGGGCATCATTCCATGCGTCGGAACTCTCCCGGCTGATCGCATAGATGAATTCGCTCTTCAGGTATCCTTCCGTGCCGTCGACAAGGACCCTTGTCCATGCAGCCCCGTCATCCGGACTGGATTCATTGGCCATCATCCAGACATATTTCCCGGCGGGCACCGGATTGGCGGAAACCCTGGAGGCTTTCGTGGAGGGACCAGAACGGAAATTGATGTCCACAGCCGTCACGCCGTAGCGGTTCAGGGCTTCCCCGGCTGGCAGGCTGTCCGCGCGCGGCGGCACTTCCGTCGGGGCCGGGGTGGCCGTGGGTGCCTCGGTCGGGGTCGGCGCTTCGGTTATTTCCTCCGTCGGTGCTTCTGTCGGCGCTTCGGTGGGTGCTTCTGTCAGTGCTTCGGTGGGCGCCTCCTCCGTCGGTGCTTCCGTCGGCGCGGGCGTCACTTCAAAAACAGGTGCAGGCGTCGCCTGGGCGTCATTCCAGGCGTCAGATACATCCTGCCCGACAGCATAGATAAATTCGCTCTTCAGGTATCCTTCCGAGCCGTCGACAAGGACCCTCGTCCATACTGCACCGTCATCCGGGCTGGATTCGTTGACCATCATCCAGACATATTTCCCGGCAGGTACCGGATTGGCGGAAACCTTGGAAGCCCTCGTGGACGGAGCGGAACGGAAATTGATGTCCACCGCCGCCACACCGTAGCGGTTCAGGGCTTCCCCGGCGGGCAGGCTGTCCGCACGCGGCGGTACTTCCGTCGGCGCCGGGGTTTCGGGTTGTTCTGCTTCAGCGGGTTCTGCTGCCGGTTCAGCAGCCATGCCCGCGAAAAGCGCTTCCCCGGGCAGTTCCGCCGGTTCTTCGGCAGGTTCTTCGGCAGGTTCTTCGGCAGGTTCTTCCGCCGGTTCCCAGTCAGGTGTTCCTGCAAGCGCTTCCGCCGGTTCCCAGTCAGGTGTTTCTGCAGGCGCTTCTGCCGGCGTTTCCGTCGGGGCTTCGGTCGGCGTCTCCGTCGGAACGGGCGTCGCTTCGTAGTACGGCGCCTGCGTCGCCTGGGCAGCATTCCAGGCGTCGGAAGCATCCTGGCTGACGGCATAGATAAACTCGCTCTTCAGGTACCCTTCCGTGCCGTTGATATTCACTTTCGTCCAGGCAGCGCCGTCGTCCTGTCCGATTTCGTTGATGATCATGTAAACATACTGTCCGGCCGGTACAGGCGCGCTGAACAATTTTTCCGTTTTCACGGACGGGCCGGAGCGGAAATTGACGTCCGCTGCAGCCATGCCGTAACGGTTCAGGTATACCCCGGCAGGCAGGCTGTCCGCCCGCGGCGGCTCAGCTGTCGGTACCGGTGCGGACTCCTGCCAGGGTTCCTCTGCAGGTTCCTGCCAGGGCTCTTCCGCCGGCTCCTGCCAGGGCTCTTCCGCCGGTTCCTGCCAGGGCTCTTCCGCCGGCTCCTGCCGGGGTTCCTCCGCCGGCTCCTGCAGGGGTTCCTCCGCCGGCTCCTGCCGGGGCTCTTCCGCCGGCTCCTGCCGGGGTTCCTCCGCCGGCTCCTGCCGGGGTTCCTCCGCAGGCTCCTGCCAGGGTTCTTCCGCGGGCTCCTGCCAGGGTTCTTCCGCGGGCTCCTCCGTGGGTTCTTCCGTGGGCGCCTCTGTCGGCGCTTCCGTCAGCTCCGGCGCCGGCTCCGTCACGGCAGGATGGTCCGTAACCGAGGAAATATAGAGGTTGTACACTTCCACAGGCATGCCGTTTTCCACAGCGGAAATCTCTGCATAGGCGGAAAGCTCGTCAATCCTGTCCCATGTGTCAGCCACCTGGTCCTGCAGCATCCCTGCCGGATACCAGTTCTCCGAAGCCATGTCTGTCCGTACGTAATACTCGCGGTCAGCATGGGCAAAGTGGATAATATTCAGGGTCAGCGCCTGGCCCAGGATCACGTCCGCAGGAACCAGCGCGCAGTAACTCCCCTCTTTTTCCGGGATGGGCGAGGCTACTGCCTGGCAGGTGTTTCCGTCCGTATCCGTCCATGATACGGTAATTACCAGATCCGTCCAGTCCGGTGAAACAGCCAGGGAGACCGGCATGGCGGAAATCATCATCAGGATTGCGATCAGCAGCGAAATTGTTTTTTTCCAGCTTCTGAATTTCATCATGTGCATCTGCGTCCTCTCGGATTTGATAGTGCAACGCGGTTATTTTACTGCCATTCCGGAGGGGTGTCAATCAAAGCGCCCGGCCGGAAGGAGTTGCTTCCGCGCCCGTCGAATCTGAAAACGGGTTTCACACTATTGAACGAATGCATAGGGTGCCCCATTCCCTGAAAGGCGGTTTTTTTATGTTTCGGTTCAGATGGGCCAGGCTTCTTTCCGGTTCCGGGAAAGAAGCACTGCCTCCCGCAGCTTACTTCTCTGCGCTCCCCGCCCTGGAGACGGAGCACCTCCTGCTTCGCCCGCTTGTCCGGCAGGACGCGCGGGATATTTTTGCCTATGCCTCCGATCCTGAGGTTGCGCGGTACGTCCTTTGGGAACCCCACCGGAGCCTGTCCGAGACGCGCGCCTTCATCAGCTATGTCCGCGGCCTTTATTTCCGCGGGCTGCCCGCATCCTGGGCTGCCGTGCTGCGGGATTCGGGGCGCGTCATCGGCACGATCGGCTTTATGTATTATAACGGCGTAAACCGCTCCGCTGAAGTGGGATACAGCTTTGCCCGCAGCGAATGGAACAAGGGATATGCCACCGAAGCCCTCCGGGCCGTGATCGGTTCTGCTTTTGCCGCGCTTCCCCTGAACCGCCTGGAAGCCCAGCACGATACACGCAACCCGGCCAGCGGCCGCGTCATGGAGAAATGCGGTATGCACAGGGAGGGGATCCTCCGCCAGCGGATTATGAACAAAGGCGAATTTGCCGACGTTGTCCTTTGGTCCATCCTCCGTTCTGACCTTGAACGAAACAACAATTAGTTATATAATAAATTGTTGTGCCGCCGCAAAAACCGGCAGGTCCGGTATTCACGGCTTTGATGAACGGAAGAAAGGAGGCCGGCCCGTGAACGAATACCGCGGAAAGCACGCACCGTCAACGCCCTGGGCTGTCTCCTCGACCGCATCCGTGCCGGTGCGCCGTGCCCGCCACCTGCAGAAAAGCCGCCGCAGGCGCAGGCGGATAATCCTGGCTGTCCTGCTGCTTGCCTTCCTGGTCATATATCCCTTTGTTGAGGCAAAAGTCCTGACGACGGACAAGGTGTCGCTCTATTCCGAAGCCCTGCCCGCAGACGCCAATCACCTGCGCATCGTATACCTGAGCGATATCCACTGGGGATACTGGTTTACGGACGGGGATCTCAGCAGTCTGATTGCGAAAATCAACGCTCTCCGGCCTGACCTTGTCCTTTTCGGCGGCGACTACGCCACGGATCATGAGAGCGCCCTCGCCTTTTTCCGGAAGGTCCAGGGAATGACCCGGATCCACGCCCGTTACGGTATTTTCGGTGTTCCCGGGGAATCGGACTGCGGCGAGGACGGCCAGGACCGCGTCCTCCTTTCCGAAGCAATGACCAACGCGGGGATCACTCCCCTGTTTAATAAGGCGGAATATATCCAGATCGGAAAAGGCAGGATCTGCGTCGCCGGCCTGGATGACTACATGGCCGGCAAGCCTGACCTGAAGGGGCTCGTCAGCTCCATTTCCGGCGCTGACTATGTCATCTTCCTGGCCCACAACCCTTCGGTCATTCCTGAAGCCCAGCAGACCCGCAACGCCGCCGGCAGCCTGAGCTGGTTCAACCTCGGCCTCTTCGGCCATACCCACGGCGGCCAGATGAAGCTTTTCTCCCCCCTCCTGGGCATCGCGGACGATGTGCCGGCCAGGTATACTTCCGGCTGGTTCACGGAAAACCGCGTGGACCTGCTGGTCTCCAACGGGGTCGGCACCTCGGTCTTTCCGGGCCGCCTGCTCTGCCCGCCCCAGATCCACCAGATCGAAATCACCTGCTTCTGACTCCCTTTGATGACGGAGGTTCCGCTTTGATGCATAAAGAGAATGATGAACAGATCCTGCTGAAGGATGTTTCCTTCACCTATGAGGAAGCTGAGTCCCCGGCCCTGTCCGGCATATCCGCCGCGATACAGCCGGGTGAATTTGTTGCTGTGCTGGGCCACAACGGATCCGGAAAATCCACCCTGGCCAAACTGGTTAACGCGCTTTACCTGCCTTCGGAGGGAAACGTGGTCGTCTGCGGCTACGACACCCGTGAAGAAAAGCTTGTCTGGGAAATCCGCCGCCGTGCCGGCATGATCTTCCAGAATCCCGACAACCAGATCGTTGCCACCGTCGTCAAGGAGGATGTCGCTTTCGGACTGGAAAACCTCGGCGTTCCGACGGAGGAAATGCTTCCCCGCATCGAACAGGCACTGTCCGCCGTCCGCATGAACAAGTATGCCGAGTCAGCACCCCACACGCTGTCCGGCGGCCAGAAGCAGCGCGTAGCCATCGCCGGCATCCTGGCGATGGAGCCTTCTGTCATCATTGCCGATGAAGCGACAGCCATGCTGGACCCCTCCGGCCGGAAGGAAGTGCTGGATACCGTCCGGATGCTGAACCGGACGAAGGGAATCACCGTGCTGTGGATTACCCACTTCATGGAAGAGGCCGCCCTTGCGGACAGGATCCTCGTGATCACGGACGGGCGGATCCGCGCGGAAGGCACCCCGGCGGAAGTATTCGACCGCGTCGGGGATATGCAGGAAATGCACCTGGATGTACCGCCCATGACCGCGCTGGCCAACGCCCTTCGGCAGGAAGGCATGCCTCTTCCCGCCGGCATCCTGACCGTGGAAGACATGGTGCGGGAGGTGGAAAAGCTTGTCCATTGAAGTACGCAATCTGACCCATTGCTATGCTGAAGGCAGCGCCATGCGCACCGTCGCGCTGGACAATGTCAGCCTGACCATCGGGGACGGGGAATTCATCGGCATCATCGGCCATACCGGATCGGGCAAGTCCACCCTTGTACAGCATCTGAACGGCCTGCTGAAGCCGTCCTCCGGCCAGGTCCTTGTCGACGGGGAGGATCTTAACGGTGAAGGCGTGAACCGCCGCGCCCTCCGCCAGCGGATCGGCCTTGTTTTCCAGTATCCGGAATACCAGCTCTTCGAGGAAACGGTGTCAAAGGATATCGCTTTCGGCCCGAAGAACCAGGGCCTCCCAAAGGAGGAAATCGATGCCCGCGTCCGCTATGCCATGGACTGCGTGCATCTTGACTATGAAAAATACAGCGAACGGAGCCCGTTCGAACTTTCCGGCGGCCAGATGCGCCGCGTCGCGATCGCCGGCGTGCTGGCCATGCGGCCTTCCGTCCTGATCCTGGACGAGCCGACTGCCGGGCTCGATCCCCGCGGCAGGGACCGTATCCTGACCATGCTGGAAGAACTCCACGCAAGGGAAAACGTGACCATCGTCATGGTTTCCCACAGCATGGATGATATGGCGCGCCTTGCCACGCGGCTGATCGTCATGGCCGATGGGAAAGTCCTGGCCACGGGCACGCCGCGGGAGATCTTTGCGCAGGAAGATATGATGGTTTCTGCCGGCCTCGGCGTTCCCGCGGCCGCCCGCCTCTGCCGTGCCCTTCGTGAGAAGGGATACAGCCTCCCGGCTGACCTGTACAGGCCGGAAGAGCTGAAGGAACACCTGCTCCGCCTCTGGAAGGCCGCAGGCTCCGGAAAGGGGGAATCGCCGTGCTGAACAATATCACCATGGGCCAGTACTATCCTGTGGACAGCGCGGTGCACCGCCTGGATCCCCGCATGAAGCTGGTCATGACTATCATCTTTATTGTGGCTGTTTTCATGGCCCAAACCTTCGCGGGCTACCTCCTGCTGCTTGCTTTCCTGTTCTTCGCCTGCAGGACGGCAAATGTACCTTTCCGCTATATGCTGAAAGGCTTGCGGCCCCTGCGGATGATCCTTATCCTGACATTCCTGCTGAACCTGCTCTTTACCCCCGGCAAGGAGCTCTGGATTTCCTTCTGGATCGTCCGGATTTACAGGGAAGGTTTCATGCAGGCGCTCTTCTATTCCCTGCGGCTCGCCTTCCTCGTGGCCGGCACATCGCTGCTGACCCTGACCACGTCGCCCATCGCGCTTTCCGACGGCATCGAGCTCCTGCTCTCCCCCCTTAAAAAGATTCATTTTCCCGTCCATGAACTGGCGATGATGATGACCATCGCCCTGCGCTTCATCCCGACCCTCCTGGAGGAAACGGACAAGATCATGAAGGCGCAGATGGCCCGCGGCGCGGATTTTGAAAGCGGCAA
>CAMMYM010000014.1 GCA_946527725.1 uncultured Clostridia bacterium
ATGACGTCAGGTCAGCATCTGGCTGCTCCGTCACATTGATCAGCGTTACAGTAACATCATCATAACAATAAAGCAAAGTTGGTGTCCAATTTTGTGTCCAATTACCCCCACGTATGCTGTGTCCATATTTAGCAAAAAAGCTCGGAGCCTTGATTTACAAAGCTCCGAGCAGTGGGATTAGTAGGACTCGAACCTATGACCCCCACGATGTCAACGTGGTGCTCTAACCAACTGAGCTATAATCCCGGATTTGCTTTCCTCGCGGTCAGCGGGGATTATAATATCACAGTCTGCGGGAAAAAGCAACAGAAACTTGCTGCATCTTACGAATTTTCACTGTGGAAGGCTTCCCCGTCCAGTGTTTTCCAGGTGAAAACGCCGTTTTCAAGGGTCATATAGCCGCGGCTGCTTCCTGCCTTCGGGATCGAAACGGAACCCGGATTAAAGCAGCGGATGCCTGTATGCTCCTCCCACGCCGGCACATGCGTATGGCCGTACAGCAGGATATCCCCTTGCCTGAGCGGCGGCAGGTTTTCCGGATTGAACACATGCCCGTGGGTTGCGAAAATGCTGCAGCTGCCCGCCGCGATCCATGCATAATCCGCCAGGATCGGGAATGCAAGCACCATCTGGTCGACCTCTGTGTCACAGTTCCCGCGGACGCAGAGGATGCCGTTCCTTCTTTCATTCAGCATGGCAATCACCTGCTTCGGGTCATACCCGTCCGGCAGGTCGTTCCGCGGCCCGTGGTACAGCAGGTCGCCCAGCAGGACGACCCTGTCCGGGGCTTCCCTGTCCCATGCCTCCGCCAGCCGGCGGCAGTACGCCGTGGACCCGTGGATATCCGATGCAATCAGGATTTTCATTATGTCACTGCCTTTCCTGTTTTTTTCCCCTGATCAGCGTCGAAAGCTGCGCAAGGATCACCGCGGCGAACATCAGGACGCAGCCCAGGCCTTCCCGCAGCGTCATCCGTTCCCCAAGCAGTACCGCGCCGGTCAGGACAGCGAACACCGATTCCATGCACATGATCAGCGACGCCACGGTCGGGTTGACTGCCCGCTGCCCGACAATCTGGATCGTATAACCCACCGCGCCGGAAAGGATGCCGGCATACAGGATCGGAATAATCGCCTCCAGGAGGCCTTCAGGCCGGATTTCTTCCGTCACCAGCGCAACTGCCATGCCGAGGACGCCGGTGATCAGGAATTCATCCCTGGCCAGGGTAAAGCCGTCCACCCGCGGTGCATAATGATCCACGCACAGGATCTGTCCGGTGAAGCATACCGCGCAGCCGAGGAGCATGGCATCCCCCTTTTCCACCTGGAAACCCTCCGCAGGCATACACAGCAGGTAAAGCGCGACGACCGCCAGCCCGACGGCAGCCCAGATCACACGCCCCGGCTGTTTCCTGAACAGCAGCCAGGCGGCCACCGGGACAAGCACCACATACAGTGCCGTAATGAACCCCGCCTTCCCGGCTGAGGTATAGACAAGCCCGACCTGCTGGAGGGACGTTGCGGTGAACAGGAGGATCCCGCACAGGATCCCGCCCTTCCGCTGATCCCGCCGGCGTTCGGGCGTGCTTTCCGCACCGCTCTTTTTCCGGGCCAGGTACGATGCGGGAATCATCACCAGGCCGGCCAGCAGCATCCGCACGCCGGTAAAAGTGAAAGGCTGGACATGGTCCATGCCGATCCGCTGCGCCGCAAAGGCCGCGCCCCAGATCACCGCGCCAAGGAGCAGCAGGAGGCTGCCCCGCAGTGCTTTCTGATTCATCTTTCTGTCCGTCCGTTTCTGCTGCCCGCATTAATAGATCTTTTTGATTTCGCCTGTAATCCCGTACCGTTCGCGGAAGGACTGCAGGTCGCTTTCGCTGCGGATCAGCATAATTTCCTCAAAGGTGCCTGTATCGTCCCGCAGGAAACCCGCCACCTGTTCCCCCGTGCAGATGCTGCAGCGGATGACCGGCGTCCCGTCTTTCCTGTCGTGTACCGGAACCTGTTTCTTTTTTCCAAACAGCATATCCATCCTCCTGTTCCGCCGGGCCGGAATCATCATACCCGCCGGCACCCGGATGATTATACAAAGCGCCTGTATCCGTGTCAATCGGTGCATGCTGCTCCGCATCACACCCGGCAGCCAATTCTTCCTTGTCTTTTCACCGGCTGCATAATATAATAGATGAATCATATTGTACAAGGAGTCCTCACCATGGAAGAACAAACAAGAAAGCCTGTCATCTTTTCGGGAATCCAGCCGAGCGGCATGCTGACCATCGGAAACTACATCGGCGCGCTGAGCCGTTTTTCCCAGCTTCAGGATGACTACGACTGCATTTACTGCGTCGTGGACGAGCACGCCATCACTGTGCGCCAGAATCCGGCGGACCTCCGCCGCCGCTGCCTGGAGCTGATCGCGCTGTACATTGCCAGCGGCCTGGATCCTGAAAAGTCGATCCTCTACTGCCAGAGCCATGTCAGCGCCCACGCGGAACTGGCCTGGATCCTGAATTGCTATACCTATATGGGCGAGCTCAGCCGGATGACCCAGTTCAAGGATAAGTCCGCCAAACACGCGGAAAACATCAATGCCGGTCTGTTCACCTACCCCGTGCTCATGGCCGCGGATATTCTGCTTTACCAGACCAATTTCGTCCCCATCGGTGCGGATCAGAAGCAGCATCTGGAGCTCTGCCGGGATATCGCCCAGCGCTTCAACGGCGTTTACGGCGACGTGTTCACCATTCCGGAACCCCTGATCAGCAAGACCGGCGCCCGCGTCATGAGCCTTCAGGAACCGGACAAAAAGATGAGCAAAAGCGATCTCGGCGACGGATCCGTCTTCCTGCTGGATGATCCGGATACAATCCGCCGCAAGATCAAGCGCGCGGTCACGGATTCAGAAAGTGAAATCCGCTTTGATCCGGAAAACAAGCCCGGTGTCAGCAACCTGCTGAGCATGATCAGCGCGCTCTCCGGCGAGAGCATGGACAGTATCTGCGCCGAACTGGACGGTCAGGGATACGGCGCGCTCAAAGCCCGCGCCGCCGACGCGGTCATTGCCGCGCTCGAGCCGCTGCAGGCGGAATACAAACGCCTGATCGCCGATAAGGAATACCTGTTCAAGGTCCTGAACGGGAGTTCGGAAAAAGCAGCGTACCTGGCCTCGAAGACGCTGCGCAAGGTGCAGAAAAAGATCGGCTTCGCTCCCCGCTCCTGAGCGGCGCCTTCCCATTGATAAGACATGATGCTGACGGGAGATGCGATATGATCCGGAAAATATGCGTTTGCCTGCTTGCCGCCGTCCTGGCGCCCTGCGCGGTGCTTCCCGCGCTGGCGGAGGACAGTACTGCGGCAAGCCGCTGGTTCTGTATGGTCTGCGGTTCGGAAAACACGGGCAGTGCCTGCCCTTCATGCGGAATGGTCCGGAGCATCTGGATCTGCTTCTCCTGCGGTGAAAAAAACATTTCCGATGCCTGCACCGGGTGCGGGCTGGACAGGGAGGAATCCCTGCGCCGGCGGGCGTTCTGCGGCGAACCGCTGCGGGCTTATCCCGCCCTGCGCACGCTGGCAGGCCGCGGCGATCCCGAAGCGCTTTGCGCGCTGGCAGCTTACTATGAAACCGGCCTGATGGTTCCGAAGGACGAAAAAGCCGCGGTCGAATGCTGCAGGAAAGCCTGCGACGCCGGATACGCGCCGGCATACCTGATGCTCGGCCGCTTTTACGACCAGGGCCGCCTGGTGGAAAGCAACCCTCCCAAGGCGATGGAATACTTCCGCCAGGCAGCTGACCTCGGGGTCGCGGAAGCGTACTGGTATATCGGCTCTTATTACGAGGAAGGGGTCGCGGTCGCCAGGGATTTCGGCAAGGCGATGGAAATGTACACGCTCGGCGGCGAAGCCGGGGATCCGGACTGCTGGATGAGCCTTGCCTACTGCTATGCGGAAGGCAAGGGGGTTGCGAAGGATTTCAGCGCGGCCCTGCCGTTGTATGAAAAGGCCGCGGACGCCGGAAGCCATCTCGCCTGTGACTACCTGGGCTGGCTGTATATGACCGGCGGCCCGGTGGAAGCCGATCCGGAGAAGGGCCTTTCCTGGTACAGGAAAGCCGCCGCCCTGGGGAACGGCCGCAGCATGATGGCGCTCGGCTACGCCTACCTGACCGGGCAGGGTGTCGCGGCGGACGAAGCGGAAGCCCTCCGCTGGTACCGGCAGGCCGCGCTGGCCGGCCGCGCGGATGCCGACAGGATCCTCCCGCAGCTGCAGCAGCAACCCTGAAAAACACCGAAAACAGCGAGGAGGGAGCAGTGATGCTCCCTCCTCTTTGATTTGCCATGCCGGTCAGTTTTCCGGCGGCGCCGGCGTGGCGGCCGGGGCCGGAGTAATCCGTTCGGCTGCCGCCATGGCGTCGATCAGTTCCTGGGTGACCGTGCCGGTCTGCATGAAGCCGTAAGCTTTCTGGAAATCCTTAACCGCCTGGATGGTGCGGCTCTTCATTTCGCCGGTGCACTTGGCGTCATACAGCGCCAGTTCCTGGAGGCGGCGCTGTACCCAGTAAACAGCCGATCCCTTGCTGCCTTTGGCAAGCTTCCCGTTCAGCACGGGTTTGTTTTCCCTGCTGTATGCCGGTTCCGGCGTCGCCGCCGGCTTTGAACCGTTGGGCGTCCTGGGTTTGTCGTGCTTCAGCGCGTCCTTCGTCTCTTCGTTATAGACGATATCCTTTTCACGCGGTACATGGACGATGGTCCCGGCCGGGATGTTCTCATAAATCCATTTGGCATCCTCGAGCATCAGGCGGACGCATCCGTGGCTGGCCTTGCTGCCCAGCAGCTTGTAGCTCTTTTCCTTCAGGGCGTCGGTGCTCGGCGAGGAATAGATCGGCGAATGGAAGGCGACCTGTGCGTTGATCCTTGTCCAGTAGCGCGCGTAATCGCCCCACTTCGGGAAATAACACCATCTTGCCTTCCGGCCGTTCAGTTCCCAGTCGCCGACCGGCGTGGCCGTCCCGACCTTGCCGGAGGAACAGAGCATGAACCGGACCGGAATCGTATATTCGTTATATTCATCCAGCGTATAAACCGTCACAACCTGGCTTTTTGTATCCACGGTGATCGAATACTGCGGCTTGGGGGCCGGTTTTGCCGGCTGCCCCGGCAGCACGACACCCGGATCGTTGAAAATCACGTTCCAGGTCTGTTCGCCGGTGATACCGTCGGAGACCAGGCCGTTCTGCTTCTGCAGCTTTTTGACCGACGTGACGGTTGCCGACGTGTACTTGCCGCTGATCTTCCCGGTATAGTAACCGAGCTGCTTCAGCCGTTCCTGGAGCTGTTTCACCAGGTCCGGCGCGGAAACGCCGGTCGTCAGGGTCCGGCTGTAATAAACCGGTTCCGGCGGCATGGGCGCGCTGTTTTCGCTCTCATCCACAAGGTAAAAGGAGGCGTCGAAATTCGGTGCCGGCGTCGGCGCTTCCTCGTCGTCATAGCGGCCGACCGCGTTGGTAGAATAGATCGTTTCCTGCGTCATCGGATCCGCGATGCCCGTCTGTTCCATCCCGTTGTATTTCTGGAACTGGCTGACGCCGTTTTTCGTTCCGTCCAGGTAGTCCCCGCTGATTTTTCCCTTGTAGAACCCGAGTTCCGCCAGGCGGGCCTGCAGGTCAGCCACGTCGTCGCCCGAGTCGTTCCGCTTCAGCGTCCTGTACTGCGCGGTGGCCGCCATCAGCTGCGTGCCGATATCCGCCAGCCCGGTCGCTTCCAGGCCCTTGTACAGGTAGTCTTCCTGGAATTTCCGGACCGCGTTCTGCGTGCCCTCTCCGTATTTTCCGTCTGCATTCCCGGTGAAATACCCCAGGGCTGCCAGGCGCATCTGGAGGAAAAGGACGTCGTCCCCTTCGTCGCCGGCCTGGAGCAGTCGCGTTTCAAGACTGCTTTCGCTCCAGTCCTCCTGGCTGTCCGGCACGGGAATCTGGATGCTGTCGTCTTCTTCATCCCCGCCTTCGGCATCGGCGTCTTCCCCGCCTTCATCCGCTTCCGGGGCGTCTCCTGCCTCTCCGGCTTCATGCTTCGCGGCCTGTTCCTGCCCGTCCGCACCTCCGGCCACACCGGCCGGCAGCGCCAGGCAGGCGGCCAGCAGCAAAGCCAGCGCCAGCAGCAGGCTGATCCATCTTTTCATGTTTCATTCACCTCAGTATTTCGGCGTCCATACCTGTTTTTCCCCGATGCCGGCACCGGCAGGCAGCACGCCCTCCGTGCGACAGGCAAATCCCAGGTCTGCGTCATAATCAGCGATATCGCTTTCAACCGGAATCGGAACCGAGTACGCTTCCGTTTCCTCCGACTCCCGCAGGACGGAAGCAATCATCTTCAGGTCCGTCCGCCGCAGCGTCGGTTTCACTTCCGCCGGCATATACACCTTCAGGGTATACGTTCCGGGATAGATATCCATGAACCGGTAGAATCCGTACTGGTTCGTAACCGTTTCGGCGACGGCGGTGCCGTCCCGCAGCAATTCGATCCGCAGGTTCGCCAGGCCGGGCTCGTCGCCCGCCTGCAGGCCGTCTCCGTTCAGGTCGACCCAGCAGTAGTCGCCCAGGCAGCCGGGCAGCACGCAGCCGATATCCTGGCCGGTGATGTCAGAGCCCATCTTCAGTTCCATCTCACCTGTCGAACCGATCCGGTTGTTGGTGGATACCGGCACGGAACGCAGCGTATCGGAAAGCCGCCTGTCCCCGGGCTCGATGATGACGCAGCCTTCCGGCACGGTAATCTCCAGGCTGAACCTGCAGGGCATCAGGTCGCCGAAATGGTAATTGCCGGCCGCGTCCGTCTCCGTTTCCCGGATGACGCTTCCGTCAGCGCCCCGCATGACGACCTTTACGCCCGCCAGGTCTTCAATGACGCTTCCGCGGTCGATCCAGGCGTGTCCGGTAACGTTCGTGGAACGAATCACACCGACCAGCAGGCCGTCGCGCACCTCGTTCTCCTTCAGCGTAATGCCGGAGAGCACAAGGGAACCGTCCACCTCCGTGAAGACCGAATCGCCGGGCTTCGGCGTCTGCATCCACTCATCCATCGGCAGGGAAACGCTGAACTGCCCGGGAATCATCCCGGCAGCGGCGAAACAGCCGTTTTCGTCCGTAACCGGCGTATCGAACACCTGGCCGGTGGATTCATCTGTCACAATAATGGCATAGCCCGCCGGCGTATGCTCGCCCTCGTCAAAGAGGCCGTTGTTGTTTTCATCCATCCACAGCTGGCCCCTGATCGCCGCCGGGATCACGGCGCCGAGCTTCTGGTCCAGCCACCGGTCGCCCATCTGCAGGAGCAGGCCGGCCGACTGGCTGTTGGTTCCGGCTTTCAGCGGCAGCGTAAGGTAATCCGTCCGGCTCATGACGTACTCGCCGGGGCAGACAGCTTCGATCTGGTAGACGTCAGGCCTGAGCCCGTCCAGCACAAACACGCCGTCGTCGCCCGTCACCGCGGTGACCGTTTCCAGTTCCTCCCTGGACGGAACCAGGCGGACCGTCATGCCGGCCAGGGTTTCCTCGTTCTCCATCAGGCCGTTTCCGTCATGGTCCTGGTATGCGATACCCTCGATCCGTCCAAGCGTCAGGGCCCCGCACAGCGGCATCTGCCGCAGGTCGCCGGAGGTAAAGTCGAACGGTTCCGTCCGGGATGCCGTTCCTGTTTCGGAAACCTGGTTCCCGCCGTCCTTCACCCGGGCGTACACAGCCCCTTCGGGCAGTTCGTATTCCACATGGTAACGGCCGGGCATTACCGCGTCAAAGACATAGGCGCCGTCCTGCCCAATCTCCGTCCGGAAAGCTTCGCCTTCCGTTTCGCTGACCACCCGGACAACCGTACCGGCCATTCCGCCTTCCCCGGCATCCTGCATGCCGTTGTCGTTCAGGTCGGCAAACACGGTGCCCCGTACGGTTCCGGGACGGATCATACCGATATCCATTCCCGTGATTTTATCCGAAATATTCACCTGGAATTTCTCGGAATATCCGGCGCCGTTGCTCAGGTTCAGGATCACGTTCCCTTCCCCGCGCTTTGTAAAGGCATATCCGCTCACTGCGGTCACGTCCAGCGTATACTCGCCGGGCATGATCCCTGCCAGTTCGTACACGCCCGTATTCCCGGACCGGGCGCTGGCGACGGCTTTTCCGTCCGCATCCTTGATGGTCACCACAAACGAGGAAACCGGTTTCTCGTTTTCGTCCGGAACGGAGTTGCAGTTATCGTCGTAATAAACCCTGCCGCTCACGGTGGCGGTCAGGATTGCGCCGATGTTCATCTCGCGGCGTTCCGCGTCGGCCATCTGCGTTTCCGGCAGTTCCGCCGTCCGCTGCTCGCCCCGTGCGCTGAAGCGGTTGCCCAGCGGTTCGGAAGGAGCGGTCCGGGTATACACGTATCCGCCCTTGGGCAGCGTCGCCTGGAAGACGTACTTCTTGCCGCGCATGCCGTCCAGGACGTATGTTCCGTCTGCGCCGGAAACCGTGGAGGCGGCTTCCGCGCTGTCGTAGGAATACCTGGCGAGGATCTTCACACCGGCCAGCGGTTCTTCGCCCTCGTCGTACAGGCCGTTGTAGTTCGCGTCCAGGTAGCAGCGGCCGTACAGCTGCGTCGCCCAGTTGAAGCCGATGTAAATATCGCTGGTGGCGGCGTTGACTTCAAAACGCCTGCGCTGGTTGTCGGAAGTCAGGAAGGAACGGATGCCCCGCTCCTGGGTGTACCGGGTAATCATCATGCCTTCCGGCCAGCTGACGGAGATGTAATAAACACCCGGCCGGAGGTTTGCGGCCCGCCATTTTCCGTCTGCGCCGGATTCGAGTTCGTAAACGATCTTTTCGTCCGTTTCGCTCTGCAGCGTGATCCCGATGCCCGGCATTGCCTTTTCATTGAAATCGTACAGGCCGTCCGTCCTCTCGTCCAGCCAGCAGTAGCCTTTCAGGACGACCGCATCTTCATGGATGCCGATTCCCTGCTCGGCCCTTCCGCCGGCGGTGATTTCCACAACAGGACCTGTCTGGGTGCTGCCCGCCTGCGTGTCATAGGCGTTTTCGGTCATGCTGTTCAGCCCGCCGTGCTTTGTGAAATAGTATTTTTCCGGCAGGCTGACCATCGTCCTGTATTTCCCGGCCGGGACGTTTTCGAACGAGGCGAAGCCATCCGCGTTTGTCCAGGTGGATGCCAGCGGCTCCTCCGCTTCATTCAGCAGGTAGACAGCAATTCCCTGGACGCCTCTTTCGTTGTTGCCCGTCATGTTCCCGTTGCCGTTCCTGTCGTTGAAAACGAAGACCTGCAGGGCGCCGGTCTCCGCACCCTCGGGAATCCCGCGCAGTTCCGGCACCGGGGTTACTTCCTTCGGGGTATACGGCGGCAGCGTCGGCGTGCCCGCCGGCGTCGGCTTCGGCTGGGCGGTCGCAGGGGCCGCTGTCGGGGCCGGCGTTTCCGTCGGGGCTTCCGTCGGGGCCGCTGTCGCGGGGATTTCCGTCACCGGAACGGCTGTCGCCGGGACGGCTGTTGCCGGGACGGCTGTCGCGGGGACAGCTGTCGCCGGGACTTCTGTCGGCGCTGCTGTGGGCGCTTCCGTGGGTACTTCGGTGGGCACTTCCGTCGGCACCTCTGTAGGCACCTCCGTGGGTTCTTCCGTCGGGGGCACTGTGGGGATTTCCGCCGGCGCTGCGTCCGTTTCCGCCGCCGGGTCTTCCGCCGCCTGCGCGTCCGGGGCCTCCGCGGCCTTCGGAGCTGAACCCTGCGCGTAAACCGTGACGGGGATCATGGCCGAAGCGGTGCCTGAAAGGTCAGGCGTCAGGTAAGCCGTTGACAGGTCCCATCCCGGCGCAAATGTCTGCGGAACAGGCTCGATCCTGATCCGTTCCGTATTGTTCAGGACCAGGGTTTCCCGCCCTGCGGCAATCGTGCCGATTTCCTGTCCGTTCTGGAATACGCGGAAGCTGCCTTCAGGCATCACCTTCCGGTAGCCGCCGCCTTCTTCGGCAATCAGCCCGGTCAGGCTGATCCCGACCGAGATCATCTCCGCGCGCGCTGTTGGCAGCGTGCAGGATACCAGGATGATGCACAGGACCGTGGAAAGAAAACGCAGCGCCTTTTTCATGTTTCGTAAAGCCTCCGATAACAGCGTGTGACGCGCATTCCCCTTCCGGGGCGCGCGTCACAGGAATCCCGGGATGCCAGGTATGCCTCAGTTCACCAGTTTCATGGAATGGCGGATCTTGTTGTAAACGCCGTCCGCGAAGGTGTCCGCCAGTCCCCTCGGGTAGCTGACGTGCAGGATATACAGCACCTTGTTGACCGTATTGACGATAATCCTGCCGGCGACGCCGGTTTCGTTCTCGTCGTTCAGCGTGCCCTTGTAGGCTATGTACACGCCGCCTTCGTCGATGAAGAAGCGGGCCGCGGTGCCTGAGGGCTCAAAGCTCCTGAAGCCGCCGGCGCTCCGGACCGAATCCGCCTGGGCTTTGACTTCCTTGATCAGTTCTTTCTGCGTATAGTTCTTGCCGACAGACACCGTGTGGAGGACTGCCTTCGCTTCGTAGTCCATGGACTGGTTCGGGTAAGACAGCGTGAAGGTGTCCGCGCCGTTCTCGGCCGGGAGCCATCCTGCCGGGCCCTCAAAGGTCAGGCGCAGGTTGGCCGCCGTATAGTTGGCGTAGGAGAACGTCAGCGTGGGCAGCGGTGTGGGCGTAGGTTTGTCCACAGGATCGATCTTCACGGGCGTCGCGCCGGCGTAATCGCTCCGCATCGTCGGGGCCGGCGTAATGCCGCTGTCGTAAACCTGTTCAGCGACCGCGTCTTCCTCGGAAGCCGGATTATACGCGCCGCTGTTGAAGTCGATCTGCTGGGCAGGAGCTTCCGTGGCAGCCTGCTGCTGAACGGGTGCCTGCTGGACCGTTTCCTGCCTGGGCTGGTTCGGATAGGTTTCCTGCTGCTGGCAGGCTGTCAGGGCCAGGGCCGCGCACAGGATCAGTACCAGACAAAGAATCCTTTTTTTCATGTTGAATCCCTCCGTTTTATGTAATCCGGCTTTATTCCGCGTCGTCCGTATATATCGGATGGTATACCCTCCGGTCAAGGCTGAAAACCTTCTCACTGAAAGCGCCTTCCGGCGTTTTGTCCTCGACGCTCTTCATCGTGTTCATCCTGGCGTCCATCATGTCGATCCAGTGCAGCGCTTCCGCTTCCGGGAACATGGGCGCCTTCGGGCTTCCGTATTCGCTTTCGCCGTGGTGGCTCAGCAGCATGTGCTCCAGCAGGACGACCGGTTCGCCGTGGATCCCAAGCCGGTCCGCCACGCGGTTCAGGTTCGTGATGCCGCGCACCAGGTGCCCGAGCAGCTGCCCGTCCCTCGTGTAGTCCGTCACGTTCCCGGCCTGGTCGCTCCGAAGCTCGTCGATTTTCCCCAGGTCGTGGATGATCACGCCGGCAAGCAGCAGGTCCGCGTTCAGCCAGGGGTAAATCCCCAGCATGGCCTTTGCCAGCTTCAGCATATCCGTCGTGTGGTGCAGCAGTCCGCTGCGCTCGGCGTGGTGCATCCGCTGGGCCGCCGGGAACCAGTCCAGGCTGCTCCCCGCTGCCTCCAGCATGCCCTCCGTCAGCTTCCGGAGCTTTTCGCTCCGGATACCGGCCGCCGTTTCCCTGATCTCAGCCAGCATTTCTTCCGGTTTCCGCGGCGCGCACGGCACCAGCTGGCTCATATCCACCGGATCGTCCGTCGTGCTCAGCCGCCACTTTTCAACCCGCAGCTGCAGCCGGCCGTTGTATTCCTGGACCGTTCCGCGTACCTTCACCGTGCTGCCCGAAACGGGCGCCTCCGTGCCGGATTCCCAGTTCCAGATCTTGCAGTTGATCTCACCGGTCCGGTCGGTCAGGTTCATATCCACGTAATCGTTGCCTTTGATGTCTTTCCGCTTCTCCGCGGACCGTACCAGCAGGAATCCTTCAAAGCGCATATCGCGCTGCAGCTGGCATACAGAATAACTCTCCATTTAAGCTCCTTCGGTATTAAAACGGGGCATCCCCGGAATTGCTTTCATCCCTTGCCAGATTTGCGAATGTCGTAAACTCGCTCAGCCAGGCCAGCTTGACGGTCCCGAGGGGGCCGCTGCGCTGTTTTGCAATGATCACTTCGCCGATGTTCTTGTCTTCCGTTTCCTTGTTGTAATACTCCTCGCGGTGCAGGAACATGACGACGTCCGCGTCCTGTTCGATGGAACCGGAATCCCGCAGGTCACTCAGCATCGGCCGCTTGTCCTGCCGGTCCTTGTTCGCCCGGCTCAGCTGCGCGCAGGCCATGACCGGAACCTTCAGTTCCAGCGCGATGGCTTTCAGCTGGCGGCTGATCTCGCTGACTTCCTGCTGGCGGTTTTCCGTCCGGCTGTCCGCGTGCATCAGGCCGAGGTAATCCAGCACGATCAGGTCCAGCCCGCCCTTGTCCATCATCAGGCGGCGGCAGCGGGAACGCAGCTGCGTCGGCGTGATCCCCGCCGTGTCGTCGATGAACATCGGCGCCGCGACCATCGGCGTCAGCGACTTTGCCAGCCGCATCCAGTCGTCGTTGGAAAGCGTGCCCTTCCGCACCCGCTGCATGTCCACCCGGGCGTCGGAGCAGAGCACCCGCATTGCAATCTGTTCCCGCGGCATTTCCAGCGTGAACACGGCAACCTTCATGCCCTTGTTCAGGCTCGCATGGGCCGCCACGTTCATGGCAAAGGAAGTTTTACCCATGGACGGGCGCGCGCCGACCACGATCAGCTCGCCGCCGTGCAGCCCGGTCAGCATGTTGTCCAGGTCGATGAACCCGGTCGGCACACCGGCGATGGCGCCGTGCAGCTTGGCCAGTTCCTCGATCATGTCGTATGCCCGGACGACGACCTGGCCCAGCGGCTGGAGCGTTTCCCCCTCCATGCTGCGGTTCATGGCGATGTCGAAGATCGCCTTCTCGGCAGCGGTCAGCGTTTCCTGCAGGGGCGACTGCTGCCTGTAGCAGTCCCCAGAGATCTTCTGGCAGGCGGCGATCAGCTTCCGGAGCGTGCTTTTTTCGCGGACGATATCGATATACGCCCGGACGTTCGCGGAAGTCGGCACCGCATCCAGGATCCGCATCAGGCTGGCGTCCCCGCCGATGCCCTCCAGCGTGCCCCGCCGCGCCAGTTCCGTATGCATGGTCACCAGGTCGATCGGCGCGTGTTCCCGGGTCAGGGCGCCCATCACCTGGAAAATTTCCCTGTGTTCCGGCAGGTAGAAGTCATCCGCAGCCAGCAGCTCCTGCGCTTTGGACACAGCGTCGCTGTCCTGGAGCATTGCGCCCAGGACACTGACCTCCGCTTCCGCGCTGTGCGGCGGAACCGCGCCGCTGACCTTCTCCGGAATCTCCATCCCTGTCTCCTGTATCCGTTTCCCGCCGCCTGTTACTTCTTGAGCGGCTGGACGTCAAGCTTCATTTTCGTGGTAATGCCGGCGTAAAGCCAGACGGAAATCTCGCGGATGCCGGTCTCCCGGATCGGATCCCCGATATCGATTTTCCGCTTGTCCGCCTTGATGCCGTGCTGCTGCTCCAGCGCGTCGGCAACCTCCTGCGCCGTCACGCTGCCGTACAGCCTTCCCTTTTCGCCGCACTTGACCTGCAGCACGATCACCTTGTTCTTCAGGAGCTCAGCCTTCGCCTGCGCTTCCGCCTTCAGTTCCGCCTCGCGGGCGTCCTGGGCGGCGCGCTTGCGCTCAATCTCCTTCAGGGTTCCGGGAGTCGCTTCCGCAGCCAGTTTCTGGGGGAACAGGAAGTTCCTGGCGTAACCGTCGCTGACGGTCAGGATATCGTCACGCTTCCCCATGTTCTTGACGTCCTTCAGCAATACTACCTTCATTCCTGGTCAGTCTCCTCTCTCGGGCGCAGATGGCGTGCGTCCCTGCTTTGATCTATCATTCCCATCACCATCGGGATCAGCGGGAGTATAACAGAAAGCACCACGGACCAGATATTCCGCACCGTGGAACGGATCCCCATGCGTTTGCCCATCCACTGCATCCAGCAGATGCCCTGGAGGATGAACGCGGCCCTGAAAACGCCCGCGCAAAGCCAGCCGAGATACGCGCCGATTCCGTCCTGCGCCAGCAGGGCGACCAGCCAGCCGATGCACAGGGCAAAAACCGCGGCGCCCATCCGCCGGGGCATATACCACCGCTCCAGCGGGGCGAATTCCCCGCGTTCCCCCTTCCTGCGCTTCAGCCAGTCCGGCAGGAGCGTGCTCAGCAGCACCGTCAGCACCGTATGGTAGATCACCGCGCTGCAAAGCAGGGACGGCAGGATTTCCTCCAGCGAGACGCGCAGGGTCATGAGCATCTGGGTCCTTGTTTCCGCGGGGATCATGATCCCGCCCATCGTGCGCGCGGCGGGAACCAGCACTTCCTTCCCGGACAGCCGGACATATCCGGCGCTGTACGCCCGGATGAGGTATTCCGTACTGTTCGGGCTGCGGTCCACAAAATCGCTCGCAGCCTGGGCGAGGCCCGTAACCAGGTTTCCGCCGGTCAGCTGCAGCAGGATCACCAGCGCGATGCACCAGGCTGCGAGGCACATGGCAGCCCGCAGGGCCGGGCGCATCAGCTTCCGCTTCATCGGCAGGCAGGCCGTCAGCCCGCACGCTGCGCACCAGAACAGCACCAGCGGCAGCGCCTCCTGCGGGAGGAATTTCCATCCGCTTGCAGCGGAAAGCGCGCAGAGCGAGACCGTGACAGGAAGGCTGCACAGTGCGCCTGTCATGGCGGAAACCACCGGCAGCAGCAGCTGGAACACAGCCGCGGGCACCAGCAGCATGCCCGCCGTCCTGTCCGGTACGGGCATCACGGCAAGCAGCAGCGCAATCCCCGCCGGAATCGCCCATGCAAGCCACTTCAGCCCGTCATTCCTGCTTTCCACACTGCCGCCCTCTTTCCTTTCGCCGCGTTGTTTCGCTCTCGCTGATATCGCATATCATATCACTTTATTGTATCCCATTCCTGCTGAAAAAGCAACAAAAAACCGGGCGAAACCGCCCGGCATGCTTATCCTTTCGGGATTTTCCAGATCGTTGCCTCACTGTTTTCAAAGACTTTCTGGTAGTTCCTGTCCAGCGCCGCCTCATCCACGTCGTATTGCGTGCGCTCGTAGGAGGAAACGTAAATATAGCTTGCGTCGTATTTCAGCGGGATGTCCGGGTGGTGTTCCGGATCCTCGTAGAACACCCGCAGCTCTTCCTGCCTTTCCCGGGTATCAAACCCGTGCCAGTAAAGCCACAGGTCCGGTCCGCAGACGATCGTTTTTCCCCCGATGGAAAGGACCGGGTTCAGGTGCTGCGTCCCCGTCAGGAAAACGGCGTCCTTCTCCGTCCTGTCCCGGGCGAACTCCCCGGCCTCGACCGACGCGCGGCTGTAGGCCATGTAGTTGGATACGCATTCCCGCCAGACCGTCAGCCCGGCGCTGAAGAACGTTACCACCGCCGCCATCACGGCCAGCACATGCCGGCTGCGCATGCCCCGGAGCCGTTTCCAGACCGCGCCGCACCAGTCGGCGACAATCATGCAGCACAGGAGCCATGCCAGGTAGAAAAGCTTGTTGTTGTCATATTCGTTGGGCTGGAAACGGATAAACTCCGCCGCGAGGATGATCGGAAGCGCCATGGCGAACAGCCGCCGGTTCCGCGGCGTCCTGTCAAACAGCGCTGCAATGAGCGCCAGGAAAGGCAGCCCGATATTCTTGACATAGAACCAGATATACAGGTCGCGCATCCCCAGGCCGCCCCGGTTGTTGACCCAGTTGAACTGGAACTGCAGGAAGGTGTGTTCCGCCCCTTCCCGGAGCGCCTGGCGGAAGGTGAAGGCGACAAGCTGCGGCACGGCGGCCGCCGCGGCGATGGCCGCGTATGCCAGGTAAGGCAGCAGGATGCGCCAGCGGCTCCGCCGGATCATCATCGCGTCCGGATCCCCGTGGACCAGGTCGTACACCATGCACCCGAAGGAAGCAAGGGCCAGCGCGAGGAAACTGTGGGTATGCACGAGCGGCAGCGCCCCTGCCCAGATGCCGAGCAGCGCCAGGCCGCGCGCGCCGTTCCCCGGATCGCGTTTTTTCGGGCGGAATACCGCGTCCAGGAGGTAGAAGCACGGGATCACCGTGCACCATCCGCCGAGCAGGGTCCGCTGGGGAACCATCAGGTCGCAGACCACGTTGGACCAGCGCAGGTTGTTCGGGTCAGGCTGGTTCGTCGGCGTCCTGTAATATCCTTCCAGGATCTCCCGTATCCGTTCCCAGGCCGTCCGGAACCACCCGGCGGCCGTCTGGACCGCCTGTTCCGGGAAGGAAGCGCCTGCCTGCGCTTCCCAGCTGCCGCCTGCCAGATCAAAATCGTACAGGAAGCCCAAACCCCCGTTCAGGAAAAACAGCAGCGCGGCCAGCAGCGCAGCCTTGCCGCCCGCGGTCATCTCCCTGCCGAGCACCAGGACGCCCATAAAGCACAGCGCCATCATCAGCGTGCCCGGAACCGTCACCGCCGCCTGAAGGCTGCTGCCCAGCAGCCAGAACGTCGTGCTGAGCGAATCCGCCAGGAAGGGATAGCTCAGCCGCGCCCCGGGATAGAAGGGATAATCCGCCGGGAACTGTTTTCCCGCCAGCCCCGTGATAAAGCTCAGGTGCATCGGCAGGTCGCCGTATGTACTCTGGCCGACATTCCAGTTTCCGGCCCGGTCCACACGCATCACGTGCGTATACTGCAGGTATGCGCCCAGCAGCACAAGCGGAATGAGCACCGGGAGCATCTGCTTCAGCTGGGCCTTCTCCGCTGCATCCCACGGTGCCGGATCACGCCGGTCCCGCAGGAAAAAGCAAAGCAGCGTCAGGAGGAGCAGCAGCCCGGCAGCTGCCGCATGGGCAAGCGCGGTAAAGCCGAACGCGAAAGCGCACAGTGCGGGCAGCCACATTTCCTCCAGCACGCCCAGGCTCAGGCCGAGCCAGATCCGGTTCAGCGGTTTGTGCCGCGGCAGCAGCATCCGGACCGTCAGCACGCCGAAGGACAGATACAGCAGCAGATACGAAAGCGATGCAACCATTGCCTCCCGTACCTCCTTTCCCCGCCTGCCGGGTTTTACTTTCCTTGTCAGATTTCTTCAGCCGCTTCCATCAGGCGGCGCATCCTGTGGTTGATCCCGCTCTTGCCGACGGGCGGGTCCAGCATTTCGCCCAGCTCCTTCAGGCTGAGTTCCGGGTTTTCAAGCCGGAGCCGCGCCAGTTCCTGCAGCGCCGGCGGCAGGGTGAAAAGCCCCTGCTTCAGGGAAAGCTGCCGGATAGCCTCCGTCTGCTTCTGGGCGGCATCCAGCATCCTTTCGCCGTTGTGTTCGTCGCAGTTGGCCGCCCGGACCGCCGCGGCCCGCAGCTGCTTCCGGATCCGGGTGTTTTCCATCTCCAGCACGCTCTGCCCCGCGCCCATCAGCGCCAGGACATCCGCGATCTGCTGCGCGCCTTTCAGGTACACGACCTGCTGCCCGCTTCGCACATACGTATGGAACGGCAGTCCGCACTTCTCCAGCAGCCTCCCGAGGACCTGCGGCAGGTGCGTTTCGTCCGCCTTCCATTCGAAATGATATCCTTTTTCGGGATTTGTGACCGTTCCCGCGCCGAGGAAAGCGCCGCGCAGGAACGCCTTCCGGCAGCACTGCCGCGTCATCGGATGCCTTGGAACCGTCCGCTTCAGGTGCAGCTGGCCGTGCTCGTCCGTTTCCGTCATATGCAGTGCGTCCAGCAGCGTCCGCGCGTCGTCGCCGCTGAGCGTCAGGACGCAGGTCCTCCTGCCCCCCAGGCGCGAAGTCTGGGTAAAATGCAGCGTCGGATTGACCTTCAGGCGCTTTTTGAGCAGCTGGAAAAGGCGCCTGGCGGTACCCGCGTCCTCCAGCCGGTAGCTGACGGAAAGCCAGCCGCCCCCGCGAAAGGCCAGGTGCCCCGATGTCTGCGTCAGCGCGGAAATCTCGCTGAGCATGCAGCAGGCCTTTCCTGCCGGCAGGCGGATCAGTTCCTCACGGACCTTTGCCGCGAAGCTTTGTCTTTCACCCGTACGCATTATTCGCCGCCCTCTGGTTCCCCGATGATCCTGATCTCCGGTTCAAGGAGAACCCCTGCGCGTTCCCGGACGATTTTCTGCACATACTGCACCAGCTCCAGGTAATCCCGGCTGCTGCTGCCTGTGTTGATGAGGAAGCCCGCGTGCTTCATGCTTACCCGCGCCTCGCCGATGCTGTAGCCTTTGAGCCCGCACTGGTCGATCAGCGCGGCGGCGTAATAGCCGTCGGGCCGCTTGAAGGTGCTGCCGGCGCTGGGAACGTCCAGGGGCTGTTTTTCCGCGCGCATGGCGTTCAGCTCGTTCATCCGCGCGTGGATCGCCTCCGGGTTCCCCGGCTGCAGCTCCAGCGTCGCTTCCGTCACGATGAAATCCAGCTTTTTCACCGCGGAAGTCCGGTATCCGAACTGCATTTCCTCCCGGCCCAGGGACACCGGCGTCCCGTCCGGGCGGACGCCGTCCACGCGGAAGGTCACGTCGGCCATTTCTCCGCCGTAGGCGCCTGCGTTCATCGTCATGCCGCCGCCGACCGTACCGGGGATGCCTGAAGCGAATTCAAGCCCGGAAAGGCCGGCGTCCGCCGCCGCGTTCGCAGCGGCGCAGAGCATGGTGCCCGCCCGGACAACCAGGCGGTTTCCTTCCTGGCGGATGCCGCGCATATTCCTGCCGACCCGGATCACAAGCCCGCGGATTCCGCCGTCCAGCACCAGCAGGTTGCTTCCCTGCCCGATGACCGTCACGGGAATCCCGGCCTGCCCGGCTTCCGCGAACATCGCAGCGATCTCGTCCCCGCTCCGCGGAAAAGCCAGCCAGTCCGCCGGGCCGCCGAGCTTCAGGGTCGTATACTGCCGCATCTCGGCGTTCCGGATTACTTCAAAGCGTTCAAACATTCCCGGTAAAACTCCTCTCCTGTTTCAGGAACCTATTCTACCATCATTTGGTCATTTCTTCCAGATGCCAGTCCAGCAGCGCGCCGCCCGGCGCGTAATTCAGCTTCAGGGAAAAAACGCCTTCGCTGCTGCGGAGGAGGGGCAGGAAAATCCGGTCCCCCTCCCAGAGGGGCAGGTCCGCCACCTCGCCGATGGGCACCCACCGGAGAACGCCCTCCCTGCACTCGGGCAGCTCCGTCTGCTCCGTTTCGGCGGTGTACAGGAACGTCAGTTCGTTCCCCCAGTCTGGCAGGATGAAGGTGATGATTCCGCGCAGCCGCAGTGACTGCAGCTCCAGGCCGGTTTCCTCCCGGACCTCCCTGCGGACGCATTCCTCGGGCGTCTCGTCCTCCCGCATGTGTCCCCCCGGCCCGATCCATTTCCCGGCGTTTTCGTCTTCCTGCTTTTTGATGCGGTGCATCATCAGCCACCGGCCGCCGTTTTCCACATAGCACAGCGTCGTCAGTCTCATCGGCCCGCTCCCTTCCGGATCCGCCGCACCTTTTCCTCGGTCACGATAATATCCATCGGCACGTCCTGGCCGTGCTGCGGCAGGCGTTCTTCGCGCTGCGATTCAAACGCAGCCATCACGAAAACCGCCTTCCCGCACTTCGGCAGGAAGCGGTCGTAATATCCCCCGCCCATGCCCAGGCGTCCCCCCTGTTCGTCAAAGGCCGTTCCCGGGCAGATCACCAGGCCGATGTCCGCCGGGGAAACCGCCTGCGAGCTGTCTTCCGCCGGTTCGGGAATCCCGAAGGCGCCCTTTTCCCAGGCGCCCGGGATCAGCGCGGCCATGTCCCCGCCGCTGCACCGCGGATAGGCAAACCGTTTCCCGGCCGAGGCGGGATGCTGCGGGAGGGTATCCAGGTTCAGCTCGCCCCGTACGGCGCGGTAGAGCATGACGACGGACGCTGCCCTGAATTCGGGCAGCGTCGCGATCCGCTCCACGGCGCGCAGCGAACGGGTTTCCCGCTCCGCCGGGGCCAGGCCCTCCCTGGCCAGGATATGCTTTTTTCGGATCTCCGGGCCATCGCCGGATTCGCCTGCCATCAGAGGCTGACCGTCTCAGGCGCGCCGCCGAAGGATGCGAACACCGCCTGGCCGCCTTTAAAGTAGAGCACCTGCGTATTGTCGTCCTCCGCGCTGTACATTCCTTTCAGGGAAGGATACTTGTCCAGCATGGCGGTTTTCGCTTCGATCCGGTCGTCATTGGCAAGTTCGCCGGAAACGCGGATCCACTGGCCGTCCTTGAACGCGCAGATTTCCGCTTTCGGGTTGGCAGCCAGCTGGTGCGAAACAGGCTTCACCTTGCCGGTCTGGATATAGAGCTTTCCCTCGTACACCATCACGGTGCCGAAGGGGCGAACCCGGGGCTGGTCCCCCTCGACGGTCGCCAGGTAATAGGTCCCGCATGCTTCAAGGAACTGACAGGCTTTTTCAACGCCGCTCATGGTTTATTCCTCCGATCTTCAATATAAGGTCCGATATACGGAACGATACATGAAAGAGAAGCATCTGTCAATAACACTCCTGCGGGAATGTCGTTTCCAAATGCTTCCCTTTTCCTTTATTTCCGCTCTTTGCAGGGCACGGAAAGGCGATTTCCGGAAATTTCGCGCCGTTACAGTTCAATTTCCGCGGCAACCCGCTCGTCCATGCAGGAACCGCCCGCGTAGACCAGGTACCTGCCGGGTTCGACAACCTTCCGTCCTTCCCGTTCCATGTAAATCTCAAGGTCGCACGGATTCACGGTGAATCCGGCGGTCATCGAAGCGCCCGGGGCGATGTCGTGCAGGCGTTCAAACCCGATCAGCCGGCGGACCGGATGGACCGTACCGGACGGGGAAAGCCGCCGGATATACAGCTGCGCCACCTCGTCGCCGGCCCTGTGCCCGGTATTCTTCACGGTGACGGATGCCTTCAGCCCGCCGCCGCATTTTTCAACGCGCAGGCCGCTGTATTCGAAGACGGTATAGGACAGTCCGTACCCGAAAGGATACAGGACCGGTTTTTCAAAGTACCGGTAGGTCCTCGGATGGCTGATCAGGTCGTAATCCTCCATCGGCGGCAGGTCGCCGTCCCCCCTGTACCAGGTCATCGGGAGCCTCCCCGCGGGATTCGCCTCGCCGAAGATGGCGGCCGCGATGCCGTTGCCCATATCCTGGGAACCCGTCACGTTCGTCAGGATGGCCGGAAGATGCTCCTGCATCCACCCGATCGCATAGGGGTAGTTGGTGATCAGGACCGCCGCCGTGTTCGGGTTTGCCTCATACACGGCTTCCGCCAGTTTTTCCTGCAGTGGGATCATGGCAATGGTGCTCCGGTCGATCTCTTCCTTCGCGTTCACCACAGGATTGCATCCCATGGCCACGATGACCTTCTTTGCCTTCGCCGCCAGCGCTTTTGCGCGCTCAATGCCGCTGGATACCATTTCCACGGTCAGCGTGGCAGCTTCCTTTTCGGATCCTGCCCAGGCTGACTCCTCGTTGTTGCCCTCCTTGGTGTTGCTTTCCGCCGTCCTCCGGACCAGCGGATCCGTTTTCAGCTTCCCGTCCTCCACGTAGACGTTCCGGTTGCCGAAACAGTACAGTTTGATATCGCCCTCTTCGTCGTTCCAGTACTCCGTCAGCTCGACGCAGTTCGCGTTCCGCGGGTTTGGCGTGCGGACGGCGTCCGCCGTGCCGATCGTGAAGCTTTCAAAAATAAACCAGAGGAACGGTTCGTCGGAAGCGAGGCTGATCTTTCCGTCCATGCCCACCGTCAGGTACTTCCGGTATGCCGGCGCGTACAGGAAATTGCTGCCGCATCCCCAGTTGATCTGCTCGAAAACCACGGCGTCCTCCGCCCGGTCCACCAGCACGAGTTCCGCCGGTTCCGGGTCGAACAGGCCCCGGGGAACGTCCGCGGGCCGGCTGCCGCCGATATACTTGTCCCCGGCCCTGAACCGGACAAGGTTCAGCCCGCTGTCGTACGGGACCTGGCGGTGCATCCTTTTCTCCAGGCCGGCTTTCAGCGTTACCTTGTAAAGCGGTTTGCCGCCGTACCAGTCCATATACCAGCTGTTGCCCACATGGCCGATCAGGGCGATGTCGTCCTCCCTGTCAAACGGCAGGAAACCGTTTTCGTTCTTCAGCAGGACGTTGGCTTCGCAGCTCATCTGCAGGGAGATCCGTTTTGCCTCGTCCGTCCCGACGTCCGCCATGTCCAGTTCCGCATAGGGGTCCGCCGGGTCAAAGGCGCCCTGGCGGATCAGTTCCGTCACCGTGCAGAGGATGGATTCATCCATCTCAGCTTCCGTGATCAGGCCGCGTTCGAGGGCTTCCTTCGCCGCTTTGGTCACCTCGAAGGGGTTGTCCAGCATCGCGTCGACGCCGGCTTTGACGCCCTCCGCCAGCGATTCCGCGTGGGTATCGTAATAATGGTGGAAATTCACTGTCTGCAGGAAATCCCCGCCGTCCGTCATGGCGTAGCGGATGCCCCATTTGTCTTTCAGGATATCCCGGACCTCGCGGTTCACCATGGCAGGCACGTGGTTGATTTCGTTGTAGGCAGTCATGACGGCTTCCGCGTGCCCTTCCTGCGCGCAGTACCGGTATGGCTCAAGCTCGTAGTCATATTTGACCTTGTCGCTGATGTCGAAGCTGTCGTAGTTCCGGCGCCATTCCTGGTTGTTGGCGTAAAAGTGCTTCAGCACCGCAGCCGTCCGGACGCGGTCCCCGCGTTCGCCGGGCGCCAGGGGCGTCCCGTCATAGTTGTGCTCGTCCTGCATGCCGGTGATATAGGCGGAAGCCATCTTCCCGGTCAGGTACGGATCCTCCCCGTATCCTTCCTCGTTCCGGCCCCACCTCGGATCCCGGCACAGGTCGACCGTCGGGCACAGGCGGCCGTTTCCGCCCTTCCCGACAGCGTTCGCAAACGCCCGCGATTCCCTGCCGGTGACGTCCCCGGCCTTCCGGATCAGGTCCCGGTCAAAGGTTGCGGCCATGCCGATCGGCTGCGGAAAGGAGGTGGTCGGCGTCGGCGGATACATTTCCCGCTGCCCTGCCCGTGCCTGGACGCCGTGCGCGCCTTCTCCCCCGCAGGTGGACGCGGCAATCCCCAGCCGTTCGTTCCTGATCCACAGGGAAAAGCAGGCGCATTTCTCCTCGGCTGTCATCCGGGACACAAGGTATTCCGCGCGCTCCCGGACCGTCAGTTTCGTGTCGTACAAAGGCGTATTCCTGTCCATACAGTACCCCTTCCTGTCCGTTTTTTATGCCTGTCTGTCCTGCGCATCATTCTAAACCTTTGAGCCTGCTTCAAGTCAAGGCAAAAAAAGCAGCCTGCCGCAGGCTGAACCGCTTCCCGTCAAGTGGACAGTGAAATAAAAAGGGAGCATATCAGGCAGGCACAGGCCGCTTATCTCCTGATTCCCATGACTTTCCGGATTTCCTTTTCTCCCGCTTCCGGGAAAAACCGCAGGACCTGCTCCCGGATCCTGCGCCAGGCATCCTCCGGCTTTCCCTCGTATCCGTTCACCGCGTCGTACCCCCACTTGGTTTCGGGCGTCATCATCACGGCCACATGCCATCCGTAGGCGGCTCCCTGCCGGTTCCGCTTCTGCCGGAATCCGCCCATGATCAGGAATGTCTGCATCTGCAGCTCCGCCAGCGCCCCTTCAAACCCTTTTGCCACGGCGGATTTCTTCCGCAGGTCGCATGTGAGCAGTTCCAGGCCTTTCATCTCCCCGTCGGGCTCCAGGGCGTCCATCACCTGCTTGTTCCTGTGTTTCATCTTCCCGTCTTCATACATGCCTTCCCAGTCATAACCGTCCCGCCGGTAATTGGCGAAATCCGGAAACCAGGCTTTCGAAACAAATCCGGCTTTCCTGTCGAAGAATTTCCCGTAGGCGACGTCCCCGCTGCAGGCCAGGATCTGCCGCCAGGCCCAGGGATCCCCGTCGCCGTCCGTCCACCATGCGTCCGGCACCGTCCGTTCCTCCACGGAAAACCCCGGGATCTCATTGGAAAAAAGCGGCAGGAAGCCGATCTCCCCGACCAGCCGCAGCAGGTCCTCCGGGCCCTTCAGCCGTTTCGGGTCGTTCCGCGCGCATCCTTTCATGATCCATTCCCCGTTGACCGTATCCATCTTTTCCCCTCCCGGTATCCATTATACATATCCGGCCGTTTTGTCAATCCTTTTTCCGCGTCTTTCCCGCCCGGCGCCGCCCGCTGCCGACGGTATATGGACACCCGCCCCGCAGGATGCTATAATGCCGGAAACGATGCAGAAAATCCCGGACAATGACCGATACCATTCGGAGGGGTGAACCGATCATGGCCGCAAAGGAAACGCCGGAAAAGAAGAGGATGGCACTCAGGCTGCCCACGCTTTCCCTGGAGAACGATATCTCCTACAGGGGGCCGTTATCCTGCCGGCTTTTCAGGTTCCTGGGCTGGATCTGCATCGTGCTGTCCTTTGCCGCCGTGATGATGGAGCTGGCCCTCAGCGTGAACGCGGAGAACGAAACCCGCCTCCGCGGATGGATCAGCGCAATCGCGTATATTGCCGACCTGTCCTTCCCGTTCCTGCTGATTGCGAACTTTTCCGTGATCCTGAACAACACGGAAGGCTACCGGAAGCAGCTCGTGAAAAACGGCGCCGCCATGCTCGGGATCGCGCTGCTTTTCCTGCTGTTTTTCAACAAATACCTCCTGGGCACCGTCCGCCTGGTCAGCGCCGTGCCGGACGAAACGGAGGCGGAAGTCATCTCGATGGTCCGCAGCACGGCAGACCACGGATTCCTGGCTTTCAACATTTTTGTGGACCTGTTCCTGTGCACCGCTTTCATGTTCTTCCTGAGTTACCGGCCCAAACGGATCTTCACGGGAAAAGCTCACATCGTTTTCCGGCTTTTCACGCTGCTCCCCGTTGCCTGGGAAGCGGCCTGCGTCACCCTGAAAGTCCTGTCTTCCCTCGGGCAGGCTGTCATTCCGGCAGACTTCTATCCATGGCTGACGGTAAAGCCGCCGATGACCTTCGCCCTTTTCGTCGCCATGGCGTTCTTTGTCAAGGCCAGGGAGCTCCGCTCCCGCCGCAGCGGGAAGACCCATGAAGAATACCGGCTGTTCCTGCAGACAAAACGCAATTCCCTGCATTTCTCCGTTTTTGCCGCCGCGGTCATGCTGGCCGCCGGAATCCTGGACTACCTGGTCCTGGAGTACGGTCCGCCGATCCTGTCCGGAGGCGATCCCGCCCTGGCCGTCAGGGCGTCCGGCGCCCTCCTGGCCGTGGGCTTCGGGAATTCCGTCATCCTGGCGGCCCTCTCGCCGTTCATGCTGCTGTATTCCTACACCCGCAGGCCCGGAAACAGCCAGGCCGACGCGTGGATTCCCGTTGCCGGCATCTGCCTGCTCGTCCTGGTCTTCTTCCAGGGCACCTACCAGATCCTGCTGACGGCAAAGCTTCCCAAACTGGGCCTGACAAACATCCGGGAAACCCTGCAGACGGTTTTCCGGTCCATCCGCGTCCCGTAAGCAATGCGCCCGGTGCACCCGGACAGGCAATCATTCCAGTATTCAGGCAACAGAATCATCCAATCCCCAAAAGCATGGCATTGGGAAAGCGCCTGCAGTAGCAGGCGCTTTCCCAATGTGTGCAGAGCGGAGCGGGTGGGATTCGGATTTGCCTTTTTGTCATAATACACTGCCTGCAGTTAACCCTTGCACAAAGAATTTCTGGCACAGAATGAAAATCAGAACAACAGGAATCAGTGTAAGTACTGACATTGCAAAAACATATCCCCACTGTGTGAACTGATGCTGACCAAAGAATCCGGCAATTGCTATAGGAAGTGTCCGTTTGCTGGTATCATTGATAACCGTATTCGCCCAGGG
>CAMMYM010000015.1 GCA_946527725.1 uncultured Clostridia bacterium
TGCTCCTGACCCAATCATCCGGAAAAGGCGCTGCGAAGCGCCTTTCCTGCCGTTTTGCACAGGCCGCGGCGGGGCGGAAGCCGCCCCGCCGTGCCCTGCATCTGCTGCCTGCGGTGCGCGGTCCGCCGCTTACTCGGCAGCGGCGCTTTCACTTCCGCCGGCTCCGCCCATCTGCAGCACCGGGACCATGGAAGATCCCTCGCCGGCCATAAAGGTGGGCAGCTTGCCGTCCCAGCTCTTGATCTCGTTGAACTTGATCAGGTTCTCGGTCAGGCTTTCGGCGATCATCTTGTTCGCCTCCGCCTCCGCCTCGCTGCGCACCTTGGTCGCATAAGCGTCCGCGTCGGCGTTGATCTTCAGCACGTTGGCCTCGGCTTCGGCGTTAATGCGCTTCCGCTCTGCCTGCTGCTGGGTTTCCATGGTCATCTGGGCCTGTTCGATTTCGGCCTGCAGCTTTTTCTGGGCCGCGACCTGCTTCGCTTCAACCGCGTCGGTAAACGCGTCTGTGAAATCCAGGTTCTCGATGCTCAGGCTGATGACGTTGATGCCGTAGTCCTTCAGTTCGTCATACAGGCCGTCCCGGATCTGCTCGCTCAGCTTCTGGCGGTTGGCCACAAGGTTCTCCGCGCTGTATTTGCTGAACACGCCCTTGGTGATCTCCAGCATCCGGGGATACACCAGCTTGTTGAAGTAGTCCGTGCCGACTTCCTTGAAAAGGTTCATCGCCGTGCTCTTGTTGATGGCGTAGTTGATGCTGCCGGTGATGTCCACCTGCTGGATATCGCTGGAGAACGCTTCCGTCGTAAAGCTTGTCTTCTGCTCCCGGTTATCCATGGCAATGATCCGCTGGAAGGGGCTCTTGAAGTGCAGCCCGGCTTCAAGCGTCACATCCTCGACCTTGCCGAAAGTCGTCACGATGCCGGTGTATCCGGTCTCGACTGTCGCGGTGCAGGTCGTGAACACCAGCAGGACCACAACAACCGCGATGCCCGCAATAATCAGCCATTTCTTCATGTTTCTCATCTTCTTATCCTCCTGTCCCCGGTCTTTCCCGGATCACGCGCTGATTATATCAGTCCCGCGCGAGGCCTGTAAACTGTCAAACCCGCAAAATACCGGCTGCTATTCCTCCCGGGATTTGAAAACGGGCAAAGGATCATTGCCTCCTTTGCCCGTCTGCCAGCCGGCTGTTTATCTTTCTTTTCCGAGGAAGAACAGCGCCAGTGTCCCCGGACCTGCGTGCGCTCCGATCACGGAACCGATCCCCGTAATCAGGTTGACTTCCCGGTTGTATTCTTCCTTCAGGATTCTCTGCAGCAGTTCTGCATCCTCGATGCAATCCGCCTGGGAAATGAAAACCGGCGTGTCTTCCAGGATCGTCTCCCCCAGCATTTCCGCCATCTTGCGGATGGATTTCTTCCTGCCGTGGACCTGGTAAATCTTGATTAGGTGCCCCTCGTTGTCCACATGCAACACGGGTTTGACATTCAGCGCCGTGCCCAGCAGGGCCGTCGCGGCGCTGATACGGCCGCCGCGCTTCAGGTACTTCAGGTCCTCAACGGTAAACCAGTGGCAAACGTGCAGTTTTTGCTGCTCCAGGGCGGCGGCATTTTCCTCGATGCCCATCCCCGCGCTGCGGTTTTCCTTCGCCAGGTACACGAGCAGGCCCTGCCCTGCGGATGCGGCCAGGGAATCGACAACGATGATCTTCCGCTCCGGATACTTTTCCGCCAGGGCAGCCGCAACCTTTTTCCCGTTCTCGCAGGTTACGCTCAGGCCGCTGGAAAACGCAATGTACAGGACATCCTTTCCGTCCTCAAGGAAGGGCGTGAACAGTGCTTCAAAGACAGCCTCGTTGACCCCGGAAGTCTTCGCGACGCGCCCGCTGCGCATCTCGTCATAGAACTCCTTTGCAGGCCGGTCGTTGTCCAGGTGCTCCGCTCCGTCATCCGTGAAAAGATACGGCAGCCTGCGAACTTCGACACCCCATTCCTGCAGCTTCTCCGGCAGGATATCACACGCCGAATCAGTTACAAGGATATATTCAGCCATTTCGGTACCTCCTCAACAATATCAGCCATTTATATCATGGTTTTCCTTTTTTTGTCAATGCTGTATCATCCGGCCCGAACATCATAAAATATTCTTCCGTCCGCGTCAACAGGATCATGCAGGCACATGAAAAGCCCCCGCCCGATGGGCGGAGGCTTTAACACAGGGCTTAAGCCTTCTGCCAGGCCTTGACCTTGTCAGCCGCCAGGCGCTTGATGGTCTCTTCCGTATAGGGGGATTCGGGGCCGCCGAAACCGTACAGGAAGAACTTGCCGTCCTGGGTCTTGTACAGGGACTCTTCATAGCCCTTAGGATCGCCGAAAACGCCGAAAACCTTCTTCTGGATCAGCTCGGAAGCTTCGGTATCGTATTCGACCTTGCAGATAACCTTCTTCATGATTCTCTCCCTTTCCCGCGTTCAGCGCAGTGATCAGATGATACGTGAACTGCTTCACGCACGCGTATTATAGTACACATGAAGCGCAGAAACAATGGGCTGCAATGGCCGAAAGCTTACCAGAATCGGCAAAAACGGCGCTTTTGGGGCATCCGCATGTAAAAAACCGCGGAAATACAAGGCCTTTACAGGTTCAGGCTTTCGTCGGACAGCGTCCCGATCCCGCGGGCGTGGAGTACGTCCTCCGCCGTATCGGGATCGTGGACCCGGAGAACAACATACGCTTCCTCCGGCCCTGTGCCTGTAAAAGCGTACATATACTCAATGTTGACATTGCTTTCGTTGAGCGCCTCCAGGATGGGATAAAGCGCGCCCGTGCGGTCATCCATGCGGGCGGCTACCACGCGCGTACGGGTGACGAGGTAATCTTCCTTCAGCCGCTCACAGACCTTGTCGGTATCGGTGACGATCGTGCGGAGGATGCCGAAATCATTGGCTTCGGCAATGCTCATTGCCCGGATGTTGGCGCCTGTGGACGCAATCGCGCCGACAGCGTTCACCAGCTGGCCCGGCTGGTTCATCAGGAAAAGGGAAAGCTGCGTAATTGCCATGGGTTTTCGCCTCCTTGGATATATTTCATATACTTTTCAGGTATCAGTCGTGGAGCTTGCGCTTGTCGATGACGCGCACTGCCTTGCCTTCGCTGCGGGTGATCGTCTTGGGCGCCACAAGGTGCACTTTCGGCCCGATGCCGAGCATCGTGCGCAGGGCGGACTCCAGGCTCTTTTCCATCTTCTGGATCTGGGACATCAGGTCGGTGAACTGATCCGCGCTGACTTCCACATAAACGTCGAAGGTGTCGGTGTTGCGTTCGCGGTCCAGCACGATCTGGTAGTTCGGCGTATAGCCCTCCTTGAGCAGGACGGTCTCGATCTGGCTCGGGAAGACGTTGACGCCGCGGATGATCAGCATGTCGTCGCTGCGGCCCATGGGCTTGGCCATACGGACGTGGGTGCGGCCGCAGGGGCAGGGCGTGCGGTCGAGCACGCAGATGTCGCGGGTGCGGTAGCGCAGCAGGGGGAAAGCTTCCTTATCGAGCGAGGTGAATACCAATTCTCCTTTTTCGCCGTCGGGCAGCACTTCTCCTGTATCGGGATCGATAATCTCGGCATAGAAATGGTCCTCATTGATGTGCATGCCGTGCTGCTCTTCGCATTCATACGCCACCCCGGGGCCGCTTGTCTCCGTCAGGCCGTAAATATCGTACGCCTTGATGCCGAGTTTCTGTTCGATATCCCGGCGCATCTCCTCCGTCCAGGGCTCGGCGCCGAAGATGCCCGCCTTCAGTTTGTTGTCTTCAGGCTTGTAGCCCTGTTCCGCCAGGAACTCCCCGATATAGGCAGCGTAGGAGGGCGTGCAGCAGAGGATCGTGGCGTCCAGGTCCATCATGAACTGGACCTGGCGTTCGGTGTTGCCGGAGGACATCGGCAGCGTCAGGCATCCCACCTTGTGGGATCCGCCGTGCAGGCCGGCGCCGCCGGTGAACAGACCGTAGCCGTAGGCAACCTGGACGACGTCCTCATTGGAGCCGCCGGCTGCGACGATGGCGCGGGCACAGCATTCCTCCCACAGGTCAACGTCGTGCTGCGTGTAGAACGCAACCACGCGCCTGCCCGTGGTGCCGGAAGTGGAATGGATGCGGACGCAGTCCTTCAGGTCTGTGCCCAGCAGTCCGTAGGGATAGGCGTCACGCAGGTCCGCCTTGCTGAGGAAAGGCAGTTTTTTGATGTCATCCACGGATTTGATGTCATCCGGGGTAAGGCCTTTCTTCATCATCAGGTCGCGGTAGTAAGGCACTTTTTCCCATACATGCTTCACCTGGCGGACGATTTTTTCATTCTGGATCTCCAGGATTTTCCCGCGCGGGGCTGTTTCGATCTCGGGCTGGTAGTACCTGCTCATGCAAGGGCCTCCTTTGTGTTGTCGTCCGATGACGGGGAGGGCTAAAAAAATCCACCGCCTTTTTCAACTTCAAAAGGCGGTGGATTATTGCGCTCCCTGGCGCCTGTCAATCCATCGCAATGCTGCTAAAGAAGAAAGCCGCACTGTACATCATCGTCATAAAATCTCCTGGTTCATCTCTGTCGCTTACCGACATGCGCATCTTACTCCCGCCGGAAGCGCATGTCAATGGATCCGGTTGTTCTTCCCGTGTATTTCGCTCACTTGACTGCCTTTGTGATCGCAGCAGCCCGTTCCTCGCCCGTGCGGATATCCCGCGGCGCATACCGGCACCGGATCCCGCCCTTCTCAAGCCTGAAGCAAATATTGCAATTTTCCGTTGAAAAATCAACGGGTGTCCGGCCTTGCGCGGACGTTTTCCTTGCTTTTCTCCTGGTCTTTGTGTATACTGTCGTCCGGTTGTATAAGCAGCCGGGAAATACAGGGGAATATCCCCGGAAGAAAGAGGAATTGCACCATGAAGAAGCTCTTTGCCCTGATGCTGGCCCTGTGCCTGATGCTCGGCTGCACCGCCGTTGCCGAAACAGCTGAATTGGACTGGGCATCCGTCCTGGCCCAGAATCCTGACCTGGAAGCAAACGGCACCTACCAGCAGATCAGTCTGGGAGAGGCCGGAACAATCGTTTACTGGGTCCCCAATGACCTGGCCCCGGTCGATGTCAACACGATCGAAGCTGAGGTTCCCCCGATTGCCGCTTTCGGCGGTGTGGATGAAGACGGAACCGCTTACACCCTATCCGTTTTCGCGCTGCAGATCACAAGCCTGGAAGAATATTCCGCCGGCCTGAAGGAACAAGGCGCGGACGTTGACAACGCGCAGCTCGTCATCGCCAACGGCATCCAGACTGTCGCCATCGAAGCGCCGGCCCTCGGCATCGACCTGCTCCTTATCCCGGTTACCGAGACCATGGTCCTGGTGTACACCTTCACGCCCCAGAGCGGCGAAGTTTGGGACCAGGTCAAGACCTATATCGTTTCCTCCATCCAGCTGGCCCAGTAAGCATTACAGCTGAAACATCCAAGGCCGCCGGCAAGCGCCGGCGGCCTTTTCATGTGCCCATGGTTCATCTTCCGGTCCACTGCGCCAGCTCGCCGTCCGTAGCGAGCACGGTATGGGTACCGGAAACGGTATGCTCTGTTCCTTTGGCATAATCGATCCTTACACGATTCCCTGGGCCTGCATCGCGTCGACCACCTTCTCGAAGCCCGCAATATTCGCGCCGACGACGTAGTTGCCTTCGAAGCCGTACTTCTTCGCGGCGTTGTCGATATTGTGGTAGATGTTCGCCATGATGCCCTGCAGCTTCTTGTCCACTTCGTCGAAGCTCCAGCTCAGCCGTTCGCTGTTCTGGCTCATTTCCAGCGCAGAGGTGGCCACGCCGCCGGCGTTGGCAGCCTTGCCGGGCAGGAAGATGATGCCGTTCTCCTGCAGGTAATCGGTCGCTTCCTGGGTGGTGGGCATGTTCGCGCCTTCCGCGACGACCTTGCAGCCATTGGCAACCAGGGTTTTCGCGTCGTCCAGGTTCAGTTCGTTCTGGGTTGCGCAGGGCAGCGCGATATCCGCTTTCACGGACCATACGCCGCGTCCTTCATGGTATTCGGCGTTGGGCCTGTAGTTCCGGTACTCGGTCAGGCGGGCACGCTTGACTTCCTTGATCTCCTTGAGGGCCGCCAGGTCGATGCCGTCCGGATCGTACACCCAGCCGGTGGAATCGGAGCAGGTCACGGGTTTGCCGCCCAGCTGGTACGCTTTCTCAATCGCATAGGTCGCCACGTTCCCGGCGCCGGAAACGATCACGGTTTTGCCTTCCAGGGTGTCGTTGTGGCACTTGAGCATTTCCTGCACGATGTAGAGCAGGCCGTATCCGGTGGCTTCCTTGCGGGCCAGGGAACCGCCGTAGCTCAGGCCCTTGCCGGTCAGCACGCCTTCATACAGGCCGCGGATGCGCTTGTACTGCCCGAACATGTAGCCGATCTCGCGGGCGCCTGTGCCGATATCACCGGCAGGCACGTCCGTGTCAGCGCCGATGTATTTGCACAGCTCGGTCATGAAGCTCTGGCAGAAAGCCATCACTTCGCGGTCACTCTTGCCCTTGGGATCAAAGTCGGAGCCGCCCTTGCCGCCGCCGATGGGCAGGCCGGTCAGGCTGTTTTTGAAGATCTGTTCAAAGCCCAGGAACTTGATGATGCCCAGGTTCACGGAGGGATGCAGACGGAGGCCTCCCTTGTAGGGGCCGATCGCGCTGTTGAACTGGACGCGGTATCCGGTGTTCACCTGTACCTGTCCGTTGTCATCCACCCAGGACACGCGGAACTTCAGCTGGCGTTCGGGATTGACGATCCGTTCCAGCACGGCGTCCCTCCTGAACTTTTCTTCGTTGGCGTCCACCACGGGACGCAGGGAGTTCAGCACTTCCTTCACAGCCTGGTGGAATTCCGGTTCATTGGGATTTTCCTTCACGACGCGCGCGATAACCTCATCTACATAAGACATGTCTGTTTCCTCCTCGTTTTCTTCATACGTTTAAAGAAGAAAACGCCTTTAACACTGTGACTGTTAAAGACGCCCTTGCCTTTACGCGAGCAATTCTATTCCCGGAAACATCGCATTGTCAATGTGCGCGCTGCACTATTCGTGTTTTTCTGACGTGTCAGGAGGGACGGTTTTCCCGGGCATGCATGAGCGCCGGCAAATCCCGGATATCCCCGATGGCGGCATCCGGCGCCGCCGCGTCCCCGAAGCCGTATGCCGCATGGATAAAGGGCACGCCGGCAACCCGGGCTGCTTCCTCGTCTTTCCGCGTGTCCCCGATATATACGGCACGCGAAAAACCGTTCCGTTCCATCACGAGGCGGATGTTCTCCCCCTTGGGCAATCCTGTCCGCTCCCATTCCTCATAATCCGCGAACATATCCCCCAGCCCGGAGCTGTACAGGAACGCCTTTACGTAATCCCGCTGGCAGTTGCTGACGATCGCCAGGGTGAACCCCTCTGTCCGCAGCTGCTCCAGCGTCTCCCGCAGTCCGGGGTACAGCCTGCCGGGATGGCTATACAGGTACTCCACCTCGTGCCTGCAGCACTCATCGAAAACCGCGTCGCGCCGCAGCGGATCCATGGACGGCTGCAATGCTGCCGCAATTTCCTTCATCGTCATACCCATCACGCGGTGGATATCATCCGCCGTCAGTGCCGGCAGCGAAGGCTCCCGTTTCATGAAAACTTCATTCCACGATTCTGCCACCGGCTGTGCCGAATCCCACAGCGTCCCGTCCAGGTCAAACATTACCATGATATCCTGTTTCTTCATCTTTCAAGCCCGTCCTGTACAAGATAAAACGGCATTCCCGCATGCTCGGCCCGCGGCGGGCAGTGCGCCGCATTTATACACAGACCATGATATTCATGTTCCGAACCGTATTGTCCCTGATGCCGTCATTCACGGAATACGCATGTTTCTCCAGGTCGCCGCACACCGCCTGCGTCAGCCCCTGCTCCTGCAGCTGCCCGATCACGTCGCCGGCGATCCCTTCCATGCAGAAATACTTGTCCTCCGCGATGCCGCTTCCGTTTCCTGTCGTGAGCAGCCATTCCAGCGACCGTTCAAGATCCTCGCCGCCCGGGAGCTCCCGCAGTGCCCGGAAGCTCCACTTGTAATACGGCCTGTATTTTCCCGCCAGCAGGAAAGCCGTAAACATCGCGTGGTTTACGAATTCGCCCGCCGCCAGCTGCGCCGCGCCTGTTTCCCCGTGCTGCAGGCACCGCCTGTAGTTGTACTGTCCGCTTTGCGCCATCATCAGCAGATGGCCGGCCAGCCGCTTCCGCCTGAAATCCTCCGGCATGTTCCGCAGGATTTCCCGGTCCCGGGTGATTTCCCCGGTATCGTCCCGGAAGATTTTCCCGTTCACCGCTTCCGCCAGCGCCCAGTCCGGCAGCCGCAGCCAGTCCTGCGCTGTCATTTCCGCCGGCAGGCATCCGAGTTTTTCCCGGAAATACTCCTCCCGCCGGAACACGCCGTGCCGCTGCCCGCCGGCCGGACCCATCTTCTGCCTGGCGAAACCTTCGAATGCTGCCGGCAGCTTTGCATACGCCCGTTCCAGCCGGAATGCCGTCCGCCTGTCGACTTCATCCTCTCCGGGCAGGAACAGGCAGAAACCCGGTTCAAAGTCATGGTCGGCGGATACCCCGTCGTCGTAACCGTAGCATTCCGAACCGCTGCCCGTCAGGCCTGCCGCAATCTTTCCGCCGATTTCCGGAAACTGCTCCCGGACCATCGGGATCCCGAATGTTTCCCAGTATTTCTCGGCCAGTTCCAGCCCTTTCATTCCCTTGTCCCCTCATGGATTTCTTTCGCGCGGCGCAGCAGCTCCGCTTCCGCTGCGAAATATCCGTAATGCCCGAAAACCGGCGCGCATTTTTCGCATACGAACGCATAATATCCGTTCCGCGGCAGGCTTTCCGTATCCAGGAGCTTTTCCGCCATGTCCAGGAGCTCCTCAGCTTCGTCCGCGGCTGCCTCTGCCCCGATTTCCGCCTCCAGCGTGTCCGCCATGTTCAGGAGCGTGATGGCCCGTTCCGGTTCACCGTGCTCCTGGCTTTCCATCACCTTCAGCGCGCTGCGGAACATGGCCTGCGCTTCCCGGTACCGTCCGCAGGAGGTCAGGGCCAGGGCCATGTTGTTATACAGGCCGCCCAGCCTTTCGTCCTCCTCCGGCAGGTTTTTTTCGTAATTCCCGCGCGCCTGTTCGAAAAAGCCAAGGGCGCCCACCGGATCCCCGAATGCCTCGTGCACCGTTCCCGCGTTTACCCATGTTGTGCCCGCGGTCACAGTGTCTTCCATCCCGAGCTCTTCCACCAGCGCAGCCGCCGTGCCTGCATGGGCCAGCGCCTTTTCCCGGTTTCCCTGTTTCCGGTGAAAGCCCATCAGTTCATTGTGCAGCATCAGCGCGCCGCGCCTGTCACGGTTCATTTCCGCTTCCGCCAGCCAGTAATCCAGGTGCCGTTCCGCCCCGGCCCAGTCGGAGGCGTCTTCATACTCCCGCATTTTCGCCATGATCCTGTCCTGCGGCACCGGCTTCGCGCTTTCGGGTTCGCCCGGCCTTCCGCATAAAGGGCATGCAGGATCAAGATAATCTTCCTTCTCGAGCTTCATTCCCTTGCCTCTTTGATCGCCCGGATAAATTCACGGCTGCGTTCTTCCTTCGGCGCCGCGAAAAATTCCTTCGACGATCCGCTTTCAATCACTTTTGCCCCGTCCATGAACATCACTTTGTTGCTGACGTTCCGCGCAAAATCCATCTCGTGCGTCACGACCAGCATCGTCATGCCTTCCTCTGCCAGCTGCCGCATCACCGCGAGTACCTCGCCGATCAGTTCCGGGTCCAGCGCGCTCGTCGGCTCGTCGAAGTAAATGATTTCCGGATCCATCGCCAGTGCCCGTGCGATGGCCACGCGCTGCTGCTGCCCGCCGGACAGCTGCACAGGAAAGCTCGCTGTTTTTTCCGCCATCCCGACCTTCCGCAGCGCCTTCATCGCCCGTTCTTCCGCTTCATCCTTCTTCATGCCTGCGCCTGAGGTCAGCCCCAGGGTCACATTCTGCATGACGGTCTTGTTCAGGAAAAGGTTATAGTTCTGGAACACGAAAGCGGTTTTCTTCCGCACCCGGGCGATCTCCTTCTTTTTGGCCGAGGCGAATGAAAAGTGTTCCCCATCGAACACCATCGTCCCGCTGTCCGCCCGTTCCAGGAAGTTCAGGCAGCGCAGGAACGTGGTTTTCCCCGATCCGCTCGGGCCCAGGATGGCTGTTACGTCGCCCTTCTCCACGTCCAGGCTGATCCCGTCGAGTACGGTCAGCTCCCCGAACTTTTTGCGTACGTCCCTGACCTCCAGCATCATGCGCGTACACCCCCGTAACTGCTCAGGCGCTTCTCTCCCCTGTGCTGCAGCCATGTCAGGATGGTGCAGAACATCAGGTAGATCAGTGCCGCCTCCACATACAGCGCCAGCGGCTCATACACGCGCCCGTTGATCACCTGTGCCTGCCGGAACATCTCCATGACCGTGATGGTCGCGGCCATGGAGGTTTCCTTCAGCATGGAGATCATGGAATTGCTCAGGGCTGGGAACGCCGTGCGCATTGCCTGCGGCAGCACCACATGCCAGATGATCTTCGGCCAGGTCATTCCGACGCAGTAACCGGCCTCCAGCTGCCCTGTGCTCACACTTTCCAGGGTGCCGCGGATGGTTTCCGCCATGTAGGCCGCCTCGTTGAGCCCAAGCACAATGACCGCAGCCGGGAACGCGTCGAACACGATCCCGACCTTCGGCAGCCCGTAGAACACAATGTACAGCTGCACCAGCAGCGGCGTACCGCGGGTGACCCAGATATAGAACCGGCAGACCTGCCGGAGCACTTTGACTTTCGCGTACTGGACCAGCGCAACCAGCAGCGCCACCGTCAGGGCAAGCGCAAAACTCAGCACTGTCAGCGGAATCGTAACCTTGATCCCGTATTCCAGCATCTTCGGAAAAGATTCCGCCAGGATTCCCCATAGTCTTTCAGTCATAAGCTTTCCCTATTCGTCATAAATGATACGCAGTCCGGCTCCCGCTGCCGCTTTACTCCAGGGGCTTGGTCAGGTCGACGCCGAAATACTTGATGCTCAGCTCTGCCAGTTTCCCGTTCTCCCGTGCTTCGCGGAAGATCCTGTCGATCTCGGCCTTCAGCGTATCCGATCCGGCGCCCTTTTTCAGCGGAACAGCGACGGGTTCACCGGCAACTGTCAGCACGATCTTGATTTTCGCTTCAGGATGCTCACTCAGGTAGCTTTCCACGGAGTCCTTATCGTTCAGCGTCGCATCCACGCGGCCCTGTGTCAGCAATTCCATCGTTTCGCCCAGGGTATCCACATAGGTCACTTCCGCGCCGTTGTTCTGCGCCACGGTAGCATAGGTGGAGTTCGGGGAATTGGCGGTCTTTTTGCCCTTCAGGTCTTCCAGGTTCCTGATGTCCTCGTTATCATCGCGGACCACCATCACCATCTGGGAATAGACATAGATATCGCTGAAGTCATAGGCTTCCTGCCGCTTCTCGGTAAAGCCCACGCCGTTGAGTGCGATATCGAACCGTCCGGAATCTACGCCGGCCAGGATGCCATCCCATGCGGTTTCCTTGAATTCTGCCTCCACACCCAGGCCTTCTGCCACCAGGTTGCCGACTTCCACATCGAAACCGGTCAGCTTGCCGTCCGCGTCATGATAGGTCCAGGGCTGCCAGGCGCCTTCCATCGCGATAATGATCTTTCCGCGTTCCTTGATCTGCGCCAGTTGGTCCTTTGCTTCTTCGGTCTTCTCTTCGGTCTTCGCCGTTTCGGTTTGCACAGGCGCTTCCGTCGTTTCGGGCTTCGCTTCCCCTGCCGGGCGGGTCACTGACCAGACCAGCAGTCCGATTGCCACCGCCAGGCATACGCATCCGGCCGCCAACCAGATTTTCCTGTTCTTCATACGCTTCTTCCTCCCAAAATATATCTCTGCCACCACCGTGGATCTTTCACTGTTCCAGGATTACATGCAGCAGCCTGTACAGGTTCGCCGCATCTTCTGCGTCCATTGTGAAGCACTGCCCGATCTTCTCGGGAATGACCTTCAGTTCCTCGCGCAGTTCCCATCCTGCATCCGTCAGCGATACGTACACGACCCGTTCGTCCACCTTGCACCTGCACCGGTTCAGCCATCCGCTCTCTTCCATCTTCTTGAGCAGCGGCGTCAGCGTCCCGCAGTCCAGGTACAGCCTGCGTCCCAGGTCCCCGACCTTCATCTTCCCGTTTTCCTGTTCCCACAGGGCCAGGAAAACGATGTACTGCGTATAGGTCAGCCCGTAGGGCTTCAGCAGCGGGTTGTATTCGTTCACAACCTTCCGCGCCGCCGCATACAGCGGGAAGCACAGTTGGTTGTCCAGCTGAAGCTGCGGGTATTCCCTGTTCTCAACACTCATTTTGTCTTCTCCTTGTCAAATCCGGATACAGCGCGCTGATACCGGCAGTTCACTGCCGGCGCCGGTCAGAGGTTTCCCTCGATCCAGCTCTTCATCTGCGGCCCCGGCTTGAACCCAAGGGACTGGTCCACGACTTTCCCCTTCTTCAGGATCAGGATGCAGGGAATGGAACTGATGGCGAATCCGGCCGCCAGGGACGGGTTTTCATCCACATCCACATTGTAGAACGCTGCTTTGCCGGCGAGTTCCTCCGAGATTCCCTCCAGCACCGGTGCAAGCATCCTGCAGGGCCCGCACCACGTCGCGGAAAAGTCCACCACTGCCGCCTCGTCGTTGACAACCTTCGTCCGGAAATCCTGTTCGTTAATCTTTGTGACCATTTTCTTTTCCTCCTGTCTTTTATTTCTTTCGTCCTCTTTGTTTCCTGTACGTTTCACCGTAACTGGTCCAGGTACTGTGCGGCGCTGATCGCGGCCACGTTGCCTTCGCCGGCAGCCTTGACATACTGGTACGGCAGCCCGGTGAGATCCCCTGCGGCAAACACGCCGGGCAGGTTCGTTTCCATCTTCCGGTTCACCTTCACATGGGCGCCTTCCGTTTCCAGCCCCGGCACCAGGTTGTCCGGCGCTACGGCTTCCCGGAGGACAAACACCCCGTCAGTCCTATATTCCCCGTTCTCTGTCCTGACGATCCGTTTTCCGCCTTCCTGGACAATACCGGTTACCTTTTCGCGGATCACCTGCACCTTTTCCGGCAGGTTCGTCTCCTCCCGGTACACCGGGAAGTACGTCACGTCGCTGCAGACTTCGCTCAGGAATACCGCCTCCGCTTCCTCCCGCGGGCTGTATCCGATCACTGCCGCGCTTTTCCCCCTGTACAGCGGCGCATCACAGGTCGCGCAGTAACTCACGCCCCGCCCGAGGAGTTCCTTTTCTCCCGGCAGCGGATTCGCATTCACGACGCCGGTTGCCAGGATGACCGCCTTCGCTTCCCGCATTTCTTCCCCGATCTGCAGGGCAAAGTAATCCCCCATGGCGTATACAGCACCGACGCGCCCTTCCGTGATGGTGATGCCCGCTTTTTCCAGGTGGTTCCGGAAGGCCTCCGCCATCTCCGTCCCCTTCACTGCGGGCAGTCCCGGATAATTCCGGATTTCATGGGCTTTCACGATTTTTTCACTCATATCCCGGCTTCCCAGCAGCAGGACGGTTTTATTCCTGTTTGCCGCCGTCAGTGCCGCGGACACCCCCGCCGGTCCGGTTCCGATAATGGCGATATCAATCCGTTCCGTAATCGCCGCCCCCTTTCAGAAACGCCTGTTTTTCTTGCGCCAACGTTTCTTTTTGCAAATTATATTTTATGCAATATATTTAGTTTGTCAATACCTTTTTTACAACAAAAAAGGCGGAGCGGGGGGATTTTCCCCGTTCCGCCGGCCAACGGCCGGACACCCTCAGTTCAGGCTGCCTGCCTCTGTGACACCGTATGCATTCGGATCGAACGGATCCACCGTCGTCCCGAAGATATCCTCCACTGTCAGGTGAAGGTCGATTTCCAGCTGTTTCATGCCGTCCGCCTGCGTTTCCAGCGAAAGGACGATCTTGCCGTCCAAGCTCTGCAGGTCCCCGTTTCCGTCGGTCTTTGCCGTCAGGTCCGCATTCCTGACCGACAGGTTTTTCATCGTCCATACGACGCCTTCCGTCACCGTGAGGAAACTGCTGGCGTGCATATTGTAGTTTTCCGTGTTGATCCGGTCGTAGTCAACGCCGAAGTAACGTTTTGCCGCAAACCTCGCGGCCTGGTTCAGTATCTCGTTGGCTGCTGCGGGCACATCCGGGCCGAGATGCAGGCGGTATTCACCGTCCCCGGCCTGCGTAACCACGTCTTTCCCGAGCAGCAGGTCCGCATTGGAAAAAAGCACACCGCCCAGCCGGGCCAGTGATTCTGCCTCAACCGACCGGCGCAGCAGCGAGTTCCTTTCCCCTGACATGCCGCTCCTGTACGTCCCGGCTGCGTATACGTCCATGATGTAAAGTGCGTTCCCGTCCGTTACGATCGTATATCCGTTCTTCAGCTCCGTCCCGTCCTGCTTCGGCGACGTGAGCAGCATCTGCCTGAAGGACCGGCTCCCGTCCTGCCTGAGTACCACATCCGCGGTCTTGAACCACTGTCCGTTCAGGGAGAAGTCCACCTTGGCCTTTACCGTCACATTGCTCGTGTAAAACAGCAGGTCGATCAGGTTGTCATACAGTTTGTCCGTCGCGAATTCCGCCAGGGCGGCCGCGAGAACGGCCAGGGCCAGCATTGCCGCAGCCAGACCGGTCAGGATCCTCTTCAATGTCTTCTTCATCATCCGGTTAACTCCTTGTCCGGGAACGCCAGTCCGCTCCCTTGTCTTTTTCATGATATATCACGCTTCAGCTCCGTGCTTTCTTCCCGGGCTGCACATTTTTCATGCGGTCCTGAACGTCATCTCCGTTTCGCACGCTTCCAGCAGCTTTCCCGGATCCGCGCCGCGGTCCAGCCAGTCATCCTTCCGGCGTTCCGAAAAAATGACCGGCATCCTGTCATGGATAAACTGGATTTCCTTTGCCGGGGCCCGCGTCAGGATCGACAGGACCGGCAGTTTTTCCCCTTCTTCAAAGCGGTAAATGCCCGCCAGGTACATCAGCCCGTCCGCTTTCGGGCGGATGGCGTACCTGATCTTTTCATTCCCCCGTTTTTCCCATTCAAAATAGTACGCGGCGGGAATCAGGCACCTGCGCTCCGCCATGGAATGCCGGAACATCGGTCTTTCCATCGCCGTCTCGCTCCGCGTATTGATGATGAATCCTTTCCGGTCATACCGGGTGAATCCCCACCGCATGGGGTATACCCCCGTCCCGCCGTTTTTCCCGGCCGCCAGCGCGGCGACGGCCTGTGACGGCGCAATTTCGCCCCGCGGCATCGTTTCCGTGCCGGTCAGTGCTTTCATCTTCCGGGACGCTTCCTGCAGGATTTCAAGGATCGCCTCGTTTTCGTCATCCTCAGGAATATAAAACCTTCCGCACATACTGCCCTCCATCCATGCTGTCCGGTTCGCCGGGCATTCCAGGGGCTTCCCTGCGCAGGATCATTCTTCCTCCCGGCCTGCCGGTTTCGAGACCAGCCCGTAACTGTCCCTTTCGACCCTCAGCACCATGTCAAACCGGTCCCGCGCAATGCACATCCAGAAATCCTGCTCCGGGTAAATTTCCTGCTTGTCCGGATTGAAGAAATGCTTTCCGCCGCCTTCCCGCAGGCTCCACAGCCTCCGGTCGATCCCGGGCATATCGCCGGATGTCAGCAGGGCTTTCAGGTATTCCGCGCAAAGTTCGTCCTCTTCGGCCGGCTCCAGCCCTTCTTTGCCCATGCACACCAGGCTCACCTTCCCGGGCGCCTTTTTCCGGATATACCCTGCGACCGCTTTCGCATTGACGAAGCTTCCCGTAATGATTTCTTCCGCGCGGACCGCATTCACGATTCCCTGCGTTCCCGCGCTTGTGGTGTGGATGACCCGCCGGTCCCGGATCATCCGCCGCTCAACGGAAGACGGGGAATTCCCGAGTTCACACCCATCAATCCGCTTCCCGTGGCGTTCCCCGACCAGGATGCACTCCGGGTCCCTTTCCTTCCAGGCAAACGTCTCTTCGATGCTTCCCGTCGGCCGCACTTCACGCGCGCCCAGCGCGTACAGGTAGCATTCCATGGAAAAAGCCCGGAACACGTCGATAATAACCGCAAGTCCTTCCGCCTGCCTTGCGCCTTCAATCAGATGAAGAATCCCGATTTCCATACTTTTCCCCTCTTATCCGGCATGCTGCCGCCTTCGCCTGTCAGACAACCTGTTCAATCCGGCTTGCGCCGCCTCGAACCTTCCTGACCACGATCTGCCTGTCAATGGAACTGCGCAGTTCCGCCACATGTGAGATGATCCCGATGAGCCTGTTTGTCTGCGTGAGGCTGTTCAGTGCTTTCATGGCCTGCTGCAGGGTTTCGTCGTCCAGCGAACCGAAGCCTTCGTCCACAAACATCGTATCCAGGCGGATTCCCCCGGCGCTCATCTGGATCTCTTCGGACAATCCCAGTGCAAGGGACAGCGACGCCAGGAAGGATTCCCCGCCGGACAGCGTCCGGACACTTCGCCTGGTTCCGTTCGCGTGGTCCAGGATGTCGAGGTCCAGTCCGCTTTGGCCCCGGTTGTCTTCCGCGGTTTCCTTCCGGACCAGGTCGTACTGCCCGTCGCTCATCTGCATCAGGTGTACCGTTGCCCTGTGCAGGATCCGGTCAAAGAACGCCATCTGGATGTATGTTTCAAACATGATGCGCTGTTTTCCCTTCAGCGTCCCGTTCGCCGTGTCCGAAAGCACATTCATCCATTGCCATTTTTTCTCCAGTGCCGCCATCCGCCCGGAGACCCGGCTGATGTTCGCCAGGACGTCCCGGTTGGTCCTGATCCGTAGGTCAGTTTCGGCGCTGCTGCCGGAGACCGCGGCCTTTCTTTCCTTCAGGGCAGCCTGTTCCGCGCGCTTTTCGTCCGGATCCTTTACCGGATCCTCCTGCAGGAGTTTTTCCGCCTGTGAGATACGGCCTTCCAGCTCCCGGATCCCGTTCACACAGTCATTGACGCAGCGCTGTGCGTCCTCAAGCCGTTTCCTGTCCCCGGAGATCTCCTGTTCCAGGCTTTCCGCCGCCTTCTTCGCGGCATCCCTGTCCGGATATTTCATCTTTTCCTGCAGCTTCTGCAGGTAATCTCCCCGTTCCTTCAGCCCGGCTTCCTCCCGGCCGCAGGCAATCTCGGCGTTCTTCAGTTCGTCCCTGATCCGTTCAAGCATTCCTTCCTTTTCGGGAATCATCCGCTCCAGGGTTTCACGGCGGCGTTTCCGCAGTTCCTCCGCCTCAAGCTGCTGCCTGATGCTTTCCGTTTCCTTCAGGATCCCGGCCAGCGCGTCCTCCGTCTGCGCCGCAGCGGTCTCCGCGTCATAACCGCCCAGGAGTTCCGCCGCCTTCCTGGCAATGCTTTCCGTTGCAAGGCTGACCTTTGTCCGTTCCGATCCGGCCGCCGTGCCCGCAAGGTTTTCCCGCTGCTGGGCTTCCCGCGCCTGGTGTTCGGCCTCTTTCACCGTCTTTTCGCTCAGTTCGGCCGACGTCCTCACTGCCTTGTGCGGATGATGCACAGACCCGCAGACCGGGCAGGGTTCCCCCTCCTGCAGGCTTTCGGCCAGGATCCCCGCCTGCTCGTCGTTATATGCCCTGCGCTTCGCGTCCGCAGCCTGGCGGCATGCCTCGGAGTATGCCTTTGCCTTCAGGTACCTTTCCTGTGCCCCCTCCAGCTTCTGCTGTTTTCCCTCCAGTTCATCCAGCTCCTGCTTCAGTCCGGACAGCAGCTCCCGCCGGTGTTCCAGGCTGCCCAGCCGCACCTTCAGGTCGGCGTCCTGGCCGGTTGTATCCTTCAGCTCCTGCTGTTCCTTCCGGAGGGTTTCCAGCTCAGCGTCCAGCAGCTGTTTTCCGGCCTGCATGGCTTCAATCCCGGAGCGTTTATGCGCCAGTGCCTCTTTTCCGGCATCCAGCTCCTTCCGTTGCCGTTCCAGCTCGCCGTATTCTTTCAGTTCCTCCCGGATCAGCCCAAGCTCCGCAGCCTTCCTGTCCGTTTCCGGGGCTTTCTGTTTTTCCAGCCCGAGGCGCTCCTGCAGCACTGCCAGCGCGGCGTTTTTTTCCGCTTTTTCTTTGCCGGCCGCTTCCAGGTCCTTCCTCGCTTTTTCCTGCTGCTCCGCTTTTCCGATAACCCGGTCCAGTTCGCCGATCTTTTCCTCCAGGGCGGCTGCTTCCGCTTCCAGGGCCTGCTTCAGTGCCGTATCCTTCTCCAGGATCCTGCCGACCAGCCCGGCCGCGTCTTCGGTCAGCATTCCTCCCTCGCGCGCCTTCGCCGCGTCCAGGGCCATCGGATCATTCTCCGGGCAGGAAATCCGTTTCATGTAGATTTCCAGTTCCTTTTTCTGCAGCTGCTGCTCGCGGTCGACCTCACGGGCCTCCTCCTTCAGCTTTTCCTGGAAATCCCTGCAGGCCTGCGTACGGAAAATCTCCCTGAAATGCGCCTGCCGGCTCTTCGTATCTTCCATCAGGATCTTCTGGAAATCCCCCTGGGCAATCATCGCGATCCGGCAGAACTGTTCATGGTTCACGCCAAGGATCTCCGTGATCTTTTCCGTTACGGTGCTTTCCTTCTTCTCCGTCCTGCCGTCCGGCAGTTCCAGTTCCGCTGTTGCCGGTGCTTTTGTGCTGCCTTCGCCTGCTTTTTTCGCCCGCAGGTGCTCCAGCGTCCTCCGCACAGTATACTGCTCGCCTTGATGCAGGAAAACAAGTTCGACGCCCGGTTCCGCGAATTCGTCCGCGTATTTTGATTTCATCATGGCAGGTACACGGTTTGTTCCGCTGGCCTCGCCAAAAAGCGCAAAGCAGATTGCGTCGAAGATCGTCGTCTTCCCTGCGCCTGTATCGCCTGTGATCAGGTAGAGTCCGCTGGCGCCCAGGCTGCTGAAGTCAACCTCTTCCCTGCCCGCATAAGGTCCGAAGGCCTTCATCGTCAGTTTCAGCGGCCTCATTGTCTCTCCTCCTTCAGCTTCTTCAGCAGTTCCCCGGAGAAAGCCCGCTGTTCGTCGTTCATCGGCTGTCCGTTCTGCATTGTAAAGAACTCCTCGAAAAGTTCGATCTCGCTCTTTCTTTCCGTCTCTTCCGCCGCATGGAATTCCAGGGATGCCCTGGTCCGCCGGTTGTCATAATCCAGCTTCATGATGTTCGGATAGATGACCCGCAGCCGGGCCATCGCATCAAACACATCCTCCTCGTCGGTCAGGATAATATGCAGGTAATCGTCCGTTGCCGTCCCTTCGTAATTTCCCCGCAGCGTAAGCTCCTCGTATGTGCCCCGGATCTCGCGCATTTCGTGCTTCGGATGCAGCGGTACCGTCCGCACTTCCGTATTTCCCTTCTCCGCCATTTCCACGATCGTAACGGATTTCACGTGGTCTTTTTCCGAAAAGGAATATTTCAGCGGCGTTCCGCAGTATCGCACCGTTTCCTTCCCGATCTGCTGCGGCCCGTGGATATGCCCGAGCGCGACATAGTCGAACGGTTCGAACACGGAAGCGTCCACATTGTCCATTCCGCCCACGGAAATATCTTCCGAGTCGGAACGTGCCGCACCTGTGACGAATTGATGCGCTGCCAGGATATTCCGGACAGAACGGTCAATATTCATGTGTCCGATCACCGTCCGCACGGCGTCTGTATAGCTGCCGGGTTCCTCCCCGGGATATGCCCTGCGCACATCCACCGGTTTGATGAACGGAAGCATGTAGATGCGGATCTTCCCGGCACCGTCCTCCATTTCAAACGGTTCCGGCTCACCGTTGAAAACCGGTGAAATGTGAATCCCGCCCGGTCCCATGATTCGCCTGCCGAAGGCAATCCGTTCCGCTGAGTCATGGTTTCCGCTGATCACAAACACCTGCGTATGCAGCTTTGCCAGGCGCGTAAGGAACTCGTCCAGCAGGCTGACCGCCTCTGCCGGCGGAACCGCCTTGTCATAGATGTCGCCTGCGATGATCACAGCGTCCGGCTTTTCCCTTTCTGCGATCCCGAGGATCTCCAGCAGAATGTACTGCTGGTCCTCCAGCATGGAAAACTCATTGACCCGTTTCCCCAGGTGCAGGTCTGACAGATGCATCAGTTTCATTCAGCGAACCTCCTGTTTTCCGCCTGCCCGCTATCAGTTGAGGAACCACGTGGCATCTTCATACCTGTTGAATCCCTGCCAGAATTCGGATTCGCCCGCCAGTTCCCGGATTCTTGCGGTATATTGCGTCAGCCGGCCGTTCCCGATCATTGCGAAAAGCGTGTCGTGGCTTTCCCCGAAGCGTTTGGTCCCGTCCGCATCGGTCGTCAGCCGGCCGTATTCCCGGTTGAATCTGACGGTCGCATACTCGTTCGCCGTACTGTCCAGGTCGGTCAGCCAGAACCTGATCCCGAGGCTGTCTTCCCGCAGTTCCTGCAGTTTTTTGTAGAGCTGCTGCAGCTCGTCCAGTGCCGCCTCCGGGAAACTGCCGTCCAGCGGGAGATGGAGCTGGATTGCGATATATCCCTTCCCGAAATAAGTTTCCGCCGCCGGGTCGATGTCCTTCACCGCTTTGGCAATCCTGCTGATATCATGCGTATCCTGTACGCCGAAATCCGCGTCGCCCGGCAGTTTCCCGTCCTGCCCCTTGTTCATCTGCAGGTATGTGTCGTTGATGGACGAATACATCATCCCGGCGGTATTCAGGCATTCCGTGACCAGGTTCGCGTACCATGCGTTCTGTTCATCCACCGGGACCGTTTCAATCCGCGCGTTATCCATCCTGCACAGCCCGGAAACGAGCATCCTCCCGGAGGCAGCGGCTTCCTGCCTGTCAATCACCAGTTCAGGCATGTCGTCCATCCACAGGCAAACCGTTTCTCCCCTTTTTTCAGCAGTTTTCGCCATCACCGCGATTTCCTCTTTCCTGCTGTCATAGGATGGTTTGATTTCATAGGCAAAGCTCTCCCCCGGCCGGCCTTCAACCGTGTATAACGATGAAAAAAGCTCCGTAAGGCAGGACCGCGTCCTGACCTGCTGATTTGTGTTGTGATATCCGACCAGCCCGATGATATGGGGCCCCATGTGTTCGAGCGTCGTCCTGACCGCGATCCGGGCGTCGTCCTGCCCGGCGGCGTATGTACCGATCGCATAGGGAGATCCCAGGGTATCCATTCTCCGCTTGATCGCTGTCATGGTATCGACAATCTGGCCCGTGGTCGCTCTCCTGACCGTGAAGGCAAAGGTCACCGTCGCTTTTTCGCCCAGTTCCCCGGGCGTCCGCTGGTTCGCGCCGCGGTTGGCAGCCTGCCCGGGATCTTCCCATGCAACACCCGCATTCAGGTCCACCAGGAAAAGGAAACTTTCGGGCAGGCTCTCATGCTGCAGGTTAAAGGCCAGGAGTTCGGAGAATTTTCCGCCCAGGTCATCATTGATGATGTAGAACGTTTTTCCGTCCTCCCCGGGCACTGTATGGTAATAATAATATTCATTTTCTGCTTTTTCACAGTCCTGGGCAAAGGCAAACTGCTCCCACGCTGCATACTCTTCCCTGTGTTTCGCCGCGTACTCATCCGTCAGGGTAATGACAATATACTGGTATTGGTCCCCGCTGATTCCGATTGTGCCCGCATCAAACCCCGGCACAGCTCCTGTCTTCAGTTCCACGCCTGCCAGGTCACTGCGTTCCACCTTTATCCGCTGCTTGGTATTGCTGATGTTGATCGCATACAGGTCTATTGCCCTGCTCAGGTAGCACCGGAGGATTTTTTCCGGGAAATGCCCGGCAAATGCCTTTTCCGGCAGGAACAGGTCAATCTGCCCGTCCCCGTTGTCGATCCACTGGTACGCAGCCCCGTCCGTAAATACATCCAGCCGCTCGCGGAGGATATCCTTTGCCTTGCTGAAATCCCTGACGCTCACGTTCTCCGACGGATACAGCATGATATGGAGCTCCGTGCTTTCATCCGCCTGTCCTGGCGCCGCTGCCTGTCGCGCAGGTTCACGGCCCGATGAATCCGGCTTCTTTCCCGTAAACGCGGTCACGCCTGCGGCGATTCCCGCAAGCAGGACCAGCGCACAGCATACGGCTATGATTGTTCTCTTCCTGCCTGCTGCTTTCACAGCAGCCTTTTTTCCTGCGGTTTCTGTACTGCCTGCAGGTTTTCCGCCCGTCCTCTTTCCAGCGCTGCCGCCGGAACCGGGGATCTCCGGCGCAGCGGCTGTTTCCTGCCCGCCGGTTTCGACGCCCAGGATTGCCTTGATTTCCTTCACCATCTTGCCAATCGCGTTGGCTTTGTCCTCGTAAGCAGCGTAGCGCTGGACGTTGGAAAGGTAAAAATTGAAATCGTCCCGCAGCTGGAACCGCTCCGTCATGAACGGCATGATCACTTTGCCGCGGTTCATGGCCAGGTCGATTTCCTTGGGAACCCAGGTGGATTCCTGCGTTTTTGAGGACAGGACAACCACAAAGATCCGGGCGCCTGTAATCGCTGCGGGAATCTCCGCCGCGTAATTTGAGCCGCCCGGAATGTCCCTCGGCGCCATCCAGCAGGAGATCCCGTTCGTTTCCAGGACGCTCCGCACCCAGCATGCCGTTTCAAAATCTTCTGATTTATAGCTGATAAATACATCCCGTTTCGCCATAAGCAGCCTCGATCCATCCTGTTCTATCCGGTTGCATCAGTCGCTCTTATGATATCATACCGGCTTCTTCTTTGCCAGAAAGATATTGTATCCCAGAACGGAACACACGACGATGATACAGCCTGCCACCGAGAGCGCCGTGATCCTTTCCCCATAGAAAAGGGCGACCAGCAGCGGGTTCAGGATCGGTTCCATGCCGGTAATCAGGCTGGCTGTCACAGGCGGCACGCGCCGGATTCCTGCCGAAAAAAGGATATAAGCCCCGCCGACCTGCACGACGCCGAGCGCCGTCACCGCAGCTGCCACCGGCAGCCGGAAGTCCGTTTCCTGCAGGCACAGCGGGGTAAACAGGAGCCCGGCTGCCAGCTGGCCCAGGAAGCAGGACGAAATCGCGTCCGCATCCTTTCCCGTGTTCATCATGAACACGCCCGCATAGCAAACACCGGACAGGATGGCCAGCACGTTTCCCGGGAGATTGCCGGCACGGATTCCGTCCACAAAAAAGAGCACCACGCCCAGCAGCACCAGGAAGCATACGGCGATATCCACCCTCCCCGGTTTTTGCCCGTACAGGAGTGCCATCAGCAGCATGACAAACACCGGCGCAGTGAACTGGAGCACAATCGTGTTCGCAGCGGTTGTCAGCTTGTTTGCCACGGCAAACAGCGTCGTGACCCCGATCATGGACAATGCCCCGACCGCTACGCGTCGGCTGAAGATGATCCTGTGCCCCGTTGCCAGCAGGTAGATGCCGATCACAGCCGAGCCGATCAGGTTTCTC
>CAMMYM010000016.1 GCA_946527725.1 uncultured Clostridia bacterium
CCCTGGGCGACCGGATCGTGATCATGAAGGACGGCTTCATCGAGCAGGTCGGCACCCCGCAGGAAGTGTTCGACACTCCGGTGAACCTCTTCGTGGCCGGTTTTATCGGCAGCCCGCAGATGAACTTCCTGAAGGCAAAGCTCCTCAAGGGGAGCAGCGGCTACAGCGTACAGATCCTCGGCGCGGAAATCCCGCTGAACGCGGACCAGAACGCGGTACTCATGCAGAAGCAGGTGGGCAGCCAGGACATCATCCTGGGCGTCCGCCCCGAGCACACGACCGTGCTGTTCGAGAAGGCGGAGAACGCCATCGAATGCACCATCGACGTGAACGAGATGATGGGCAGCGAGCTGCACCTGCACCTGTCCAGCGCGAACGACGACAAGATCATCGTCCGCCTGCCCACGGTGGACCTGACGCAGGAACAGCGGCACTCCCTGTCCTACGGCAACAGGATGTACATTACCTTCCCGGCGAAGGTCATGCACCTGTTCGATCCGGAAACGGAGCGGAGCCTGATCGACGGCTGACGGCAAGGGCGCGCTGCGACGCAGGCAGCGGCTGCCGCAGGGACGGCATACGGGGCCCGGAGCGATCCGGGTCCCTTTTTTATGTTGCAAGAGAAGGACGGCGGGAGTAAGATAGGCACAGCAAAGGAAAGGGAGGATAATGCGATGCCCTGTACGACGGTGCTGGTCGGCGCGAAGGCCAGCCATGACGGATCCACGATGATCGCCCGGACGGACGACGGACACTTTGACGTGAAAAAGCTGGCGGTGGTGAACCCGAAGGACCAGCCGAGGAAATACAAGAGCAAAATTTCCCACGCGGAAATCGACCTGCCGGACAACCCCATGCGGTACACCTCCTGCCCGAGCGTGGACCCGGAGCACGGGATCTGGGCGGCCACGGGCATCAACGAAGCCAACGTGGGCATGACCGCCACGGAGACCATTACCACCAACGCCAGGGTGCTGGCGGCGGACCCGCTGGTTGAATACAAAAAGGCGAAGACAAAGAAGGAAAAGGACATTCCCGGCGGCATCGGCGAGGAGGACATCGTCGTGCTGGTGCTGCCGTATATCCGCAGCGCGCGGGAAGGCGTGCTGCGCCTGGCCGGGCTGCTGGAAAAGTACGGAACCTATGAATCCAACGGCATCGCCTTCAACGACGAGCATGAAGCCTGGTGGATGGAGACGATCGGCGGGCACCACTGGATTGCCCGGAAGGTGCCGGACGACCGGGTCGTGATCGCCCCGAACCAGTTCGCCATGGACGGATTCGACCTGGAGGACGCCTTCGGGGAGAAGCGGGAGAACCTCTGCAGCGCGGACCTGAGGGAGTTTGTCGCGGAAAACTACCTGGACCTGAACCAGGACGGCACGTTCAATCCCCGGGCTGTTTTCGGCAGCCGGCGGGACATGGACCATATCTACAATACGCCGCGGGCCTGGTTCATGGGCAGGTACCTGGCGCCGCGGACGTACCGCTGGGACGGGGAGAACGCGGACTTCACCCCCGAAAGCGACGATATTCCCTGGAGCCTGGTGCCGGAGAGGAAGGTGACGGCGGAGGACGTGAAATACCTGCTGAGCGGCAATTACCAGGGAACGCCGTACAGCCCCTATACCAGCCGGGATACAGGCTACCGCGGGATGTACCGCTCCATCGGCATTAACCGGACGGGCGTGACCTCCATCTGCCAGATCCGGCCGTACGCGCCGGAGCAGGTGAAGGGCGTCGAATGGATCATCTTCGGGAGCACGACCTTCAGCGCCATGCTGCCGGTATACCCGAATGTGCCGAAGATGCCGGATTACCTGGGCAAGGTGACGCTGGACGCCTCCACGGAGAACTTCTACTGGGCCAGCCGCCTGATCGGCGCGCTGGCGGATCCGCACTATGCCGCGGCCAGGCAGCAGATTGACCGCTACCAGGAAGCCATGGTGAACCGCGGAAGGCAGCTGATCCGGGAATACGACCGGAAGATCGCGGAAACCGGCGACCTGCGCCTGGCGGAGGAAGCCAACGGGAAGCTGAGCGAAATGGCGAGAGAAGAGACCGTGAAGGCGCTGAACAACGTCCTGCTGACTGCCAGCGAAAAGATGAAGAACGGATACAGCCTGGCGGACAACTGACGGGAAGCGCAGGCAAGAGGCGTATCTTGCGCGGGGGGATAACGTGACACAACACAGGAACCTGATGACGGAAGGGAATATCCGCCGGAAGATGCTGGGGTTCGCCCTGCCGATCCTGGCCGGGTATTTCTTCCAGCAGCTGTATAATACCGTCGACGCCCTGATCGTCGGCAACTACCTGGACGCGGACGCCCTGGCGGCGGTCACGTCCACGTCTTCCTACACCTACCTGATGATCGGGTTCGTGGCGGGGTTCGCCACGGGCGCGGGGATCATCGTCGCCCGGCATATCGGCGGGGAAAGCCCGGAGGAAACGGAGAAGGCGGTCCATACCGCCGTGGCGCTGGGGCTGTTTTTCAGCATAATCCTGACGGCGGCAGGCGTCCTGGTTTCGCCGGTGATCCTGCGGCTGATGGGAACGCCGGAAACGGTGTTTCCCCGGTCCTGCCGCTACCTGCAGGTGTACTTTGCCGGATCCGCCGCGCTGGTCATGTACAACATGTTCGTCAGCATCCTGCAGGCCTCGGGGGAGAGCAGGTATCCGCTGCTGTGCCTGGTGGCCAGTTCCCTGACGAACATCGTGCTGGATATCCTTTTCATATCCGTATTCCATATGGACGTGGAAGGGGCGGCCCTGGCCACGGTGATCTCGGAGATCCTGAGCGTGGTGCTGGTGGGCATGAAACTGCTGCGGACAAAGGAAGCGATCCGGCTGCAGCCCCGGAAAATCCGGGTGGACCGCGCCAACCTGAAATACATCATCCGCTACGGCTTTCCCACGGCGCTGCAGGGCTGCGTGATCGACCTGTCCAACATGCTGATCCAGAGCTATATCAATTCCTTCGGCCGGGACGCCATGGCAGGAATCGGCGCCAGCATCAAGACGGAAGGATTCATGTTCCTGCCGGTGACGGCGTTCTCCATGGCGCTGACCACCTTCGTTTCCCAGAACGTGGGGGCGAAGCGGATGGACCGGGTGAAGGAAGGCGCGCGCTTCGGCCTGCTGTGCACGGCGGGGATGCTGCTGGCCTTCGGAACCATCGCGTATTTCCTGGCGCCGTCGCTGGTCGCCCTGTTCAACAGCGACCCGGCAATCATCCGCTACGGGGCAGGACGAACCACCACCTGCGCGTTCTTCTACTGCCTGTGCGGCTTCTCCCATACGGCGTCGGCCGTCAGCCGCGGGCTGGGGAAGCCCATGACGCCGATGCTGGTGATGCTGATCTGCTGGTGCGCGGTGCGGGTGCTGGTGCTCTTTACGATCGGCCAGGCAGTGCACGACATCCGGCTGATCTACTGGATTTACCCCTTCACCTGGACGCTGTCCACCATCGTTTACCTGATCGATTTCCGGAGACAGAACCTGTTCCGGCGGGAGCTTGCAGCATCATAAAGGTATCCGAACGGCCTGCCCGGTTTGCAGACAGCAAAAAGGACCTTTGCAGAAAGGTCCTTTTTGCTGTCTGTTTTCTGTTTATCCGACAATGCGTTCCAGGCAGGCGCTGGCTTCATGAACCTGTTCACGGGTGACAGCGGAGGGATCCCCGTAACGGGCGGCAAGATACAGGCTGCGCAGCTTTTCCGCGTCATCGCTGCCGCCCATCTTCCGGTCGCGTTCCAGGATGTCCGCGGAGGTGTCGGTGGCGTGTATGCTGAGTCCCTTTCCCTTCCTGTACTCCAGATACGTTTTGTAGATCCGGCGGAGCTGCCGGGCATTGTCTGCCAGGAGCGGGATACGGGCGCGGCGGCGCTTTCGCTTCCCATCAGCGGGGGCTGCCTCGGTCTCTTCATACAGGAGCTCTTCCTCTTCCGCAGAATGCTTTTTTCCTGCGTGCTTCCAGATCAGGAAGAAGACCGCGAGCAGCAGAACCCCCAGCAATATCCAGCCGCCGATGACGGCAGCGTGTTCAACCAGGTACGGGCTGGTGCTGGAACCCTCAACAGGAAGCGCTTCATTCATGCGTCCGGTATCCATCTCCACGGGCACCTGGGAAGCCGCTTTGGGCGTTAAGTACTCCTGCAGGGACATCTGTTCCACAGGCCTGTTCCCGGTGGGAAAGATCCTGCCGAGCAGCCAGATGAAGAAGCGCCCGACCGGCACAAAGACAGCGGCCAGTACGTGGCTGCTGAAACGCAGGACCAGGAACAGGACCAGGGAAATGCCAACAGCCGCCAGGGGGATACCAACCACGGACAGGAGGTTCTTTACCTGCCAGTTCAGGCCCATTTCCGCACCCATCTGCATGCGGCGCATGGCGAAGACGCCCAGGAACAGGAAGAGGACGATATAGACCAGGCTGTCCACGGAGATGAGCCGGTTGGAGAAGAGGGTCGAGTTGGCGACGTTCGCCGCGACGAAAAACAGGCTGATTGCCAGCATGACGGTAAAGATCCTGCGATAATCATACAGCGGCATGGCGTAATTACCCCGTACCATGACGAGGAAATACCAAAGCCACGCCAGCAGCGGGACGATCATGAGGAGACTGTACGGCCCGGCCAGGAAACAGAGAGCCGGCAGGACAGCGAGGAAAACCCGTACGGCGGGGTTTTCGAAGCGCACGATGAGCAGGCCGGCGAGCAGGCAGGCCGCTGTGAACAGGGCCATGGGCAGGCGCCAGGCCTGGAAGGTGCTGACCGCGTTCAGGACCGCAAAATAGAAGCAGATCCCGGCGGTGATCCGGATCACGGACGTCTGTTTCAAAGTAATCCCTCCTTCAGGCAGATTCGGTACTTTCTTCCGCGCAGAGAACGAAAGGCTCCCGGTCAGTATACCGGGCGAGGCGGCGGATGCACGCCCGGATGCCGTCGTCCAGGGACGGGGTGATGACAATATGGGTACAGCCCGGCTTTTTCCGGCGCAGGCATTTCTCGATCAAAGAAGGAAAACCGGTATACCCTGTCAGGCCGGACAGGCCGATCCGCCGCTGGATGGAGAACAGGTGGCTGGAACCGAGACCCTCCGCCAGGGAATGGAGATCGCCGTTGCTGAGCATGGCGTAAGGGATCTTCTCCTGCTCGAGGAGACGGCAGACACTGCTGACCATGGAGAGGCACTGCTCCATCAGCCTGCGGGAAGTAGGATCAACATTCACGACGACCAGCGCAGAGCGATCCGTCGTGAAGTCATGCTGGCGCACGATGAGGCGGCCAGATTTGGCACTCTGGTTCCAGGAAATCTGTTTCTGGGGTTCGCGGCCGGTATAATCCCGATAGCCCAGGACCAGGGTGGGATCATCAAAGAGAAAACGCCGCACGGAAACGGCACCCAGCTCCCCGCCCAGGGCCTGGATCGCCGGAACGGGACAGGGAGCGGCGGTGCAGATGATCCGATGGCCGATCTCCCCGGAGATCACGCGCGGCTTCAGGCCCATGAAATCGCCGAATTCCAGGTAGTATTTTCCCAGGTCGTACAGCCCGCGCCGGCGGACTGAGAAGCGCAGCTTTCCGGAAAGCTGCCGTTTCGGGCCAAGGAAAAAATGGTAGGAGATCCGTGTGCCGGTGAAATCGGAGACGGCGTGCTTTTTCATGAATTCCGCGTCCTCCTCCGGGCTGAAATCTGTATCCAGCCGAAGGGAAAGACCCGCGTACAGGATGGGGAATACGCTGGTATTGCGTACAGTGTAGCGCAGGGTGACAATTTCACCGGGCTCCGACAGCTTCGTGTCCAGGGAAAAACGGATATAAAGATTCCGCAGATCCAGGCGGCGGCTCGCGATCTCGAACAGCGCCAGGAGCAATACTGTAAGCCCCAGGACCGCGGGGATCATAGCTTCTCCAGCGGGACGGGAATTTCGTCCAGCAGGCCTTGCAGGAACATGACATTGTCCAGATGGCCCTGGTTGACCAGGGTCAGGCGGTGGGGAAGCACACACAGGGCTTCCTGCTTTACATCCTCGGGAATCACATAATCCCGCCCGCGCAGCGCCGCGAGGATCTGGCAGGCACGGTACAGGGCGAGGCTTCCGCGGGTTGAGATACCGGTAAGCAGCAGCTCACTGCGCCGGGTAGCATCCACCAGGTCCATCATATAGGCGGCGATATCATCACTGACACGGACCTGCGGATAGCTTTCCCGGAGGAATTCCAGCTCTCCGTCCTCCACCACCGGCTGCAGTTCCTCCAGCAGCGTCCGGGTGTCCGGCCGGCGCAGTACGCCGATCTCCTGTTCCCGGGTCATGTATCCCAGGCGCAGCCGCATGAAAAAACGGTCCAGCTGCGCTTCAGGCAGGGGAAAGGTGCCGTAGGATTCCAGCGGGTTCTGGCTGGCCATGACGAGATAGGGTTCCTTCATGGCGTAGGTGACGCCGTCCACGGTGATCTGCTTTTCTTCCATGACCTCCAGCAGCGCGGACTGGCTGCGGGGGGTGGCACGGTTAATCTCGTCCGCCAGGATGACCTGAGCGAAGAGGGGACCCGGGCGAAATTCAAATTCGCTTTTCTTCTGATTGAAAAAGTTGATGCCTGTCAGATCCGAGGGCATCAGGTCCGGCGTGAACTGGATCCGGCGGAACTCCCCGCCGATGCTTCGGGCGAAGGCGCGCAGGAGCATGGTTTTGCCGGTGCCGGGCACATCCTCCAGGAGGATATGCCCGGAAGCGATCAGGCAAACGACAATCTGCTCGATCACGTTTTCCTTGCCGACGATGATGCAGCCGCAGTTCTGCAGGATTTTTTCCTTCAGGCGGACAAAGGATTGTGTTTGCATGGATCAGCCCTCCTATATCCGGACCGGCACTTTTTTATTCCACACCGGTGACCGTCACATTTTGGATCCGCGTTACGGATGGGATCAGCAGGTTGTCGTACTGCCGCTGCTCCTTTGAGAAACGGAAACCGCCCATCAGTTCCGGCATATTGCCGGAGACAGATCCGCCGCAGACCGGCGTGACCTTGCCGCCCCGGTGCAGGTAGCCCAGGCGGATTTCACCGGCAATATCCCCGGTGAAGAAATCGCACTGGAAATCAGAGAATTCCACGACCTCCAGGTAATCGCCGGTGCGAAGCTCCGCTTCGGACTCCGTGCCGCCGGAGACGGCAAAATTGGACGCCTGGAAGGAATCCTCCACCTTCAGGTACTGGCTGAACTGGCGGCCGCCCCAGTAAACGGCAGCCTTTCCGTTTTCAATGAGCGTAAGGTCCCTGATCGGCGCGCCTTCCGGATCGTAGGCGGCGTTCTTCGAAGAGTTCGGCAGGTACTTCACGGCCTTCAGGGTCAGGCTGGCCGGGGCCACCGTATCGCCGGGCTTCCAGTCGGAGATGCCGCGGTATACCGAGGAGGTGTTCAGCCGGTCAATGAAGTACCAGTACAGTTCCTTCGCGGGATCCGTGGAGAAGACCACGTCAAACTTTTCCAGCGCGGGAGTGGGGGAAGTGGCCAGCCGGTCCCGGCCGTAGGCCAGGGTCTCGGCCAGTTCCTTCACCAGCTGGTTCCGATCGCAGGTGCCGGAATTCAGCAGGCGGTACAGCTCGATCTCATGGCCGTCCTTCCGGGCGTTGACGACGACCTCCACCATGGAGGAGGGATAGACCGCCGTCACGTCAATGCCTTCGCTGTTCAGGAAGCGGGTGCGGATCCGGCTGACGAAGATCTCATAACTGTTCAGGTCTTCCGTATCCGTCTCGGGGGCGGAGGCCATGGCGCGGAGGAAATCCCCGCTGATGGCTTCCAGGTCCGGCGCTTCCTGGGCTGCGCCCCCGTCCGCCTTGCAGGGCTTGTTGAGCGTATAGAAGGGATTGCGGACGTAGGACGCGTCGGAGCGCAGGCCTTCGACGGTGCGCCGCATCTCGTCCGCGGAAGCATCGCAGGCGATCTCCGCGGCAGCGGAACCGAGGAACTCCCCGAACTTCCGGTACACCTTCACGGAGAAGGAGCGGACATTCTTTGCCCGGTGCTGGTCCAGCCGATGGCGGATAAAGTAGAACTCCCAGCCGGCCTCTTCCCGGTCCGTGACCTCCCAGGCGTCCGCCCCGGAGGATTTCAGTACTTCAAGCAGCGTATCCAGCGCTGTGTTTTTTATTTCAGCCATTATCCCAGCCTCACTTTCGCTTTCAGATAGGGGCCGCCGTCGGCAACTTTGACCCATTCCTTGTGGCCCTTGCCGCAGGCGCCGGCGCCGAAGACCCCGCGGTCCCCGGAAACCATGGAGACGGAGCCCAGCAGGTCCGGCACATAGCCGGTCATGACCAGCGGGGAGACAACCTTGCCGGTGAGCTTTCCGTCGATGATCTCATACCCGCGGTCCAGGATGCATTGGATGCCCCAGTGCTTGGGATCCTCCATGCCGGACTGCATGCCCTCGAGCAGGTATCCCTTTTTAATGGAGGCGATCATCTCCTCCAGGGTGTCGGTGCCGGAATCGAAGAGCGTATTCGTCATGCGGGTGTAGACCTTGTGGGAGAAGCTCTCCCGCTTGCCGTTGCCGGTGGGCTGCACGCCCAGCCGCAGGGCGCTCAGGGCGTCGCAGATGCCGGCCCGCAGGATGCCATGGTCGATCTCCGTCACGTCCCCGGCGGGGGTGCCTTCGTCGTCGAAGGCGTAGGAGGTCACGTCCTCGGCGCACAGGGCGCCTTCGTGCATGGTCACCCTGTCGGAGCCGACGCGCTTGCCGATATAATCGGCGCCCAGGGCACGGCCCTTGACGAACATATCCATCTCCACGCCGTGGCCGAAGGCTTCGTGGGCGATCAGGCCGGTGACTTCCGGGGCAGTGATTACGTCGTATTCACCGGGTACGACGCGTTCGGCGGAAACGAGGTCCTTCGCGATGCGCAGGGCTTCGGGGATTTTCTCCTCAATGGTTTCGAACAGTTCCGGGCCCTTCCGGCCGGACAGGGAGGTGTAGGCCATCTCCGTGCGCTCCCGGGATGCGACGAGGGCTCCGGCCATGCCGTCGCTGTAGACGTAGGACTGGCGCAGGTCCTGTTTTTCCGTCAGGAACATCTTGCATACATGGGTCGAGGAAACACGGACCATAAAGTCGATCATGTTCAGGCCCTTTTCCTTGCCCTGCTCCATGCCCTTTCCGGATACGGCGGACAGCTTTTCCACCAGGGCGGCAATATCCGCATCCTCCGGCAGGATCCCGGCCTCCATTTCGGCAAAGACGGTGCGCGGTTCATCCGGCAGGATCCCGGTTTCATAGGGTTCCACGCCCGCAGCCTCTAGCAGGCGGAGCTGGGCGTCCAGCTCCTTCACGATCTCTTCATATTTCTCCGCAGCCTTTTCCGGATCAAAGCCGGTGAAGGCGGATTCGGCGTACAGCCCGTTCCTGTACACGCGGACCACGGTGCCCCGTTCGGTGGTCATGGTCTGGCGGGAAACGGATTTGGACCGCTGGGAGATGGCAACCGAGAAACCTACGGAATCCGCGGACAGCACGGAAACGTAGTCATACGTTTTCCGCAGCAGGGCAACAAGTTCCTTCAGCCCGGGCGCGATACCGGACAGATAGGAAGAAAAAGGTGCTTTCATAGGATCTCTCCTTCCGGACTTTTTCATTTTCCAAAAGCCTGACTGTGTATTTGTGAGCTTTCAGACGTCATAACAGAATTATTGTACAGGCGCGGCAAAGGAAAGTCAATTCACGGCACACGATTGTTTTTTTCCTGTTTTTTGGAACTTTTAATTGTACGTACAAAACCGTCCAAGTGCTTGAAAATCCTGCATTCTGTATTCAGGAAACGAAATGAATACGCGCATGGTAACGTTTCCGGACGAAAACCCGTTGCAAAACGGACGGGGCATGTGGTATATTATCAAAGCATTTTATGCAACTGAACACTGAACGATGGTGGACGGTGGGCCGAGAGGCGTATTTCGTGACCGTATTATCCGGGCGGAAGCCCGTGTAATAAAATACTATGTAAGGAGACTGAAACCATGAAGAAACTTCTTTCCCTGGTCCTGGCTCTCGTCATGATGCTGGGCGTCGTGGGCTCGTTCGCTGAAGGCGCTACCTACGAGCGCGCTGAAGACGAGGACATCTACATGGCCGTTCTCGGCGATTATGATGAGATGATGAAGGCTGCCAAGGCTGCCGCAACCAACGACGAACGCTTTGTGCTGTATGCGCAGGCTGAAGCTGCGCTGCTGGACAGCGCCGTGATGGTTCCCACCACCACCCGCGGCGGTGCCTACCAGATCAGCCGCATCGCTCCCCGCACTGTTCCTTATGTGCAGTGGGGCAATGACGACGACCGCCTGTTCGGCCTGGTTCTTTCCGATGAGTTCATCACGCCCGCCGAGCGCGCCGAGCTGATGGACGCCTGGAACAAGGCTGTCGCCGGTGAAGGCGAGTATGATCCCGCCGGGATCCTGACCGCGAAGGGCCATAAGATACAGAGCGATTATAAGACCACCTTCTCCACCGCTCCTGTGACCCTGGACTGGCTGAACACCTCTTCCCAGAGCGACACCGAGATCACCGTGAACACGGTTGACGGCCTGGTGCAGTACAACAACCTCAACCAGATGAAGCCCGCGCTGGCTGAATCCTGGGAAGTTTCCGAAGACGGCACCACCTACACCTTCAAGATCCGTGAAGGCGTGAAGTGGTACACCTCCGAAGGCGAAGAATATGCCGACGTGGTCGCCGGTGACTTCGTTGCCGGTTTCCATCACATGCTGGACGCCGCTGCCGGCCTCGAGTGGCTGGTTGAAGGCGTTGTGAAGGGCGCTTCCGAATACCTGGCGGGCGGCTCCTTCGACGATGTCGGTTACGCGGCTCCCGATGACCGGACCCTGGTTATCACGCTGGAAGGCGATATCCCCTACTTCATGACCATGCTGACCTACAGCTGCTTCCTGCCGATCTGCGAAGACTGGTACACGAGCCATGGCGGCGTATTCGGCATTGAAGAATACAAAGCTGCCTTCGCCGATACCGCGGCTTACACCTTCGGCAAGAGCACCGATGTGTCCAGCCAGGTTTACTGCGGCCCGTTCCTCCTCACCAAGCTGAACGCCGATTCCGAAATCGACCTGGTGAAGAACGAGAACTACTACAAGGCTGATGAAGTGACCCTGAACAGCATCACCTGGATCTACGACAACGGTGAGAACATGAAGCAGTACTACGACGACACCGTGAGCGGCATTTACGCTGCTGTGGCGCTGCGCGCTGCCAATGGCACCATGGCCCTGGCTGTGGAAGACGGCAACTTCGAAAAGTACGCTTATGTCACCGATACCGAATCCACCACCTACTTCGGCGGCCTGAACCTGAACCGCGGCACCTTCGCCCTGGAGAGCGGCGCTGTGGCTTCCCCCAAGACCGAACAGCAGAAGATCGATACCCACACCGCCCTGATGAACAAGAACTTCCGCAAGGCGTTCCTGTTCGCCTTCGACCAGGCTACCTACAATGCCGTGGCCAACGGTGAGGAACTGAAGCTGTCCAACCTGCGCAATATGTACACCCATCCGCAGTTCGTGTCCCTTGAGAACGCGACCACGGATGCCGACGGCAAGGAATTCGCAGCCGGTACCTTCTACGGCGATATGGTCCAGTACTACCTGAGCAAGCTCGAAGCGGCTGACGGTGTTCCTGAAGATCAGTACATCATCGTGGCAGACGCTGTCAACGGCTGGTACAACGCTGACAAGGCCAAGGCTTACCTGGCCAGGGCGAAGGAAGAGCTGGGCGACACCGTTTCCTGGCCCATCACCATCGATATTAACTACTATTCCGCCAACTCCACCCAGGTTGCCCAGATCAACGCTGTGAAGCAGGTTGTCGAGGCGGCTCTGGGCACTGAGAACGTGGTCATCAACATGGTTGAAGCTACCACTTCCGAAGACTTCTACGCTTCCGGATACCGTGCCACCACCGGTGCAGCCGGCAACTTCGACTTCTTCTACGGTTCCGGCTGGGGCCCCGACTTCGGTGATCCCTGCACCTACCTGGATACCTTCGGAGTCAACGGCTACATGCTGAAGGTCATCGGCATTGACTATTAATCCATATTTAAAGGAAACCATCTGGTTTTGACCACACCGGGGAAGCGGCGTTTCCGCCGCTTCCCCCCTGTTGGTATAAAGAGGACAGAAAAATACGAGTTAAGTTGGTGCTTTGATGAAAAGGTATATGCTGCGGCGGATCCTGTTTTCCGTCTTCTCGCTGCTGGTGGTGATTGTCACCGTCATGCTGCTCATCTACTCGCTGATCAACAAAAACGTCATATTCCAGACAGACGACGTCTGGAACAAAAAGAGCCTGAACGACAGGTCCATGTATGAGTACGGGCAATACCAGCGCTTCGGATACCTGGACTACAGGGACTATTCGTCCTTCCTGAAAAATAAGTATGAAACAATTTACGGCAGCGAATATACCAAGAACGCTGACTATCTCGCTGACAAGGAAATTGTCCAGGACGAGAACGAATACATGAACAACGAATCCGTCCGGGAATTCATTGAGCAGAGTGAAAAGGACGGCTTCAAGGTCAATTACCTGCAGCCTGCCCGCAGCACTTCGGGCAAGATAAAAAAAGGCGGTGAAGGCTACCTCGTATCCGTGAAGGAAAAGAGTGTTTTCCTCCGCCTGTGGGATTATATTTCCCATCTCATCACTGTGGAAACAACGGGCGACGTCAAGGATCCGAACCTGACGGAGCGTTATATCCGGTTTGAGCACGATCCATACAGCGGCATGTTCGCCGTGGTCGGATCGGGCACGACCCATAAATACCTGCTGTATTTTGACGGCCGGTTCCCCTTTATTCACCAGAACTTCATCCACCTGAACCTGGGCACCTCCTATACGAAATACCGTGGCCAGGAGATTACGGATGTAATCCATACACCGACGGGCGAGCAGGTGAAGACCGAGACCCAGTATCCCGCGAAACTGGGAACGGACGAGTATACAAAGACTGCGATCGATTTCCATACGCTGACATATAACGCGTCTCCCCGGAACAAGACGGAAATGAAGCAGTTCCCGGACCAGTACACCAACTATTCCTACCGGATCAGCGGCCTGTCCATGATCGAAAACAGCTTCGTGATCGGCCTGGCTGCGACGCTGATTGCCTACATGATCGGCCTGCCGCTGGGCATCGCCATGGCCCGGCGCAAGGACGGCCTGTTGGACAAGGTCGGCAACGGATACATCATTTTCATCATGGCGGTGCCGTCCCTTGCGTATATCTTCCTGTTCGCGACGATCGGTACCGGCCTGTTCAACCTGCCGTACAAGTTCGCGAACGCGGAGGTCAAGATCCTGGCCTATGTGCTGCCCACCGTTTCGCTGGCGCTGCGCGATATCGGAAGCCTGATGAAATGGATGCGGCGGTACATGATCGACCAGATGAACAGCGACTACGTTAAGTTCGCCCGGGCGGAGGGCCTGAGCGAAAAGGAGATTTACCGCAAGCACATCTCCCCCAACGCGATGATCTACCTGGTGCACGGGATTCCCGGAAGCATCCTGGGCTGCCTGACCGGCGCGATCATCACCGAGCGTGTGTACGCCGTGCCGGGTGTCGGCAACCTGCTGACCGCCGCGATCAACGGCCACGACAACGGCATCATCGTTGCCTGTACCGTGTTCTACACGACGCTGTCCATTATCTCCGTCATCCTGGGCGACCTGCTGCTGGCCAAGTGTGACCCGCGGATCTCGCTCTCATCCAGCAAAGGAGGTGGACGGTAATGTCTGAGCAGATTCACCAGAACGTTCAGTCTTCCGGAACCGCCGACCGGGACAACCGGTTCCGTTTCATTGACAAGGATACGATCCAGTCCGAAAGGATTACCGCACCCCGGTATTCTTACTGGGCCAGTGTGTTCCGCGTATTCTTCAGGAAGAAGATCAATATCGTCCTGATCGCGGTGTTCGTGGTCATCCTGCTGTGCGCGTTCATCATTCCCGCGATCGCTCCCTATGAGCCTTACGAGAATGTGACCGACGCGAAGACTTTCAACCTGCCGCCTGCCGCGGCCATGGAATACTTCGGGGGCTTCTCCCTGAAGTGGATCCTGGGTTCCGGCGGCATGGGCAACTCCATCTTCTACGGCATCATGGCATCCGCGCGGACATCCCTGATCCTCGCGGTGATCTGCGCCACCATCAATATGACCATCGGTATTATCCTGGGCGCAGTCTGGGGCTACAGCAAACGGTTTGACCAGATTATGCTGGTGGTCTACAACATCATCGCCAACGTGCCGTACATCCTGATGATCTCTGTGCTGGTATATATCATCGGCTCAGGTTTCTGGAGCTTCGTGTTTGCCCTGACGGTGACCGGCTGGCTGAGCATCGCTTACTTCTTCCGCACGCAGGTGCTGATTATCCGGGACCGGGAATATTCCCTGGCGTCACGCTGCCTGGGCACACCGATCCCGCGGATGATCTCCAAGAACATCCTGCCCTTCCTGACCTCCGTTACCGTCACGCTGCTGGCCACGGAACTGCCCAGCTACATTTCCATGGAAGTGTTCCTGAGCTATATCGGCGTCGGCCTGAGTGCTGAGGTTCCTTCCCTCGGACGTATGATTCAGGAAGCACAAAGTGCTTTCCTGGTCTATCCCTGGGAATTCTGGCCGCCGGTGGCCATCGCCGCTGCGATCACCATCATCCTTTACGTTCTGGGACAGAACCTGGCGGATGCCTCTGACCCCAGGACGCACATGTAAGGAGGGCCGACTATGAGCAAGAGCAATAACAGGAAAGTCCTCCTTTCCCTGAAGAACGTCAGTGTCAAGTTCAATGTCCGCGGCCGCATACTGACAGCGATCCGGAATGTTTCGCTGGATGTCTATGAGAATGAATCCATCGCCATCGTGGGTGAGAGCGGATCCGGCAAATCCGTGCTGACCAAGACTTTTGCCGGTATGCTGGATTCCAACGGATACGTCAGCGAAGGCAGCATCATCTTCGCGGATGATGAACTGTCCCACACGAACGTCAAGCTGACCCCGGCGAACCTGCGGTTCCTGGAGCGCCTGTCCAGGAAATACAACAGGTACTCGGTACCGGAACGCGGCGCGGAGGAATACCGTGCGATCCGGCAGAAAAAGGCCGATATCAAGCATGTCAAGTCGCTGTCTGAGGAGGAGGAAGAAGCCTTCCGGGTCCGTTTCAAGGATGTGCACGACGACCTGACGGATACGAACAACTACTTGCTGACGCTGGACAGGCACAGCGAAGCGGACCAGCCGGAAATCCGGAAAGCGGAAGCGAAGATGAAGGAGCTGTCCGCAAAAGAAGAAGCCCTGAATGCGGAAAAGGCCGAGCTGATCAAAAAGAGGACTGAAGAGTATCGGCACGATGCCGCGAAACTGCAGGCGGACAAGGACGAGCTTGCCCGGCTGCAGAAACTGCGCAAGGAAAAGATCAGCAGGAAGGACAAAGAAGGCAATCCGTACGGGCTGTCCGACGCGACGATCGCCCGCAACCGGAAGCTGGCGTACGACGTGCTGCTGTCTACCGGACGCTATCCTCTGAAAGACAGGATCAAATATACCCTGAAGCTGAACCGCGTACTCCGCAAGGCAATGCTCCAGGGCGAGAACCTGCTGGACAGCGATACCCGCAGGAAACTGTTCCAGACCAGCGTGCTTTACGTGGAATTCACCGAAGTCAATGAATCGGAGAACCAGCTGGAAGGCTATGCTGTGATCGACTGCGCAAACGTCAAGTACACCGAGGACTGGCAGAAGATCCGCGGGCGCCGGATTGCCACGGTTTTCCAGGATCCCATGACCAGCCTGAACCCGGTTATCACCATCGGCAAACAGATCATGACCGTGATCCTGAAGCACCAGAAGTGCTCCCAGGCGGAAGCGAAGCAGCGGACGCTGGACATCATGGCAAAGGTCGGCATCCCGGAGCCGGAGAAGCGCTTTGACGATTATCCCTTCCAGTATTCCGGCGGTATGCGGCAGCGGATCGTTATTGCGATCGCGCTGAGCTGCCAGCCGAAGATCCTGATCTGCGACGAACCGACGACTGCACTGGACGTGACGATCCAGGCCCAGATCATCCGCCTGATCAAAGACCTGCAGCGGGAGCTTGGGTTCACCACCGTCTATATCACCCACGACCTGGGCGTCGTCGCGAACGTGGCAGAACGCGTTGCCGTGCTGTATGCCGGCCAGATCGTCGAGCTGGGCACGGTCGAGGAGATCTTCTATGATCCGAAGCATCCCTATACATGGGCGCTGCTTTCCTCCCTGCCGCAGCTGACCGAAAAGGGCACGGAGCTGTTCTCCATCCCGGGAACGCCGCCGTCCCTGTACAACAAGATCACCGGGGATGCATTTGCACCGCGGAACAACTACGCCATGGCGATCGACCTGGAGGAAGAACCGCCGATGTTCCAGGTCAGCGAGACCCATTTCGCGAAGACCTGGCTGCAGGATCCGAGGGCCCCGAAAACGGAAGCGCCGAAGAATATCCAGAACCTGCATGAGAAGATGGTACAGATCTACGGCGACATGGAGGAAGGAGAGTAAGCATGGAGAACAACAACCGCGAAGCGCTGCTTTCCGTCCAGCACCTGGATGTGGTCTTCAAGCAGGGTAAGACCAGTTTCAAAGCCGTGTCCGACGTCAGCTTCGATATCTATAAAGGTGAGACGCTTTCCCTGGTGGGCGAAAGCGGCAGCGGAAAGACCACGATCGGGCGCGCCATCGTGCGTATCAATCCCTGCTCCAACGGTGCCATCTATTTCAAGGGCGAGAAGATCTCCGGCAAGCTGAGCCGGGCGAAGGACCGGGAAGTGATCCGGAAGATCCAGATGGTGTTCCAGGATCCCGCCGCGTCCCTGAATGAACGCGCGACCATCGAATATATCATCTCGGAGGGCCTGTATAACTTCCACCTCTTCAACTCTGAACGGGAACGTATGGAGAAAGTCGAGAAGGCCATCAATGACGTCGGCCTCCTGCCCGAGCACCTGACCCGCTATCCGCACGAATTCTCCGGCGGGCAGCGGCAGCGCGTCGGCCTGGCCCGCTCCATCGTGATGGAGCCGGAGCTGATCGTGGCGGACGAACCGATCTCCGCACTGGATGTATCCATCCGTGCCCAGGTGCTGAACCTGCTGAAGAAATTCCAGCAGGAACGGGGCCTGACTTATCTGTTCATCGCCCACGACCTGTCCATCGTCCGGTTCATTTCGGACCGTATCGTGGTCATCTACAAGGGCAGGATCATGGAAGTGGCGGAAACGGAGGAACTGTTCCAGTATCCGCTGCATCCCTATACTCACTCCCTGATGAGCGCAATCCCGATCCCGGATCCGATCCTGGAGAAGAAAAAGAAGCTGTTCGTATACGAACCGAAGGAATACGGCGAGAACGAGCACCCGGAACTGGTGGACCTGGGCAACGGCCACTGGCTTTACGGCACCCCGGATGAGATCGAAGCCGCGAAAAAGATACGCTTCGGCGGTTAATCCGCTGAAGGATGGAAGGTTCCATGTTCAAAGAGAAGAAGAACATCGTTCGTCTGGTCCTGTTCCTCCTGGCCGCAGGAATCGCCGTATACGCTTTTGCGAACGGCGTTTCCCAGATGGGCCACAGGGAGAGCGGGTACCAGACGATCTCTTATGGAGATACCCACGGGGATGTCCTGTACAAGAGCGGACTGACGCTGCTGTACTGGGCAGAAGGGGACAGCGCAGCAATCCGGGAACTGACAGCGGCCGTGCAGAAAGTCTATGCTGATTCGCTTTACCGGAATTATATGCTCCTGGATGCCCGGGAAACTTACGAGGGAATCACCAACCTGGCCACGGTCAACGAACAGGCAGGGGAGAAGGTGAGCCTGACCGGCGTGCTGGCGGAGGTCGTGAAGGACGCCCTGGAAAAGACGGAAAGGAACGAAGGCTACTCCATGCTGTCAGGCGTGCTGTATGACGAATGGCAGACGCTTCTGTACCTGGATGATCCGTCAGCATACGACCCGTCCGTGAACGCAGAGCAGGCAGAATGCCTGAAAGCGCTCAGCGCGTGGACGGCGCCGGACAGCGGGCTTACGCTGGAAACGGAAGCTGCAGGCGACGGTTCCGTTACGGTATGCCTGCGGCTGCCGGAAGATTACAGGAAGATGCTATCCGAAATGGAAACGGAAGCACCGACCCTGGACCTGAACCTGATGCATGACGCCTATCTGATGGACCTTGTTGCAGCGGACCTGCGGATGGCCGGATATACAGAAGGCGTGCTTTTCTCACAGAGCGGATTCAGCCTGATGCTGCGGGAGACGGAAACGCTCCAGGCATTCCTGCGGAAGGAGGACAAGGAGCCGGCACTGGAAACGAAGGGCCCCGCCGCCTCCGTACGGTTCGCAGCAGGCGAACGCTTCAGCGACGGCTTCGGGGCGTATACGCTCGGAACACTGAAACGGCATTCCTGGTTTGACGCCCGCACCGGGGATTTCCGGAACAAGGTGGACAAGGCGGTCCTGGCAGGGCCGCCGGATGCGGCGGCACTGGCCTGGGAACTGATCCGCCTGAACTGCAGCGAGGACCCGGGGCAGGTGAAGCAGCCTGACGGTATCCGCTGTGTATGGACAAAGCAATAAAGGGTATAATGAAATCCTCCGGTGCTCCGGAGGATTCTTTGCAATCATCCGCGGTTTCCCCGCGGATCTATAAAGATCCCTGTGAATGAAAGGGTTAAGAGAAGAAACAGAATCCGCTTCAGCGGAAGATCGCAAGCTTAAGGAGGACCAGGATCACGAGATGCCCGGGGTAAAGCGCGTAACCGACCCACTTGGGCATGCGCAGGTCCCTCGGGAAGCGGAAGAGGATGAACGGGAGCGAGAGCAGGGCGTAGGTCTCCAGGCGGAGGAAAGCGCCGAGGGGGCCGGAAAGCCAGTTCGGCAGCCGGGCCACGTCAAAGGAGATCCCCCAGATGGAATTTGTGAGCTTATACGCAGTGCCCCAGTACATGAAGAAGGCCGTCATTACCGCGGCGAGGGCAGGGCGGCTGCCGCGTGCGGCGTACATCATGATCATCAGGACAATGCCCTTCCAGCCGTAATCCACGTTCAGCACGGTGGCCATGATGACCGCGGCGGCGGGCGCCCAGAGGTGGCTGAGCCATTTCTTTTCCCGGATCCCCCACAGGGCGGCAAGCCCCAGGAACAGGGTCAGGAAAATGTTCGGCTTTGTGAAGAAGAGCGCTTTGGTCACCAGCCACAGCCCGTCCAGGGAGAAACCTTCTGCCAGCGGAGCCAGCAGGCTGGTCAGCAGGACGCCGAGATGCCCCTGGTTATCCAGGGCCAGGACGTAGAGCGGCTGGGAAAAGAAGCCGACCAGCAGGATCCGCAGCAGGTAGCGCGGGACGCTGCGGGTGCGCTCAAGGCCGACGATCAGGCACCAGATATAGATCGGGAAAGCGATGCGGCCGAGGAGGCGCAGGTCCTGGTTGTTGTTGAAGATGACCTTGCCGCTGTGGTCGATGAACATGAAAAGAAGTGCGATCCACTTCAGAACGCCGGTTGCTGTATTGCCGGCGACAGGGGGACTTCCGGCGGGAGTGCTTTTCCGAATGGCCCAGGGCATATCCGCAACACGCCTTTCATGGAGAATGACCGGAGTTCCGGTTTGATTGTTCCAGTCCCATTGTATACAGGGCGGTGAAAAAGTCAAATCTGTACGGACTGTCCAAAAACGCTGCGAAACCGGACAGGGCACAGAAAAGGATTTACAAATACAGACATTTTGTGATATTATCCTTAAGTAATTTTAATTATCTGGATATCCCAGCCTGCCGCCGGCGGACCAAGATCCTCACCGGCGAAAATTTTTACTCGTTTTATCCGGGCGGAAAGCCCGTATAAAAAAATAAAACGGAGGGAAAAGAACATGAAGAAACTTTTGGCTCTGGTGCTGGCTCTCTGCATGATCGCAGGCATGACCGCCGCGTTCGCGGAAGCCCCCGCCTGGGACGGTGCTTACATGGAAGCCGATGAATTCAAGGCTTACATCAAGCATGACCTGGACGTACTGGTTGCTTCCATCGAAGACCAGCTGGAAGACGAAACCTACGCAGCGGTCACCGCTGCGAAGGAAGCCGGTGACGCCGCTATCGACGCGGCCGGCACTGTGGCGGACGTAAAAGCCGCCTACAACGACGCCTTCAAGGCGATCAGCGACGCAATCCCGCTGGCGGACGGACTTTACAACTTCAAGAAGTCCGGCAACGCCGAGCGTACCAATGTACTGGGCCTGCTGGAGCAGTACGCTGTGTTGAAGGGAATCACCGGTATCACCATGACCGAGAGCGGCAGCTACGTGATGTACAATCCCCGCGTGACCCTGGGAACGGAAAACTACATTCCCGGATACGGCTTCGGCGTCCTGGCGGAGGGCAACCTGACCGCTGACCTGGACTATGAAGAGAACGAAGCCTGGAAGCGCTACTACCACACCTACAACCCCGCCGACCCCGGCACCATGAACGTCATGAACGACCAGGGCTCCGAGGTTTCCGACCTGGCAAGCTACATGTTCGCGGAACACTTCACCAACTTCATGAACGAGACCAAGGACGGCTATGACTGGGTCCCCGAGCTGGCAAAGGAAAAGCCCGTGGCGGTCAACGATGAAGACGGCGACGGATTTGCCACCACCTGGCGCTGGGAAGTCCGCACCGGTGCGGACGGCCTGAAGTACAAGACCGCTTCCGAAATCGAGAGCCGCAAGGCTTTCAACGACCGGCCCGTGGAACTGGCTGACTACGAGGTACCGTGGAAGGTCATGCTGACCCAGGCGAACGGCTTCTACCGCGGAACTGAATCCGCCAACAAGACCAACGGCGCGATCGCCGGCATGAAGGAATTCTATCAGGGCACCGAGAAGGGCTACAACGAAGAGCTGTGGGCCAACGTCGGCATCAAGACCTACGAAGAGGACGGCAAGTCCTACTTCCAGGTGACCTACGTTGAGGAGCAGGAGCGCTTCTACGCCATGTACTACCTCCTGACCTTCGGCGTCTGCCCGCCCCTTCCCCAGGAATTTGTCGACCTGGTGACCCCGCAGTTCCTGCTGGGCTACAACACCGACAAGACCGAGAGCCCCCTGGACAACAGCCTGTCCCTGGGCGCCTACTACATGGAGCGGTACGATCAGGACCAGCAGATCGTTTACGCCAAGAACCCGAACTACGTATTTGCTGATACCAAGTACGCCATCCCCGGCGTCCACATCAAGATCTTCCCCGCGGCGAAGGATGACACCATGGCCGTGCTGAAGGAGTTCCTGGCGGATCATTTCGATGCTTCCGGCCGGATCCCGCAGGAAGAACTGGACAAGTACCGCAATGACCCCCGGACCCGGACCACCACCGGTTCCTCCAACTTCAAGCTCAACGTCAATGCCACCGATCCGGAGACCTGGGAATACCTCTTCGGCGAGAACGGCTTTGTGAAGCAGACCATGAAGGATGACTACTGGCCCCTGAAGCCGGTGATGAGCAACCGCCACTTCATCCAGGCCCTGAGCTATTCCATCGACCGCCTGTCCTACGCCAACGCCCGCGGCAATATCCCGTCCGTGGAATACCTGGCGTCCGCTTACCTGTCCGATCCGGAAAACGGCATTTCCTACTCCTCCACGGAGGCCCATAAGAAGGCCATCGAGACCCTGCTGGACGACACCGACGGAAACGGCTACTCCCTGGAGCTGGCCCGCGACTACTTCCGTGTTGCCCTGACCGAGCTGGAAGCGCAGGGCGCCTACAAGCCCGGCACGAAGGAAGAACCCACCATCATCAATTTCGAAATTGCTTGGATGTATCCGACCGACGAGGAAGAGAGCCACAACGAAATTAAGAACTACTTCGAGACAGCGTTCAACGACGAGAGCGTCTGCGGCGGCGTATACCAGCTGAAGGTTGACTTCTGGGTTGGCAACGAATGGAGCGACGTGTACTACAACAAGCTGATGACCGGCCAGTATGACCTGGGCTTTGGCGCGATCTCCGGCAACGCGATGGACCCGATCGGCTTCGTGTCCGTCCTGTCCAGCGATCCTGAGATTTCCGGCAACTTCACCCTGAACTGGGGCACCGACACCAACGATCCTGAAGTGTATCCGCTGGTTTACAACGGACAGCGCTACAGCTTCGACGGCCTGTACAAGGCGGTCAACGGCAACGCCATCATCGCCAAGGGCGCCAACAAGCCCACCGTGGCCATCGAATACACGAAGATTGTGAAGAATGAAGACGGCAGCTACACCGGTTCCTTCGCTGTGACCAGCACCCTGCCGGACATCACCAAGATCAATGCTACGAACGTTGTCTGCTGCGACTACGAGCGCGTCAACAACGGCGACGGCCAGTACGAAGAAGAAGCAGTGGAATTCACCGCGGCCGAAGAGAACGGCAAGCTGATCGTTACCTTCACCGTGCCCGCTGAACTGGCGGCTGTTTACGCTACCGGCAACGGCACGTCCGCGAACCCCACCGGTTCCACCGGATTCGACTTCTACTATGACATGGAGTTCAACGGAAATACCCAGAGCGGCCTGTACTACTCTGCGTATGACGCATTTGAAATGGAAGCTGCGCCCGCTGCGGAAGCTGCTCCTGCAGAAGAAGCTCCTGCTGAAACCGCTGCTGAATAAGCTGCGTTAATCCTGCGCAACGATGGAGCCGGGAGACCGGCTCCATCGTTGTCGCATTTCTGCAGAGACCGCGGAAACCGGAACAATCCGCATCCCGGAAAGGAGAAATCCCATGGGGAAGTACGTCCTCAAAAGGATCGGGCTG
>CAMMYM010000017.1 GCA_946527725.1 uncultured Clostridia bacterium
GAATGCCGAAGGCAAGGGCTTCCTTCGCCTGCTCGGTCAGCGCTTCCTCGTCCGGTTCTCCCAGGCAGCCGGCCACGCCGATGCACCCGTTTTCATATACGCGGACGGTGCCGGTCGTTTTTTCCAGCTCGCGGTAGCTGTCGATCTGCCCCGCGGTTACGTTTAACGTGATGGTATGCTGTGTCTCTTTCAAGAATTCTTTTTCCATCTTTTTGCCCTCACTGTACGTTCATGGAGGAGACCCGTACGTACGGGCCGCCGAAGCCGACCGGAAGTCCGCGCTGCTCCATCTTGCCGCAGCCGCCGGCCACAAAGGACAGCAGCTCCACATCCTTCGTCAGCCCGTCGATCAGGCCGAGGGTTTCAAATACGGAGCCCGTAATTACGCTGATCTGCACCGGGCGTCCGAGCTTCCCGTCCACGATCTCGTAGGATACGCTTGGCGCGATGGTGAAGGTGCTCATACCGCTGCCGTGGTTGATCGTCTTGATGAAATAGCCTTTTTTGATCGGGGCGATGAGCTCATCAAAATCGAGGTCTCCGCCTTCGATATATGTGGTGGTCATGCGGACGATGGGTTCGAAGGCGCAGTCGATTGCCCGCCCGTTGCCGGTCAGTCCTTCATCCAGCGCAGCGGCGGTCATGGCGCTGTGCAGCCGGCCTGCCAGCACGCCGTTTCTGATCAGGTAGTTTTTCCTCGCCTTCGTCCCCTCGTCGTCATAGGGAACGAATCCGGAACCGACGATGCTGCCGCATTCGGCAATGGACAGGATCGGCGAGCCCACCGCCTTTCCCAGCTGCCATTCATTCTTCATGGACTCGTCGGAAAGCATGAAGTCCGATTCGGACTTATGGCCGAAGGATTCATGCGCAAATACGCCTGCTGCCTGCGGCGACAGCACCACGGGATATTTCCCGGCCTCCGCCGGCACGGAATTGCGCAGGAACGCCGCCTGCTCCCGGACGGCCTCCCGGAGTTCCCCGCCGATGCCGGCCATCTCCTCAAAGCGTGTTCCGCCCTTCTCCCAGGATCCCTGGAATTGCTTTTCACCCTCCGCCATACTGAAACCGAAGACAATTCCGCAGGTCTGGTAGTCATATTCGATGTCGGCGCCGAGGCTGGAGATGAAATGAAAGGTACTGTTGCGGTCGAGGTAAGTTCCCGTTGGCAGGACCACGCAGGAATCCTCCGTAAGGATCGGCAGGAAGCTCAGCAGCAGCTGCTGTTTTTCGGCCAGCGGGATTTCCCGCACGGAGCAGCCTGCGAAAGTATACAGTTTGTCCCTGTTCTTTTCAAAGCGTTTGACTACAGGATCCTCCAGGATGTCCGGATTCTCCTCTGCGGCGGCATAAAGCCCGTCCAGCGTTTCCTGCAGGCGGCCGATGTCCGTCGTGGATGCGTAATACCACAGTTTCCCGTCGTAAACGCGCAGGAAAGCCTGCTTTTCCTTACGGTTCTGCATTTCCTCCAGCGCTCCCGCCTTGTATGAAATCACAGTCCTGCTCCGGTCCTCCACCCGGATGTCGGCATAATAGCCGTCCCTGAATTGGATCATGGGTTCAACTCCTTTCAATAAATACGGTTTAACTGTTTTCCACGGATTCCGGCATACCCCCATGCGATGACGCATGGCAGTCTGCAGCTTCAATTTCGCGGCTGAACCTTGTCCTGAATGCGTCGGACACAAAGGGGGAGAATTCCTCGACAGAGTTCTTCAGCCCGTCTATGGCGGTAACTCCGGTTAAATCATAAACACTTTGTTCTTCCGCACAGTCCAGAAGAATTACATTTTCCAGCGAGAAAGTCGGATTGGCGTCAAAGGCTGCTGCCATACGGACGGCTGTACGCAGGCTTCCTTCTGATTCTTCGGGCATCCCCTTGCCATCCTGCAGGATGGCAAGGGACAGATAAAACAGGCTGCTAATCTTGTCAAAATAGGTACGCCGGCACGAATCCTCCCTGAGGCTTTCAAGAAAGCAGATCGTCCACTTTGCCGCGCGGATGCCCTGGTCATACCGGGCTGTGGAGATATAACAGGACACATATCCCGACATGACGGTGACCATATCACTGACATTTTTGAAAAAAGCCCTTTTCGTGAACCGGATTCCCTCTTCAGGCTTCTTTTCATACAGGGCATACAGGAAGCCGATCCTCGCGTCGTTGTTGCCGGTAAGGTTATTCTTCTTATATTCCTCAATGGCTTTACTGTAGTTTTTCAGGGCAGCATAACACCCGGCTATATTATTCCGCAAATGAGCTTCGTTGATCTCCGGATTATACCGGTTCTGAGGAAGCAGGTCTATGGAGTGCCGGAACAGATCCAGCGCCTTTTTCAGCGCTGTATCCTGCTTGTATTGCACGCCGATCTGCTGGTTGACCAACGCAGCTCCTAACACGATGCGGAAATGGTTGGGGAACTTTTTCAACGCGTTCCCGTATTCTTCGGCAATCTTCCAGAGCGACGCATTTTTGCTCAGCCCTTCGATCCGCTCCGCCTCCGTATCCGCGTCACTTCCCCGCATAGAGAAGCCGATCAGCGCATCCACTGATACATGAAATAGCTCTGCGAGTTCCATGATGTACGGGAGATTCGGTTCAGAGCTTCCTCTCTCCCATTTGGAAACCGCGCCCAGCGTGATGCCGAGGCGTTCCGCAAGCTGTTCCTGCGTAAGTCCCAGGCCCTTGCGATAACTGCGTATATTCTCAGCAAGTTTGTTTTCCATATGCTTCCCCTGTCAGTTTTTCCTTCGATCTTTGTGCTGCCTGTCCGAACGGCGCCGGCATTCACGCTGTTTACCGGGATCGTGTAATACATTTGCAATTCCTCCGTTCCGGCTGTGCATCAGCCTGATCGTTTGCTGCATCCTCATTGTATCCGACCCCTTATCCTAACTGAATACCATATTCGTATAATTTGTCAACTTTTTTTTTGACGAAACGTAGAATCCTTTACAGTCGGCTGTATCCGTGAGACGTACAGAACAATTTGCGGCCGCCATCCGTGCATAACAAAAAGGGGCGGATGAGCCTGTTCTTCGCCAAGGAAGGCAAGCGTATCATTTACGGAGGCACCACATCCTCCATTGCTGCCAAATGGCTGAACAAGCCCCTGCGCGCTTCGCTGGATTTTACAGGCGACATTCCGCCGATTGCTTACCTGGAAAGGGTCGACCTGGTGACCGAAGGCGTGATTACCGTGAACCGCGTGGTGGAATACGCCAAGGACTACATCGGTGAAAACAAGCATTACGAAGACTGGAGCTACGGGAAGGACGGGGCCTCCCTGATCAGCCGCCTACTGTTTGAGGAAGCTACCGATATCAACTTTTACGTTGGCAAGGCGATTAATCCCGCGCACCAGAATCCCAACCTGTCCATTAACTTCAATATCAAGATGAACCTTGTGCAGGAATTGTCGGAAGCGCTGAAGAAGATGGGGAAACGCATCAAAGTCAGCTATTTCTGAAAAACCTTCAAACGATTCTTTTTTTACAGCATTCATATAGGGGCCTGCTGATCCGGACGGATCAGCGTTTTTAATCCGATGGATTCGAAGCATCAATCATCTTTCCCGGCGGTCTCCTTTTCCCATTCCAGAAGGAAATCCTCCATATAGGCATGCCGGATTCCGGCAAGTTCCCTTGCTTTATCCGTATGCATCATATCCTTCAGCAAAAGCAGTTTCTCATGAAAATGCCCAATGGACGAATCCAGCGTCCTGCCATGCTTCCCGCCGTATGCAAATGTCCTTGCGATGCCTATGGCACCAATCGCATCCAGCCTGTCAGCATCCCGGACGATTTTTCCTTCGAGCAGCTCCGGGCACCTGTCCCTGTTCCTGCTGAATGACACAGCATTGATGGCTGTGCAGATCCTGTCGGCTGTGTCCCTGTCAATATCCTGCGAATCCAGGAACGCCCTTGCGTTCGCGTTATTCTCTGTCTTAAAGAGTTTGTAATCGTCCGCATCATGGAGCAGCGCCGCAAGGGCCACAACCAGCCTGTCGCAATCCGGCTCAGAATCAGCGATTTCCATGGCGGTGCGGTAAACCCTCAGTGTATGGTCAAAGCCGTGGCCGTCGCTGTTTCCGCGGAACAGCAACCGGGCATACTCCATTGCGTCATTTATGATCTTCTTCTGCATATTCCCGTACGATCTTCATTGTTGATTTTATGGTATCAATATCTGTATCAATATCGCCCGTTTCAAGGGAGTGGTTTGCGTTCGGGGTGATAAACAGCCGGAACCCGGCATCCCGGCAGGCGGTCCTGACCATATCGCTGTCCGCCCAGGGATCGGCTGTGCCGTGAAATACGATTGCATCCTTTATCCTGAAGGAAAACGCAGCTTCAACAGGGGTAAACAGAACGTGCCGGCAAGGAATACGATGCCTAGCCGAATAAGCACATGCCGCCACAGTTCCCACGCTTTTGGAAATAAACAGAATGGAATCATACAGGCTCCAGTCAATATCCTTCAGCAGTTCCTCCGCCTGGTCCAGCGCCATTTCAGCGCATTTCTCCATTTTCTTCGCATTTCCTTTTACGCCGGAGGGAAAACCGCCATACGGAACAGGAACGACTTTCCAGCCGTGTGCGGCAAACATTTTCCAGCTGTAATACAGAAGCGGCTTATCACAGGTATATCCAATCCCGGGGAATAAACATACGATCTTCATGGCTCCTCCGCGGTGCAGGCCTTTGGCATTCGCTTCAACTGCCCTGCATCCCGGAGAAAGTATACCATGGAACCGATTTGACATGAAGAACAATTTTCCTGGGTGCTTTTTGGGGGATTATGCTGCCCGGCTCGTTCTTCCAGGGAACATATTTGCCTATCAAAATGATAGGAAACGATTGACCAGGCTTTTTTCCTTATGGCATAATACCCCTATCTGCACAGAACAGGAGGAAACAGAGGATATGTCAACAAAGATCATCCAGACGCAAAAGGCCCCGGCAGCTATTGGCCCATATTCACAGGCGGTTTTTGCCGGAGGAATGCTTTTCACTTCCGGACAGCTTGGCATTGATCCTGCGGCAAACGCTTTACCGGAAGGGATCGAGGCCCAAACCAGGCAGTCGCTGCAAAACATCAGGGCAATCCTTGAAGAGGCAGCCCTGGACATAACAGATGTGGTCAAGACGGTTGTTTTTATTACAAACATGGCCGACTTTCCTGTTATCAATGAAATATACGCCTCGTTTTTCGGCGATCATAAGCCTGCCAGGAGCTGCGTCGAAGTGTCCCGGCTGCCCAAGGGCGGACTGGTTGAAATCGAAGTGGTAGCCCAAAGGCAGTAAGGCGCTGCCTGCGGGCGATGCGGGAAAAACGATGAACCGGAACTGACTGAACAGGGAAGGGATCCCGACGGAGGATTGTTTCCGGAACAGAAAAACGCCGGGGCAGCAGGGCCCCGGCGGAAGGGAAAAAACCCGATCAGTCAGTATAGAAGCTGTATTCAAGGGTCGTGCTGAGGCCGTTCTCGGTCCAGACCACATTATTCTCCGCATCATAGGAAAATGTGATGACCATGGGTTCTTCACCGTCGAATTCACCCTGCGCAGTGACAGTATCGGCAGCGGCATCGTAGGTGCCCTTCAGGATGGCGTCCTTCAGGATTTCCCTGTCAGTACCATACTGATATACCCGGATGTCATATTCACCGTCGTACCAATCGTAGAAAATGACCTCAGTGTCAGCCCCTTTCATCCAGCGGGTGCCGCAGAATCTGCCGATCTTTTCAAATTCAAGGCCTTTGCCGGCATCTTCCTTTTTATCCGTCCAGATGAGTTTGCCGGCCTCGTTGATGGAGAATTCGGCTTCCCCGTCTTCATAATAGGTTTTGTCCCAGTCGCCTGAGCTGATGTCTTCAAGATAGTGCAGGCCGAAGGGAGCACTGACGAGGGTTTTGCCCTGCAGCGAACAGGCGTATTCCCACATATCGCGTTTGCCTTCCAGCCTGTGGATTACGCCGATCCGGGGGCCGTCATCCTCAATAAAGACCTCTACAAGCCAGTCGCTGTCATCCGCGACCCAGATACTATCAAAGGGCTTCGCCTCCGGGTTTTCAGCCAGGTAATCAGCACTGTTCGCTTCCTCCGCGAGCGCAGAGACGGCAGTGAAAGCCAAACAGAGCACCAAGAGCAGGGAAAACAGTTTCTTCATGAAATAAAACCTCCTTCGTTATTGAACCAACTTATTTTTCCATCTGCCCGCAGGATCCGCCATGATCCCGGTTTTACCTGCAGCAACTTTTCATACGCACGCAGCCGGCGGGCTGTCACAGCAAAATACAAAAAACTGCAAAAATACAGAAAATACTACCAGGATACTGCCTGAATCCATCTGTTCAGAACAACCTTATTCCAGATACCGGTCAAAGGCGGCGGTATGCATGACGAAATTCAGCAGGTAAGCCGCGGTGGTTTTCATGTCTTCCAGGCTGACCCTTCCTTCATGGTAGCCTTTCAGGACCTGCGCAATCACCGGCGGGCCGCCGGGCATGACGACATCCGTGGCATGCACTGAATCCGCGCCGTCCAAGACAACATCCATATCTCCCCAGTCGGTGACCAATGCGCCGTCATATCCCCATTCTTTCCGCAGGATATCCAGCAGTAAACCCGGATGGCTCCCGGCAAAGGTGCCGTTGATTTTGTTGAAGGAGGTCATCACGGTGCGGGGCGCGCCGCGGCGGATTGCGATTTCAAAAGGCTTCAGGTAGATTTCCCGGACCGTACGTCCCTCTGCGATGGAGTCCACCGCGTCAATCCGCTTTTTTGTGCTGCCGCGGCGATATGTTTCCTGCTCATTCAGCGCAAAGTGCTTCGGGCAGGCGCTGACCCGGTTGTTTTCCTGCGCTCCGCGCACTGCAGCGGCAGCCATCACGCCCGCCAGGCAGGGATCTTCACTGAAATATTCGAACGCACGGCCTTCCAGGGGATTGCGGATCAGGTTGCATCCGGGCCCGAGCCAGCTGTCCACATGCTGCAATTCAGCCTCCTGGCCGATCGCGGCACCGAATTCATAAACTGCCTTCGGATCAAAAGTGCAGGCCAGTATCAGGCCTGTCGGCCAGGCGGTCAGTCCCACGGAGGCGGGACCGTCCATATAGTTGGCGCTTGGAATGCCGAATTTCAGGATGGCAGGATTCATATATCCCTTGTGGGCATATTCGTTGGTGGAACAGGCAATATCCGTGCCATCCGGATACTGGATTGTGCTGGGGGCATTCTTGGCGCCGATACCGGAGAAAGGCAGGCCGGGCCCGAACCCCACCATCAGCGCTGCAAGCTCTTCCGGGGAAAACTGATTCAGGAAGGCTTCCATGGAAGTCCGCCCTTCTTTCACGTCCCGCAGGGTGGATTTTTCCGCCGGAACGGAGAAGTCAAAGGAGCGGTGTCCATTTGCGGCGGCTTTGACCCATTCCGGGGCAACCACAAGTTCCTGAACGGGAGCACCTGGATTGCAATGCTCCTCCTCCGCACGGAGAAAGCTTATTTTCCCTTCGTTCACCGGCAGCAATCCGACCCGGGCGTCAGACCTGCCCAGAATGATCTCTTCCTGTACCTGCAGGGACGCAGCCGGCACGGTATTCCGGGAATCGCTGCCTACAAGCAGCCAATAGGTTCCCTTTTCCAGCACATATTCATGGCTCTTTTCGTCGAAACAGGCCAGTTCGGCCAGGGAAAAGGCAAGATCCAGCGTTTCCGATTCCCCGGGCTGCAGTGTTTCCGTTTTGCCGAAAGCGCGCAGTTCCCGGCGGGGGTGATCCAGCCTGCCAAAGGGGGTGTGCGTATACAGCTGCACGGATTCTTTTCCCGCATAGCAGGAAGAAGTGTTCTTCACCAGGACAGGCAGGTGGATTTCTCCAGCCTGTGTGTCCACAAACGCTTTTTCCGCTTTCAGGCTGAACGCTGCATAGGACAGGCCGAAACCGAAAGGATAAAGCGGCTCCTTACCGAATGAGTCGAAATACCGATAACCCACATAAATACCTTCCCGGTAAACCGTTACGGGGCTCATTTCATATCCGGTGCTTCCGTTTTCCGCTGCCGAAAGACCGTAATCGCGGTACGTTTTGATTTGCGCCGGCGTATCCTTGTTCCCGCTGAAATGGTCCGCGGAAGGATAATCCTCATAACGCCGGGCAAAGGTTACCGGCAGTTTCCCGGAGGGCGAAACTTTTCCGCACAGGATATCCGCGAGGGCCGGTGCAGCTTCCTGCCCCGCGGTTCCCAGGTACAGGACAGCCCTGATTTCCGGCTTTGCCTGCAGACAGGATAAATCCACCGGGCCGTTGGTATTTACAATGACAGCCACCTTGCTGAACCGATCGCAGATCCGGCTGATCAGCTGTTCCTCCGCCACGGAAAGGGCGTAATCATTCTCCAGCCGGCGGTCGCACTCTTCTCCGCCGGAGCTCCTGCCCAATACGTAGACTGCAGTATCCGTCCAGGCAGACGCCTGTACGATCAGGTGTTCCTCCAGATCGTTTTCCGCCGGCGTCGGCTGGTATTTTCCAAAGATTTCATAGATCAGTCCGCTGTTTACCAGCCCCTCCAGTTTGCTGAAGTCGAATTCTTCCTTGTTTTCCGACTCCCGCAGTTCCTGCTCTTTTACGGCAGTATAGAAGCGATGCAGTCCGGGTTCCAGCAGGAATCCCGCTTCTTCCAGCGCAGCGTCGATTTCCGCGGCGTGGCTTCCCCGTGAGGCACCGGAGCCGGATCCGCCATAGACGGTGTGGTTTTGCGTGCGCCCGAACAGCGCGATTTTCGCGCCTTCCGCCAGCGGAAGGAAACGCTGTTCGTTCTTCAGCATCACAATGCCGTCCTGTGCAAGCCTTCTTGCAAGTGCTGTCCTGGCTTCGACAGTTTCGTACTTTTTCATATTCTTTCTCCTTTGTCCTTCATTACAATCAGGATACAGGCTTTTGCAATCCGTGTCCGCAGGTTTTGCCGCAAAGCCGGTTCCGGGGGAAATGCATTCACCCGGACTGCCCTGTTCCGGCCGGCGGTTATTCCCGGGAAAAGGTGATGCACTTTCCGGGGACCTGCACATGGTAAGGCTGGGCTGAATACAGGTGTGAGCGCAGTATCAGCGTCAAAATATTCCTTGCGTTCCGTTCAAGGTGGGCCCGGGTGATCACGCCCAGGGAAAGGCCTTCCAGAATCCGGTCAAAGTCCGCTTTTTCACCCGGCTCAATCAGGTCGTTCTGCGCTTTCACACAAAGGGCCGCGTCGGATTTGCCGTATTTCGGTTTTGCGGCGGGGGACAGTTGGGCGCTCAGGTCGCTGGTGGTGAGCCAGTCCGTCATGACCATTCCCCGGAAGCCCCATTCATCCCGCAGCAGCCGGGTGACGGAATCTTCGTTGTTCGCTGAATGAATTCCGTTGACCAGGTTGTAGGAGGTCATCACCGACATAGGCTGCGCTTCCTCGACCGCGATCCGGAAACCGGCAGCATAGATTTCCCGGATTGCACGTTCCGAAATATGCGAATTTGTAAACATGCGGTTGTCCTCCTGGTTGTTGGCCAGGAAGTGCTTTACGGTTGTGCCGTATCCGGGGTGCTTCTGGACGCCGTTTGTGTCTGCCGCGGCGCATTTGCCGGTCAGCAGGGGATCTTCGGAATAATACTCGAAATTCCGTCCGCACAGGGGATTCCGGTGGATATTCATCCCGGGAGCCAGCCACAGGGTCGCTTTGAAGTCCTCCATTTCGGAACCGACCAGGTCGCCCATGGCAGCGATCAGGTCCAGGTCCCAGGAGGACGCCAGGTTCAGCGCGATCGGAATGGCGGTCAGATACTGGTAGTGATGTATGCCTTCCGCGTTTGCATCCCCGCCGAAGGACATCCCTCCCAGGCCGACGGCGGTTCCGTCAGGCTTTTCGATATATTCCGGCGTAAGCCGCAGGCCGGCAGGACCGTCGCAAAGCTCCATCTGCTTCAGGCCGTACTTGCTCTCCAGCTTTCCTGTCGTCTCACCGGCTGCACCCGGGAGGGTTTTGGCCGCGGCACCGAGCACGCTGTTGAAGCCTACATTATCCACAGAATTGCCGACCATCAGGTACGCGAGTTCTTCGTCCGACAGCTGGGCGATGAAGTCATCCAGGGAAGCCTGCCCGCCCGCGACATCATCGAAGGGGACGAGCCGGCCCGGCTTCCGGGACAGCGCCGGAGGCAGCGGTGCATACTGCGCTTCCGCGGAGATGAACAATGCGGGATCCAGCTCCAGCTTCGGTGCGGATGCTGTTTCAGCGGCTTCTTCCGGCAGGTTCCATGCCGGGATGTCCGGAGTGATTTCCTCCAGGGATTGGTCAGGATCCCTGAAAAGGGGTTTCACCTTTTCTGTGACGACCGTTTCCGGCAACCGGACCACCGCGGCAATATGCGTATTTCGGGAACTGTTCCCGACACGCAGGATATAATCCCCGCTTTCCAGGACCCAGGCAGAGCGGCCGGGGCAGAAGCTGGCCAGGGACCGGGCATGAATGCGGATGACCAGGAGTTCATCCTCGCCGGGGCGAAGCATCCGCGTCTTGGCAAAACCGCGCAGCTCCTGCCGGGGCTTGGGAATCTCCTTTACCGGGGCTGATACATAAACCTGGGCGGTTTCCCGGCCGGAAAACTCCTTTCCGGTATTCCTGACCCTGATGTGAAGCAGGATATCGGTTCCATCGACAGCGGCCTTTTCCGTTTCCATCGAGAATTCCGTGTAGCTTCGCCCGAAACCGAACGGATAAGCCGGCCTGACATTGAAGGTGTCGAAGTAACGGTATCCGACATAGATGCCTTCCGTATAGTATTCGTCACTGAGGTCTCCGTCATTGTGGCTGAAGGTGGGGGAGGACGGATAGTCGGCGTAGTTTTCCGCCCAGGTATCCGTCAGTTTCCCGGACGGAACGGCTTTGCCTGACAGCAGATCCGCGACGGCCAGGCCGGTGATATTCCCCATCTGGCCGATAAATACGACGGCGTTGATTCCCGGAATGCTCCGCAGGGGTTTTGTGTCTATTACGCCGCCGATATTCAGCAGGACGATCAGCCTGCGGTATTTTTCCGCCAGGAAAGCAAGGCTCCGGATTTCCGCTTCGGAAAGCTCATAATCCCCGGGACCGGCATCCCGGTCTTTTCCTTCCCCGCTGTTCCTGGCCAGGACGAAGACCGCTGTATCCGTACCGGAAGCCAGTACGTCCTCTTCTGTGATTTCAGCCAATGACTTCGGTGTCAGCGGATTCAGGATCATCAGCATTTGCGCGAATTCCCTTGGCTGCCCGGATGCCACGGCGGCTTCCACGGCAGCTTCCTCATAGGATTTGCGCTCCGCCGCGGCTGCCTGGTCCTGCCGGTCCAGCCAGGCACCGGACGTTACGGTGAAGCCTTCCCGGCGAAGGCCCTCCTCAATATTGATGTTTTCACGGGTATAGACGTCTCCTGAGCCTGTACCGCCTTTCACGGTTGCCCGGGCACCGTTGCCGAACAGGGCAATCCTGCCCTTTTCCCGGAGGGGGAGCGTTCCGTCATTTTCCAGCAGGACCATACAGTCGCCTGCGATGGCCCGAACCTGTTCCTGGTGCCTTTTTTCACGTTCTGTAATTTCCGGGGATATCGGAGCTGTAAACCTGGACATACCGTAACCTCCTTATTTCCGTGCATGCAGCAGGGATTTCCGTTTTTCAAAGAAGAGAAGGGGCAGACAGTGGCGGGGCCTGCGGGCATACAAGCCCGGTGCGTATCCCGTACCGATAATCCGATCTTACCAGACAAAGCCTGAAAGTTCAAGCGATAAATCATTCCGGGTTTCCAACTTATTCAATGGATGATATTGACTGTTATTCCGGAATCATCTATTATTCAATTGTGGAAATGCTGCCGGCAGGCAGCAGACCGGCCTTCCGGCTGTGCAAACGTATCTGACAAAACCTGCATATGAAAGAAAGAGGTGCAACATGATTTCTGAGCTTTATCCAGTGAACAATGAGATCCGCCGGGCCCAGCTGCTGGACGGGTTATGGCGGTTCCGGTTTGATCCCCGCAGCGAGGGGAAAGAAGCAGGATGGGCGGAAAGCGGCTTGCCGGATCCGATATCCATGCCGGTTCCCGGAAGCTTTGCCGATCTGTTCACCGAGGCCTGGCAGCGGGATTACTGCGGGGATTTCTGGTATGAGACCGATGTATATATCCAGGATGTACAGCCGGATCAGCAGTTCTTTATCCGTTTCGGGAGCGTCACACACCGCTGCTGTGTCTATATCAACGGGCAGCTTGCCGGAGAACATGAGGGCGGGTTCCTGCCGGTTGTGGTGAATGCCGGGCCTTATCTCCGCCGCGGACGGAACCGGCTGACGGTATTGGCGAACAATGAGCTGAACGAGACCAGCATCCCCTGCGGCGCAGTGCGGATGAAGGCAGACGGCAGTCGGATGGCCCAGGGGTATTTTGACTTCTTCAATTATGCCGGAATCCACCGCAGCGTCTGGCTGGAGAGCATCCCGGCCCAGGCAATCCGGGACTACAGCGTGACATACAGCCTGGGGGACAGGTGCGCTGAAATCGCCTATGAAGTGGAAGCGGACGGCGACGGCAGCATCCTGGTGGAACTGGCGGACCGGGAGGGAACAGTGGTCGCCTCCGGTGAAGGCCGACAGGGGATCCTCCGTATCGCAGATCCGCACCTCTGGCAGGTACGGAATGCCTATCTTTACACGTTTACGATCCGCCTGAACCGGTCCGGAAAGACAGCGGACCGTTATGACGCGCCGATGGGGATCCGGACGGTATCCATTGACGGCGACAGGATCCTGCTGAACGGACAGCCCGTTTACCTGAAGGGATTCGGCAAGCACGAGGATTCCGAAATGCTGGGACGTGGGTTTAACTATGCCGTCGCAAAGCGGGATTACGAATGCATGAAGTGGATCGGGGCCAACTGTTTCCGCACGAGCCATTATCCCTATGCGGATGAATGGTACCGGATGGCGGACCAGGAGGGTTTCCTGATTATCGACGAGGTCCCCGGCGTAGGCCTGATGCGCAGCTTCGCCAATTTCGCGGCAGCCGGCGCGGGAAAGTCCAACGGCTTTTTCGGTGACTGCCCGGATGTGGACCTGCTGCAGAAAAACCACCGTGCGGCCATCGAAGAGATGATTCGCCGGGACAAGAACCATCCGTCCGTCATCGCCTGGAGCGTCTTCAACGAAGCCGAAACAACCACGCAGGCTGCCTTTGAATATTTTGCACCGCTGTTCGAGGCTGCGCGGGAAATGGATCCCGAACACCGCCCGGTAACCGGCGTCCTTGAAAAAACAAGCAGCCCGGACCGCTGCCGCTGCTGGCCGCTGATGGACTTCATCTGCCTGAACCGCTATTACGGATGGTATATCAGCGGCGGCGACCTGCAGGAAGCCAAGCGCCAGTTTGAGGAAGAAATGGACCAGTGGGCGGAAAAGGCGCAGCACGTGCCCTTTGTGTTTACGGAATTCGGCACCGATACCCTGGACAGCCTGCATAAGCTGCCCAGCGTGATGTGGAGCCAGGAATACCAGCAGGAATACATGGAGATGAATTTCAGCGTTTTCGACCGGTATCCCTTTATCCAGGGAGAACTGGCGTGGAACTTTGCGGACTTCCAGACAGGGCAGGGGATTATGCGGGTGAACGGAAACAAAAAGGGCCTGTTCTCCCGGAACCGCCAGCCTAAGGAGGCGGCCTGGGCGATGAAGCGCCGCTGGGAAAAACGCTGAGGATAACGGAATGCCGTTCCGGCAGCAGGCCGTCCGGGAAGAGCCCGGGATGCATCACGATGCGGGCGGAGACGGCATGAATCCAGCATGGATACAGGAGGAAAAACACAAATGATCCGGATTGAGAACAGAGGAAACAAACGGGTCCTGACGGTGGACGGAACACCGTTCTTCCTGCTGGCGGGAGAAGTCCATAATTCGGATTCCTCTTCCCCGGCTTATATGGAAAAGATCTGGGACCTGGCGGACTCCATGGGAATGAACACCCTGCTTTTACCCGTTTCCTGGGAAATGACGGAGCCGGAGGAGGGACATTTCGATTTTTCGGTTCCGGAAAAGCTGATCAGCCAGGCCCGGGCCAGGGGCATGCATATCGTTTTTCTCTGGTTCGGAAGCTGGAAGAACGCGGAATGCATGTATGCGCCGGCATGGGTGAAGCAGGATCTCCGGAGATTCCCGCGCGCCCAGATCGAGAAGGGCAAAGACAAAGCAAACAGAAGGATTTCCCCCTCCCTGCCGGTCGGGGTTCCTTATACCACGCTTTCCTATCTCGCGGAAGAAACGGCCCGCGCGGATGCCAGGGCTTTCGCCGCCTTCATGAAATTCCTCCGGGATGCGGACGGACAGGAGCAGACGGTCCTGGCTGTGCAGGTGGAAAACGAGACGGGTCTGCTTGGGGCGGGGAGGGAGGTTTCAGACGCGGCGGATGCCGCTTTCGCTTCCCCGGTTCCGGCGGATTTCCTTGCCTACCTGAAAGGACATACCGATACGATGGTTGACGATCTCCGGGCAGCGGTGGAAAACGCCCCGGACTGCGGTGCCTGGCCGCAGGTGTTCGGAGACGCAGCGGAAGAAATTTTCTCCGCATACCATGTGTCCCGGTTCGTGGAAACCGTGGCCAGCGCCGGAAAAGCGGTGTACAGCCTGCCGATGGCAGTGAACTGCTGGCTGGACAAGGGAGGCGCTCCCGGCACATACCCGACAGGCGGACCTGTTTCCAGGGTGCATGAAATCTGGGACTGCTGCGCACCGTCCATTGACGTGTACTGCCCGGATATCTATGTTCCGCAGTTCAAAGAGGTCTGCGACGAGTATACCCGCAGGGGGAATCCCCTGTTTATTCCGGAAGCTGCGACGCACAGCTACTGCGCGTCCCGGATGCTTTACACGGTAGGCCACTACCACGCCATGTGCTATTCTCCCTTCGGCTTTGACGATATCGGGAAACCTTTCACGGCGATCCAGGGATTCCTTTTCGGCATGGACGTGACCGATCCCGCACTGAAAACGCCGCAGGACCTTTCCGAATACAGGGAAGTCGGCCGGATGATACGCAGCATGGCGCCCCTGCTGGCAGAAGCATACGGTTCCGGGCGCCTGCAGGCCCTGTCCGCAGAAACAGATCCTGCCATTCCCGGGGCGGACAGGAGTCCTTACCTGGCAAAACCGGCGTCCATGGGATTCGACCGTTTCTGCGTCAGCGTTTCGTTCCAGGGTCCGGGCATATCCGCCGGAAACGGCGCATGCCTTTGCCTGCAGGTGAATGAGCAGGAATGCTATCTTGCCGGAAAGGGCTGCGGGATTACCTTCCGCTCTGCGCTGGAAACGCAGCCCAACCTGGATTTCCTGCTTGTGGAGGAGGGCACCTTTACGGACGGGAAATGGCATCCCGGACGCCGCCTGAACGGGGATGAAACTGCCCGGCTGGCACTGGAAGCCCCGGGAATCCTGCACGTCAGGTTCTTTACGTACTGATCCGCATCCCGGCAGAAAGCTTTTGTCCGGGGAGGACAGCCGCGGCGTTTTTCCCGGATTCCCGATGATCAAAAACAGGCCCGTACAAACCGGACATACTGACTGATCCGGTTTGTACGGGCCTGTTATACATGCGCACCGGGCAGAATCCCGGACGGCTGAAGGAATCAGCCTTTTACCGCGCCGATCATAACGCCCTTCGTGAAATATTTCTGGATGAAGGGATAGAAGCACATAATCGGCAGCGTGCTGACGATGATGGTGCAGTATTTGACCAGCTTGCGCTCCAGCTGCACATTCTTGACGGCATCAGCTGAGGTCGTCATGACACCGGTGTCGTTCAGCAGCAGGATTTCGCGGAGGATCAGCTGCAGCGGGTACTTGTCGCGCCCCTTCAGGTAAATCATCGCCTGGAACCAGGAGTTCCACAGGCCGACAGCATAGTAAAGCACAATGACCGCGATGGTTGCCTTGGACAGGGGTACGATGATCCGGAACATGATTGTCCATTCACTGGCACCGTCCAGCTTCGCGGATTCAATCAGGGATTCCGGCACCTGCTGGAATCCTGTCCGCAGGATGATCAGGTTAAAGACGCTGATCGCTGTGGGAATGATAACCGCCCAGCGGGTGTCATAAAGATGCACCACATCCTTGACCACCATATAGGTGGGGATCATGCCGCCGTTGAACAGCATCGTGAAGGAGATAAAGAGCATGAATACGTTGCGGTACCTCATGGTTTTCCGTGACAGGGCATAAGCGCCCATGATGGTCAGCAACATGCTGATGCTGGTACCGACAATGACATAGAAGGCCGTATTGGCGTAACCTGTCAGGATGCTGGGGCTGGACAGCACGATCTGGTATCCGCCCAGGTTGATATTCCCCAAGGGCCACCAGACGATGCCGGTGTGGCTGGTCAGTTTGGCCGCGTCCGAGAAACTGGCCATCACCACGTGCCAGACCGGGGTGATGAACAGCAGGCCGAAGACTGCCAGCAGGATATAATTGATGATGAGGAACGCCACGCGGCTTGGAGATTCTTTAATCTTCATGTTTCACCACTCCCCCTTAGAACAGACTTGTTTCGGTGAACTTTTTGCTCAGCTTGTTGCTGGCAACCAGCAGAACCGTATTGATCACCGAATTGAACAGGCCCACCGCGGCGGAATAGCTGTAGTTGAACTCCTGCAGTCCCTTGCGGTAAACATAGCTGGAAATAACATCCGCAGTTTCGTAGGTGTTTGTGGAATAGAGCAGGATAATCTTTTCATATCCCACAGCGAAGAGCGTTCCCATCCGAAGGATCAGCAGCGTGATGATCGTCGTTGAAATCCCGGGCAGGGTTACGTGAATCAGCTTCTGGATATGGCCGGCTCCGTCCAGCGAGGCAGCCTCATAGAGCTCCTGGTCGATCCCGGAAAGGGCGGCCAGGTAGATGATGCTGCTGAAGCCGATTCCCTGCCACATGTCCGAAAGGATATAAATCGTCCTGAAGTATTGCGGCTGGCCGAGGTAATTCTGCCGTTTTCCGCCCAGGCCGACAATCAGGTCCGTGATCGCACCGTCCGAGGCGGTAAAGGTGGCCACAAGGCCGCACACAATGACCAGGGAGATGAAATAGGGCAGGTAGCTGACCGTCTGGATCGTCTTCTTGAAGGCTTTGTTCTTTACCTCATTCAGCATAAGGGCAAAGATAATTGCTGCGGGGAAACTGAAGATCAGGTTCAGGACGCTGATCATGATGGTGTTCCGCATCAGGCGGCCGAAGAAGACACTGCTGAAGAAATCGGCGAAATGCTTGAACCCGACAAACTTGCTGCCGAAGAAGCCGCCCTTGGGGGTGTAGTTCTCAAAGGCCATGACCAGACCGAACATCGGCGTATAGGCGAAGATGATAAACCAGATCAGCACCGGAAGAAGAATCAGGTACAAGCCCGGATTCTTCTTGATATCATTGATAAATTTCATGGGCTCACCTCTGTACGGTTGATTCGAAAAAAGAGGGACTCCTCCGCAAAGCCTGCGGAGAAGTCCCGGAATTGCGCCTTACCGGCCGTTGAAACGATCCAGCGCAGCCTGCTGGTAGCCGATGGCTTCTTCTACCTTCATGCCGCGGATGGTATTGACGTAATCATCCCATTCGGACAGATCCCGGGTTCCGAGGATGAACTTCGTGGTGTTCTCTTCCACATAGGTGTTGATGTCGCCCATCAGGACGCTGTAGCGGTTCGCCTCATCAGAGGTCATCGTGATGTTGGGCAGCTGATAGACATCACCCTGGTTGGAAGGCCAGATGTCATTGATGGCGCTCAGCGCTTTGGGTCCGGCAGTCTGCAGTTCACGGTCCCAGATATACATACCGGCGGACCGGAACATGAACTTGGTCATCGCGTCGTTTGCAGACAGGCCGTCAGGATTGTGGAGGATCTTGTCAGTGAAAACAGGTTTGCCGTCCACCAGCGTATAGGTGTCGCCTTCTGTGCCGTAATAGGCCAGCCAGGCATATTCCTGCTTGGATCCAAGGTTCAGGTAAGCAGCGGCGATATCCGGATTCTTGCAGGCAGTGGAGATCGCAGCAGCATTGGTTCCGCGGGTGAAATTGTACTGATACAGGTTCACCTTGCCGCCGGCTTCCTTTACAGGAGCGGGAATCGGAACCACGTTCATATCCTTGTTGTTGTCGTCGGCACCCATATAAGGCCGCATGTCGATCAGGGAATAGATATCCGGCCAGGCGCCTGCGTTGCCTGTGGCCCACAGGTCATCCGTCGGCAGGTAGACAAAGCTGGTGTTGGAATAGTAGTCCGGATCGAGCAGGCCTTCGGCATACCAGTCATGCAGCATGGTGATATATTCTTTGTAACCTTCTTCAATGGGGCTGTATTTCACCGTGCCGTTCACATTGATAAAGCCGTTGCCGGAGGCTCCCAGCACACTCACGCCGTATCCGCCGGCAAATACGCTGAAAACGTCACCGCCGCGGAAGTTCAGGGCCAGGGGAGCTTTACAGTTGTACTTTTCCTTGAACGCCTTGAGTACAGTATGCCAGTCGTCATAGGTGACCGGGGCTGCCAGGCCGCATTCATCCAGCCAGTCCTGCCGGATGACCATGCCGTACCAGGGGCCCTGGTCCGGGGTGTTGATGAAGTAAACAGCCGGGAAGTTGCCTTCATCTGTTTTGCAGTCCTTGTAAACATTGTCGCTCTGGCTGATCAGGGCATTGTAGTCCTTCAGGTAGTTGTCCATGTAGCCGTTCAGGGGAATAATGACATCGTCGGAAATGGCCTTGTCCAGCCCTCCGACATAATACTGGGCCACATCGAAGATCAGGTCCGGATAATCGCCGGAGGCGACCATCAGGTTGAAGTTTTCCTGCTCCTGGCCGGACGGGGGGATCTGCCACTCGATATGCACGTTCGTGGCTTTCTCCCAGGCCTGGACCGCTTCGATATCATTATAAGTGGTGATGCCCAGTTTCGGGTCCGAAGTGGCGGAGACACGCCACGCTGTCAGGGTAATCGGCTCAGCGAGCGGGAAGGTGATTTCCGGCTTGTCTTCCGCAGAAGCTGAAACGATGCAGCCCATGCACCCGGCGCACAGTGCGAGTGCCAATACCAATGCCAACAGTTTCCTCATGGTTTTCCTCCTTTTTTTGCGTTTTCCGGCGGAACCGGCGAAAACGTCATTATTTCCGGGAAAAGGGGCTCCCTTTTCCTGAGAAAGCGATTAGAAAACGGGAAAGAACCTGAAAAGATATAGTGACTGGAAACCTGATATACCGCCTAATTCTGGAATCATGATAACATCTGCCCGCCTGTATTGTCAACTAAGCAAATGGAATCCATTGCCATAAGCTCCGGAACCGTCAGGCCAAGACGGCGCGTACAATTGCCACGCTCTCCGGTTCCAGCTCCACAGATACCGTGTTTTCGGCACCGGAGACCGGCAGGCGGTTCCATACCAGCCTGGAAGCGCTTTCGATCTCCGCCAGCTGTGCATCTGTGGGATAGGCCGGTTTTCCCTGTGCTTCCCAACAGCCGCAGGGATTGGTGCGGCGGCTGTCGATCATGGCGATCTCCAGGCTTTGGATTTCACCCGTCAGGTGCAGCTCCACCTGCTCCGTACGTATATCGCGGGCTTCGATATCGTGGTTGTATACAAAACAGGTTACGGTTCCGCCGTCCGACAGCGGCAGCACTTCTGCCGTGCGGCTGGCCCCCTGGTTCTCCACGGCGAGCCGGCGGCTTCCTGCCCGGTGCAGCTGCTCAAAGAGGCGGTAAACCGGTTTGCGGACTCCGTACACATTCACCAGGCCGAATTCATTGTTGAAGGGGAGGCCGTGCAGGCCAAGCTCTTCAAAGATATCAGAAACACACCAGTAGGAATAGCCTTCCACCAGGCCTTCATTATACGCCAGGGTTGCCGCAACGCCCGCAGCCGCGTAGCTGGTGTCAAAATGGCCGGCATTCCATTCAGTATAATAGACAGGATAAGGACCGGCTTCTTCCTTGACTTTTTTCGCTGTCTGATACAGTACATCCCGGGGATTTGTGTTTTCCCGCCTGAACATTTCGGCGATTTTTTTCATAGCCTCGGCCCGCTCTTCCTCGCTCATTTTGTCCAGCGCGTCCATGCTTCCAAATCCGGGGCCTTTTTCATCCGCTGTGTTCATGCCTGCCCTGGAAAACGGATCATCCGACGGATAATGGTGGGTTGTGATAAAGTCCAGCGGTACCCGGTTTTCTTCGCAAAAAGCCCGGAACTCCGGAATCCACATGTTGTTGCTGGTGGCCGGCCCGCCTACCCGCACATGCCTGTCCACTGCCTTGATGGCCTCGGCGGTCAGCTGGTAAAGATGGAAATAATCCTTCATGGTGCCGTCAAAGAAGAATCGGAGGTTCGGCTCATTCCAGACCTCAAAAAACCAGCTGCGTACTTCCGCCGCACCATACCGCTCCTCGAGGTGAATGATCAGCAGGCGGATCAGTTCGCTCCAGTCCGCATCGTGCGCCGGCATGGAGCTGAACCCTTTGTAATGGAAGGTCGTCTGGGAAGTGCTGGCATAGGCTTCCGGCATAAAGCCGAGTTCAACAAAAGGCTTCATCCCGGTATCCAGCAGGAAATCGAAAATCCTGTCAATGTTGAAAAAAGAAATCTGCGTCGGTGTTCCGGGAAACATCCCTTTGATGACGACGCTCATATCGTCGTCCAGCAGCCCATGGAACCGCAGATATTTGAAACCGATTTCCCGGTGGGCTTTACGGATGTGCTCCTGCACATCCGCCCGCAGGATTGTGGCGGCATGGCAGGAACCCACACACAATTCCCAATAATGGGGATAAGGCCGGCCTTCGTCTTTCAGATGGATACCGTATTGAATTGCCATCGTTTGTCCCTCCATATTCATTTTTTCAGCATTTCCATGATGCTTATCTGACCTTAGTATAACCGAAAATCCACCTGAGCGCCACCCGTTATTTACTTTTTTTCCATATGGCCTGCTGCCGAAGACGGGATTATTGCACAGAGGCAAGGAAAACACGGATTTCATCCAGCCTCCTGACAGCTTCACGGATACCGGCCTGGTAAACCCTTTCCAGTTCATCCGGATGTTTTTCCGTATGCCCGATCCGCAGGGGCTGCGGAGGCCTGATGACGAGGGAGGTACCGGATGCCTCCCGCCGGTCGATCCCGTCCATCTGGCGATTGTACATCAGGTGGCGGACAGCCAGAGCTTCGGACACACGGGGATATTTCCGAAGCATGAACCTCATGATTCCCATGCCTGATACAGGTTCCTTCCTGTAACCTTTGGGCTGCGTCAGCACAATGACATTCCGGCGGTATCCCAGCGCTTCCATGTACGCATACGGAACAGCGTCCGTGATTCCGCCGTCGAGCAGCAATGAACCGTTTATTTCCACCGGCCTGGAGACTACCGGCATAGACGCTGACGCCTGAAACCAAAGCATATCTTCCGGTCCGCCGTCCGTGCACAGATGATAAACAGGTTTGCCTGTCCGCACATCCGTCGCTCCGACATAAAACGGAAGCGGATTTTCCCGGAAAGCCCTGCGGTCAAAAACATCCAGCTCGTCCGGAAGTTCCCGGTAGCAGAAATCCGCGCCGTACAGATTGCCTGTCCGGAGCCACGACCGGATGCTGCAATACCGCGGATCGGCACAGAATTTTTTATTGTAGCGAATCGGTCGGCCGATCTGCCCCGATTTATAATTGCAACCGAATACAGCACCGGCTGAGATGCCTGCTGCACCGTCAAAGCTGATCCCGTGCTGCATAAGCACATCTATCACTCCGCAGGTAAACATGCCGCGCATGGCTCCGCCTTCCATAATGAGTGCTGTTTTCATCGTGAACCCTCCGTGCTGCAGGCAGAATAGATCCGGAAACACATGCTCCGGACGGGTTGCCCGCCGCTGGAAGTATAGCATGGATCCGGGCGGGAGAGAACAGCAGCTGTCCATTGTATCGAGGAGCTTGCTTGCAGGCTGCCGGATCGTGTATACTCTCTGTGATCTGCCTGGTGACCCTTTCCATCGCAATCACTCCCGACACGGTCAACAATACCTATGTATCAGATGCAGGCAGATCGCTGAGCACAGGCACTGGCGCAAAGCCGGCAGAACGCGGACCGGACAGAAAGCATCCC
>CAMMYM010000018.1 GCA_946527725.1 uncultured Clostridia bacterium
TGTCGAAGCGACCCTTTCCACGGTCCTGAACGTGTCAAGATGCTGCGGGCCGACCGATGTCAGGATCCCGTAATGCGGATGGACGAGCCTGCACATTTCGCGGATATCCCCGACGTGGCGTGCGCCCATTTCCGAAACGAAAACCCTGTGCCCGGGTTCCAGCATGGTCCGGATGACTTTTGTAACGCCCATCGGTGTATTGAAGCTGGCAGGGGTTACCAGTGTATGGTATTTTTCCTCCAGCATCGTTCCGAGGATAAACTTTACGCTCGTCTTTCCCCAGCTCCCGGTGATACCGATACGGATCAGGTCCTTCCGCGACCGGAGGATCCTCTGCGCGTCACGAAAGTACATTTCACTGATCAGCTTCTCAATCGGCCATGCCAGCAATCCGCAAAGGGCAATCCACAGCGGAAGGAAAGCCGGGAATAAGAGGATGAAAGCAGCAATGATCCTCTTGCCGCCGGGATCGGCAGTGCTTTGGCCGGACAGGGGCAGTGCCGCGAAGAAAAGGATCGCAGCCATGACGATCAATGAAACCGCATAAAGCCTTTTGATCCTGGGGGTGAATTTCAGCGCCTTCTTTGCTTTCTTTTCCGAAAAGGCTTTCCCTGCCGCAAAACCGCCTGCAGTCATGGCGGCAAGGATGAGCGCACTGCCGGGTATGCCCTGGACGCCTGAAGCCCGGAGCAGGAGCACCGCGGCTGCAAGGAGCACCGCCATGCAGAGGCCCGGGAGCACCGCCTTGGGCAGGTTCCGCCGGATCGTCCTGAAATACCCCGGAAACTGATAGCTTTCAAGCTGGAAATAATGAATCAGAATCCGGGCAGCAAGGAGGCATCCTGCCGATATGCCCAGGCTCAGAAGAAGGGACGAAAACATTTATGCATCCTCCTTCAGGAACTCTTTTACAATCAGGCTGAATCCCGGTAATTGTTCGAGAAAGGCAAAATGGCTTCCGCCCTCCAATACGGCAAGGCCGGCATCCGGAATCCGTTTTTCCATTTCTTTTGCCATCCACAGCGGGGTTTCCGTGTCAGCTGTGCCCCAGATCAGCAGCGTGCTCGACCTGAACCGTCCGTAAAGGTCCGTCAGGTCCTGGTTGATGACTTTGACGAAGGTTTTCCTCATTTCTTCGTCCAGGGCATTATAATCGCTGCTGCCGAACTTCTTCCGCAGCCTTTCTTCGGCATGCCCGGCAGCACCGGCAATCAGCGGAACCTTTTTGGCCGTTTCGCAGATATGCTTCAGTTTCTGGTATCTCCTGCTTCTTTTCTGTTCCTCTTCCGTAGGTTTCCTGCGGATGCCGGCAGCACCGGTAAATACAATCCTGTCAAAAAGTTCAGGGTTTTCAGCAGCCAGCCAGGCTGCAACCCTGCAGCCGAAACTGTGCGCAATCACATGGCACGGAAAGAAGCCCGTCTCCGTGAGGAGTTTTTTCAGGCATTCGGCGTACTCAGGAACTCCCCAGGGACGGGGCGGACGCCCGCTTTTCCCATGCCCCGGAAAATCCGGTATCAGGATTTCAAACCGGTCCTGCAGTGTATTTGCAACCGGCTGCATAAGCGACCCGTCGCAGCCCCATCCGTGGAGGAGCAGCACCTTCTTTTTCCCCGCTCCGCACATGGAATAGCTGATGGATACCCCGTCAATCTCTTTGATCATGCTTTGTCCTGTTCTTCCGGCAGATACCAGATGTACCGGCATTTTTCTGAACTGATCTCATATTTTTTCCGGATATCTTCCGGTACGGCGGTAATGCCTTCCCATCGGCATCCGAGCCCTTCGCAAGTTTTCCGGCTTGGTTCGTTATCGGGATCGCATGTAATAACCGCTGAAACCTTTCCGCTTTTCATGATTTCGTCCCGGAGAAGCAGGCAGGCTCTCCGCGCATAATGATGTCCGCGGTATGGGGGATCAATATGGTAACCGATATGGCCGAAATAATAAATGCAGCGGCTTTCCCCGTCCCGGTAACTGATCTGGCCGATTTCCTTCCGGCTGTTATGGAGCGTAATGCGCCATATCTGCTCCCGGCCGAAGCCCATGGACGGATCCGGCGGCGTAAAATGCATCGGGATCAGGTCAATCACAAAATCCGTATACTCAGCTCTGTATCGGTGAAAAATCATGGTTTTATACTTCCTGGATCTTAACCATTTCGAGAAGCTTTTCAAAGTCGCTGCGGACAATCAGCTGGGTGCCTTCCGTCATGACGCTTGCGGCACCGGCTGCAATGCCGTACCGGAAAGCCCTGGCCATATCCTTTTCCTTTGCATATCCGAGAAGCATCCCGCCGATCATCGCATCCCCGGCACCGACCGTGGATTTGATTTCGACACGCAACGCGGGGGCAAACAGCGTTTTGTCTGCAGAAACGTACATCGCACCCATTTCGCCCATGGATACAACGGCATGCTCAACGCCGAGCCTGACAAACAGCAGCGCCGCGTCACGGATCGTGCGCATCGTCCTCAGCTCAATGCCGAGCGTTGCTTCCATTTCCCTCAGGTTCGGTTTGATCAGGAAGGGCTTTGCGCCTTTGGCTGCAAGTTCGAGCTCTTTTCCTTCCGTGTCAAGGATGCATTTTTTCCCTTCCAGGATTTTCAGCAGGTCGCGGTATGTACCTTCCGGGCATCCCGGGGGAAGGCTTCCTGTGAGCACGACCATATCGCTTTCGGCTGTTTTTTCTTTTGCAAGTGCAAAGAAGGAATCCAGGATTTCTTTATTCACCCTGGGGCCGGGTTCGTTCAGTTCCGTGACGCCCTGTCCTGACTTGCTGACGATTTTCGTGTTCGTGCGGACATGGCCGGGAATTTCCAGGAAATCGTGTTTCAGGTTTTCCTTGTCCATCAGGTCGGACAGTTCTGCCGCCCCGTCGCGGCCCATGATCCCCAGGCATTGCACTTCAAGGCCGAGGCGGTCTGCGACGACCGCGACGTTGATCCCTTTTCCGCCCATATCGACGCGGGCATCCCGGATCCGGTTCACCTGCCCGACTTCAAGGGACGGCACTTCGACGGTTTTATCAAAGCATGGATTCATACAGATTGTTGTGATCATCTGCCATACCCCCGTAGGTTTCATTCCATACTGAATAATTATACCATCCCTGCAATTCCTGTGCAACATTTGGCTGTTTCGTCCCGTCCGTTGCGCAGAATGGCGAATTGTGCTATATTTTTCCTGTCGGAGGATAGAATATGAATCAGTCAGATATTGTCATTGTCGGCTCAGGAATCACGGGCACAGCCCTTGCCCGGGAGCTGAGCAGGTATGATGCTTCCATCGTTGTGCTTGACCGCGGTTATGATGTTGCCGAAGGGGCAACCAAAGCAAACAGCGGTATTGTCCATGCCGGGTACGATGCTGTTCCCGGTACGCAAAAGGCTAAATTCAATGTGCTCGGGGCAAAAAAATACGCTGCGTTATGTGCCGGGCTTCACGTCCCGTACAGGAAGTGCGGCGCATTGGTGATCGGATTCTGCGAAGAGGACAGGATAACAATAGAACAGCTGTACCGGCGCGGCGTCCTGAACGGCGTCAGCGGTCTGCGGATTGTTTCCCGCGATGAAGCGCTGCAGATGGAACCTGCGTTGAACCCCGCGGTCTCCTGTGCGCTTTTTGTGCCGGAAAGTGCAATCGTCAGCCCTTACGAACTGGCCTTTGCCATGGCAGATGACGCAGCGGCAAACGGCGTCCGTTTCATTTTCGGTGAATCAGTCATTGCCGCGGCGCGCCGCGGCGGCACCTGGGAAGTGGAAACAGCGCGGGGCAGCCGGTATGCCTGCCGTGTTTTCATCAACTGCTCCGGTTCATCAGGCGCTGAAATCCACCGTATGGTTTGCGGCACCCGGCTGAAAATGATCCATCGCCGCGGCCAGTACTACCTGCTTGACCGTTCTGCCGCCCTACCGTTTTCGAGGACGATTTTCCAGTGCCCTTCCAGTATGGGAAAAGGCGTTTTGGTATCGCCGACGGTTCACGGCAATCTCCTCATCGGCCCCAATGCGGAAGATATCGCCGATCCGCTTGATACGGCCACGACGTCCGGGGGGCTTGCGTCCGTCCTTGAAAAAGCTGTGAAAACATGGCCTTCCCTTTCCGTCCGTTCAAACATCACCAATTTCAGCGGTGTGCGTGCCCACCTGGAAACGGACGATTTCATGGTCGGGCCGGTTCCGGGGGCAGAAGCAGCCTTTGAAGCAATCGGTATTGAAAGCCCCGGCCTTTCTTCCGCTCCCGCTGTTGCGGAGGAGCTTTCCGCCCTTGTCGCAGAAAGCATCGGATTAAAAAAGAAAAAGGAAATCGTTCCGTACTGCCCGCCGGCGAAACCTTTCAGCGCAATGACGGACGGGGAACGGAAAAACGCGGTTGCGCAGGATGCAGCATACGGGAATATTGTCTGCAGGTGCGAAACGGTCACGGAAGCTGAAATCAGGAATGCCATCAGGCGTCCGGTCGGCGCAACGACAATCGACGGTGTAAAGCGGAGGACCCGCGCCGGAATGGGGCGCTGCCAGGGCGGTTTCTGCAGTCCGAGGGTCGCCCGGATCCTTTCGGAAGAAACAGGGATCCCGTTGTGTGAAATTACAAAAAGCGGCGGAAACAGCAGGCTCCTGTCAGGCACTGTCGACGAATTCCTGAAAGGAGCTGCCGAAAATGATTGATCTTCATGTGGGAGTCCTTGTCATCGGAGCAGGTCCTGCCGGCCTCGCTGCCGCGGTTGCCGCGCATGAAAACGGAACGGATTCCATCCTTGTCCTTGAACGGGAAAACGAACCCGGCGGCATTCTCCGTCAATGCATACACAACGGTTTCGGCCTTCACCGTTTCAATGAGGAGCTGACCGGCCCGGAATACGCGCAGCGTGATATCGACCGTGCCAGGGCCGCCGGTATTCCGATTGAGTGCAATACCACCGTCCTTTCTGTTTCCGCCGGCCGCGTGGTTACATGCGTATCCCCCGAAAAAGGTTTCAGGCAGATTTCGGCCGACGCGGTCATCCTGGCTATGGGATGCCGTGAGCGCCCGAGGGGAGCTTTATGCACCCCGGGGACGCGCTGCGCCGGTATCTATTCCGCGGGAACTGCCCAGCGCTTTGTGAACATGGAAGGATATATGCCCGGAAAGCGTGTTGTAATCCTTGGTTCCGGTGATATCGGCCTGATTATGGCGAGAAGGATGACGCTGCAGGGTGCAAAAGTCCTCGCCTGTGTCGAGATTATGCCTTATTCCTCAGGACTTAAGCGGAATATTGTCCAGTGCCTTGACGATTACGGGATTCCCTTGCTCCTGGGCCATACGGTAACGGATATCCGCGGAAAAGAAAGGCTGACCGGTGTCACCGTAGCGGAAGTGGACGGGTCCCGGAATCCCATTCCCGGCACGGAACAGGATTTTGAGTGCGATACTTTGCTCCTGTCCTGCGGCCTGATCCCCGAAAATGAGCTTACGTCAGGCGCCGGGATTACCCTTTCCCCTGCAACTTCCGGCGCGGTGGTCGATGAACGGTTTGAAACGTCCGTTCCCGGTATCTTCGCCTGCGGAAATGTCCTGCATGTGCATGACCTTGTTGACTATGTTTCTGAAGAAAGCGCTGCTGCAGGTCTTGCCGCCTCTGAATATATCAGGGGGAAAGGTAAAAAGGAACTGCGCTGGTCGGTTGTGGACGGGCCAGGCGTCCGCGGTACGGTACCGCAGCAGATATCCTCCGGCCTGCAGGATGATGTCCGCCTGATGTTCCGCCCTTCCGGCGTATTCAAAAATGCCGTTGCTGTCGCGGAATCGTCCGGGAAGGAAATTGCCAGGAAAAAAGCAATGATCTTTACGCCCGGCGAAATGGCTTTGCTGAACATCAGGAAAGAAGCCCTTTCAGGAATCCCTGAGGGCAGTATTACAGTTCGGATTGAAGGTGAAATCCAGCATGGATAAAGTGATAATCTGCATTAACTGCCCTGTCGGCTGCCGGATGAACGTTAAGCTTGCGGAAGACGGTTCTTTCCTCTCTGTTTCCGGCAACACCTGTCCGCGGGGCGCCAGGTATGCTGAGCAGGAATGTACGGCACCTTTACGGATGGTCACAGCTGTCATCCCTGTTTCCGGTGCAGCGGTTCCTTTGTCGGTGAAAACATCCGTTCCGGTACCCAGGGAAAGCATCGGCGGCATCATGAAGCAGCTCTCGCTGCTCTCCGTCCGGGCTCCTGTATCCCAGGGTGCAGTCATTGTCAGCAACATCCTCGGCACCGGCGCAGATATCATTGCAACAAGAAACGTTTGATTTTACACTTGTATCCAACGTGAGCATTTGATATAATCAGAATACTGAGATTGAAAGGAGTACCTTTAAATGCTTGAAAAACTGCTTGGTATCGGGGCAGCTGTAGCTGAAAGCGCCGCCACCGGTGCCGCCGCTGCCGGAACTGATGCTGCTGCTCAGGAAGCAGCCGTCAACCCGATCGTTTCCCTTCTGTTCACCTTTGCGCCCCTGATCCTGATTTTCGTCATCTTCTGGTTCATGATGATCCGCCCCCAGCGCAAGAAGGATAAGCAGGTCAAGGAAATGCTGAATAACCTGAAAGCCGGTGACCGGATTTGCACCATCGGCGGTATTTACGGCACCATCACCGGTATCCAGGATGATACAATCCGTCTTTCTGTCGGAAAGAACAACATGGAAATGGTCGTCGCCCGCTGGGCAATCCGCAGCGTCGAAGAAGTCAAGATCGAAAACGATGCCCAGGATTTGAACTGACAGGCCGGTCCCAATGAAAAAGCAGCCATTCGGCTGCTTTTTCTGTTTACTTCAATTCATCGACAATCCGGACCGGTTCCCTTCCGAACGTTTTGATCAGTTCATTGAGAAAAGCGTCTTCCGTATTGCCGGGAGCTTCCTGCGGCGCTGCATACGGATCCGCAGTAAATGTATAATCAACGCCGGTAATCTCTTTCAGGATCCCCTGGATCCTGGTTTTTTTATCCTCCTTGCTGAGCGGGCCGATAAAGAACTCCGATCCTTCCTTTTTTGCCGGCCGCCAGTGAACCTGGCTGTTTCCGTCGCAGGCAGCATTTCCCTGGGTCAGCATGCTCCAGATGCCCGGGGCTTCCTTTGACATCCTGTTCATCGCTTCTTTCCAGACGGAATCGAAGTTACCCGACGGGGCCGCTGCTTTTTTCTTCTCAGGCGGAGCCTGCTTTTCCCCGTTGCTGCTGTTCGCCGGGGGATCAGTTTTTTCAGTTGCTGCGCCTTTCGCAGCTGCATGCACGCGGACGCTGCCCTGTTCAAAAGCGTCAATCCGCTTTTCCAGTTCCTCGATCCTGTCGGCCAGTGCCCTCGAATCGGTTTCCTGTGTCCGGATACAGCATTTCAGGCTGGTGTTCTCAAGCGCAAGGCGCGGCGAGGAAGCCAGGCGCATTTCGTTTTCAGCTTTCATATACAGGTCCATCATGTTCATCAGCCGGGTAACTGTAAACGCTTCCGCCTGTGTCCTGTACTCCTGTGTGTCTTCTGCTGTCAGGTCCAGGATATCTGCCATATCTTCGGGGCAGCATTTTGCAAGCAGGAGGCTGCGCAGATGGTAGCTGACGTCGCGGATGAATACGGACGGATCACGGCCTTCCCGCATGATCTGGTCGATCATCCTGAACAGTCCGCTTGCGTTTTCGTCAGCCAGCTGCTGCACGAAGCTGAACATAAAGGAACGGTCGCAGGTGCCCAGGATACTGCGCACAGTATTCTCATCAATGCTTGTGCCGTACCCAAGGCACATGTCGAGAATGCTCAGCGCGTCGCGCATTCCGCCTTCTGCCGCGCGTGCAATGACCGTCAGGGCACCGTTGCTGATCTCTGCGCCGGCAGCATCCGAGGCTTCGCGCAGCCTGTGCTGGATATCGGCAACAGACAGCCTTCCGAAATCAAACCGCTGGCATCGGCTGAGGATGGTTTCAGGCAGTTTTTGCGGTTCCGTCGTCGCAAGGATGAATACAATGTGGGACGGCGGTTCTTCCAGCGTCTTCAGCAGTGCGTTGAATGCTGAGGTGGAAAGCATATGCACTTCGTCGATGATGTATACGCGGTATTTCCCGTACTGCGGCGGATATTTTACGCTGTCACGGAGATCGCGCATTTCGTCGACACCGTTGTTGCTGGCGGCGTCGATTTCAATTACGTCCAGGCTTTCTTCCCTGTCCATCCGCAGGCAATTGGGGCATTCCCCGCAGGGGTCTCCGTTGTTCGGATGCTCGCAGTTTATCGCCCGGGCCAGGATTTTCGCGGTTGAGGTTTTGCCGGTTCCCCTGGATCCGCAAAAAAGGTATGCATGGGCAATCCTGTCGTTAATCACCTGGTTGCGAAGCGTATCGATCACCGCGCGCTGCCCGACGACATGGGAAAAGTCCTTGGGCCGCCATTGCCTGTAAAGTGCGAAATATGGCATATTATTCCTCGCTTTCGCCGGTGACTGTCGTCATATAAGGAATCAGCTGCTCCATCTTCTTCATACCGATTCCTTTTACTGCAGTTATATCCTCAGGATAATGGAATTTTCCGTTTTCTTCCCTTTCCGCATAAACCATGGAAGCCAAAACGGGGCCGATGCCCGGAAGCAATGCCAGTTCATCGGTGCTTCCGCTGTTGAGCACGTCTGCACCGCTGATGACCGGGATCTCCTTTGTCTTGTCCGCCGGATGTGATTTAGCTGAAAAAGCGGCGGTTTCTTTCGAAGGCAGCGGGAAAAGGGCAGCAGCTGCCGTCAGTACAGCCGCTGCCATCAGCGTGCATCCGGCGATCCTGCGGCCTTTTTCAGACATTCCTGCGAACCTTCTGTCCCTGCCGCGTATCCTCAACGATGTAGCCTGCTTCCTGGAGTGCGGTCCGGAGCTCGTCGCTCTTTTTCCAGTCTTTGTTCCTGCGGGCTTCCTCACGTTCACGGATCATGGCTTCGATCTCTTCCGGGAATGCGTCGTCTTCCTTCTGCAGCAAACCCAGCACACTGCAGACGGCGGTCAGGCTGTTCAAAGCTGCCTGGGCCGCTTCCCTGGACGAGTCATCCCGAACCGTGGTATTGGCGTCGCGCACCAGTTCGAAAATCGCGCCCAGGGCATCCGCAGTGTTCAGGTCGTCATCCATTGCGTTGTCAAAACGCTTCTCGTATTCGGCCAGCCGCTCTGTAAATGCTTTTTCTTCATCGTTCAGGGGGCGGTCCGCGCCGTTTTCAACGCAGAAACGCAGGTGGTTCCTTGCAGTATACAGGCGGTTCAGGCTGGCATTAGCCGCTTCGATCAGCTCACGGCTGAAATTGATCGGGCTGCGGTAATGGGAACTGAGCATAAAAAGCCTGACAGCTTCAAGGTCGTATTCTTTGGAAATATCACGTACGGTAAAGAAGTTATTCAGGCTTTTGCTCATCTTCTGGTTGTCCACGTTGATGAAACCGTTGTGCATCCAGTAATGGACGTACGGCTTTCCTGTGGCGCCTTCGCTTTGCGCGATTTCATTTTCATGGTGGGGGAACAGAAGGTCCTTCCCGCCGCAGTGGATGTCAAAAGTTTCGCCGAGGTATTTCATGCTCATCGCGGAGCATTCAATGTGCCATCCGGGACGTCCCTTGCCCCAGGGGCTGTCCCAGGCCGGTTCGCCGGGTTTCTGTGCCTTCCACAGCGCAAAGTCTTCCGGTGATTCCTTGTCTGTTTCTACGTTCAGCCGTTCGCTCGCGCCGGATTCGCGGTCTTCCGAACGCTGCCCGGAAAGCTTGCCGTATCCCGGGAACCTGGAAACCCTGTAATACACGTCTCCTGACGGCGAAGCGTATGCATGCCCGTTTTCAATCAGCCGGGAAATCAGGCTGATAATCTCCTGGATATGCTCTGTCGCTTTCGGATGAACGGTTGCCGGCCGGATACCCAGCGCTTTTGCATCCTTATAGTATTCAGCGATAAATCGGTCAGCGAGCTCCTTGACCGTAATGCCTTCTTCGTTTGCCCGGCGGATCATTTTGTCGTCGATATCCGTAAAGTTCTGGACAAAAGTGACGTCGTAGCCTTCACGTTCCAGCTGGCGCCGGAGTACGTCAAACGTGATAAAGGGGCGCGCGTTTCCGATATGGAAATAGTTATATACGGTTGGTCCGCATGCATAGATGCCGGCTTTTCCTTCATGGATCGGCTTGAATTCTTCTTTTTTCCGTGTAAGGCTGTTATAAATATACATGGTTTATCTCTTCTTTCGTCTTTTATTCACGATAATCCGAAAAATGGCGAGGAGCCATACGGCGGCAGCGGCGGCAGCCGCATACCGCGTCCACAGCGGGAAATTGTACGGAAGCCGGATCCTGCCGTCATCGATTGCCAGGATTTCTGATTCGTTTCTCGATTCAGTCAGCTTGTTTTCGGCAATCAGTACGGCGCCGGATTCATCATAAACGCTGCAGGTAATCTCAACCCTGGTCAGGTAGGCGTTGTCCGGGGTTTTCCAGTTTCCGACAAAGCTCAGGGTATCCCGGTTTTCCGGTGAAACAGTATATTCGGGCTTCTGTTTCCGGAGCGTAAGCTTTTTTCCGTCCACCGAGCTGAAAACGACTTCGCCCGGCTCCCCTGATTCAGGGAATGCTGAAAACGAAAGCTTCAGCAATAGCCTGTCAGGTGCACCTTCGCCGAGGTGCACGGTCCCTTCGAATGTCGCCACGTCCAGCGGGTTCCATGTCCATTCAAGCTGGTTGATCTCAATGGTTGCCGTATCCTGCCGGGATGCAGCGCAGGGACTCATGCAGCAAATCATGAAGAATACCAGGCAGCAGGAAATGCATCGCTTCATTCAGGTTCCTCCCGGCGGCGGTCATGTCGCCGAAGTTTGGCATATTGCCGGTTCGTTATTGATCCTTGTCGTTCTTCCCCATCATCTGTTCAGCGAAATCATTCAGCTGCTTGTCAAATTCGCCGGAGAATTTCCGCAGGCTGTCTCCAAGGTCGTCCAGGGACGTATTCACTTTGTCGACCATTTTATCGACAGGAGGCATTTTTTCGAACAAATCGTTGATGGCAGAACTGAGGGGATTGCTTTCAGGCTCGCTGCTTCCGGCCGCATCGGTTTCCGTATCCACGCGGAGAACCGGAACGTCGTTATCGTCTTCGGCAGTATATTCGGATGCAATGCCCTGTTCCTGTTTTTTTTGTTCTTCCGGCTCCCGGCCGGAATTCTCCGCCAAATCGCTGCCGGTTTCTTCCGCGTCGTTTTCACGCAGGGCAAGCAGTTCCTTTTCAGTTTCACAGGCCTTCTTCAGTTCCTCCGAAATACTGTCCGGGAATGATACGCCTTCCTTCGCCATGGCATACACTTTTTCGCCGATGGCAGCGTACAGTTCCTTCATCTCGTTGGACAGGTTGAATTCCTCAACCTTTTGCTTCGTGCTGGACGCGATGTTGCCGGCAGTGTTTCCGATCGCTTCAATTCCTTTTAAAACCATGTTCTTCAGGTTCTGGCCAAATTCGGACATAACAGGAATCCTCCTTCGAAAAAGCCCTTCCCGTTCCGGAACGGGAAGGGTGGTACATACAGTTTGCTTTACAGGCTGCTGATAATCTTGTCAGCAATCTGCGGACCGGTTAAGCCGTATTCCAGCAGCAGGTCGGCAGGTTTGCCGCTCTGGCCGAATACGTCGTTGATACCGATCTTCCTGAATGCTTCAACGCCTTTCCCGACGATCAGCGGGGCAACGGTGTCACCCAGGCCGCCGATCACGGAATGTTCTTCTACTGTAAACACTTTTTTGCATTTCACTGCATATTCGCATGCAAGCTGTTCATCAAACGGTTTGAGCGTATGGAAAGAAACCAGTGCGGCATCGATGCCTTTTTCAGCCAGTACTTCAACCGCGTTCAGCGAATGCTCGAGCATGATCCCGCATGTGAAAATGACGCAGTCCTTGCCGTCTTTGATGACGGTGCCTTTCCCGAAGGTGAAAGGCCTCGGGTCATAAACGGGTGTCGCGAGGCGGGATGTGCGGATATACACGGGGCCGTCGATCTTTGCTGCAGCTTCCACGCAGGCGTAACACTCGTTCGCGTCGGAAGGAACAAAAACCGTCATGTTCGGCAGGACACACATCAGTGCGAGGTCTTCGATCGCCTGGTGGCTTCCCCCGTCTTCGCCGAGGGTGATACCCGCATGGCTGAAGCCGAATTTTACATTGAATTTCGGGTAACAGACGCCGTTCCGGATCTGGTCGTAGCTTCTTCCGGCAAAAACAGCAAAGGTTGAACAGAAAGGAATCAGCCCCATGGTGCTCATGCCGGCAGCCATGTCGACCATGTTCGCTTCAGCGATGCCGCAGTCATAGAACCTTCCGGGATATGCTTTTTTAAACGCATTTGTCATGGTTGCCGAAGCGAGGTCCGCATCCAGGACGACTACTTTTTCGTTGGTTTCGCCGAGCTTGACGAGTGCTTCGCCGTAAGCGACGCGTATAGCTTTCTTTTCCATTTTTCAGCCCTCCAGTTCTTTTAAGGCTTCGGCAGCCTGTTCAGCATTCGGAGCTTTGCCGTGCCAGCCGACCTGGCCTTCCATGAAACTGACGCCCTTCCCCTTCAGTGTCTGGAGGAGGATATATCTCGGCTTGCCGGGGCAGGCGGGCGCATGGAGCGCGTCAAGGACCTGCTGCATGTCGTTGCCGTCCGCAACTTCGATGACGTCGTATCCGAAGGCGACGGCTTTCGCCTTGATATCGCCCAGGCTCATGACTTCGTCGTTGGATCCGTCAATCTGAAGGCCGTTATGGTCGAGGATAACGGTCAGGTTGTCCAGTTTATAATGGGCGGCTGCCATGCTCGCTTCCCAAACGAGTCCTTCCTGGCTTTCACCGTCACCGATCACGGTATACACATGGCAGGGATTGCCTGTATGCTTTGCGCCCAGCGCCATGCCGACCGCGATGGAAATCCCCTGGCCCAGCGAACCGGTGGATGCGTCGACGCCGGGGCACTTTTTGATGTCCGGATGGCCCTGCAGGATCCCGTGGAGCTGGCGGAATTTGTCAAACTCTTCAGGTCCGAAATAGCCGCGTTCACACAGCGTTCCGTAAAGTGCGGGAGCTGCATGTCCTTTGGAAAGGACAAACCGGTCCCGGTTCGGATCCTTTTCATTTTCGGGGCTGACGTTCATCACATCGAAATACAGGGCGACAAGCGCGTCCGTACAGGACAGCGATCCGCCCGGATGCCCCGCACCGGCTTTGGATGTCATCGTGATGATATCGCGCCTGACCGCCCTGGCTTTGGATTGTAAAGTCTGAAGATTCATTTTTATCCCTCCTGGCCATATATGTCCGTACTTTAATTATAAGGTTTCGCTTCTTTGTTGTCAATAATCAGGGATTTTGTGCGGACCATCCGTTCAAGCGCCTCTTCCAGCGCGATCTTTCCGTGCGCATAAGTCAGCCCGCCCTGCATATAGGCAGTATACGGCGGCCGGATGGGCCCGTCCGCGCTGAGCTCGATGCTCGCGCCGGCGACAAACGTTCCTGCTGCCATTACCACTGGATCGTCGTATCCCGGCATAGCCCAGGGCTCCGGTTCCGCCATGCTGTCCACCGGGCTTGCAGCCTGGAGCCCCTGGCAGAATGCCACGAGCCGTTCCGGCGATCCCATTTTGATTGCCTGGATAATATCTGCCCGCTTCTCAAGGGCCGGCGGAGTCGTTTCAAAGCCGGTCAGTTCAAACACCCTTGCTGTCAGGATGGCGGTTTTCAGCGCCTGTGCAACCGTGTGCGGGGCCATAAAGAGTCCCTGGTAATACATCCTGTAGGATCCTTCGTAGGATCCGATTTCCCTGCCGAGCCCCGGCGCGGTTAACCTGCCTGCAATCCTTTCAATATCGTCCGTACAGCCGACCACATATCCGCCGGCAGGCGCAATGCCGCCCCCCGGATTCTTGATCAGGCTGCCGACGCATAAATCAGCTCCGTAATCCGAAGGTTCATCCGGGCAGACAAATTCACCGTAGCAATTATCCACCATCAGCCGGACGCCGGGATGCCGCGTATGGATCATATCGGCAAGCGCGCGGAATTCCGAAGGCATCAGGCTGGGCCTCCACGCATAGCCCCTGCTGCGCTGCGCAATCACCAGCGAAGTGTTTTCAGTGATCATGCTTTCAACTGTTTCGACGTCGATATGCCCGTTTTTCAGCTCTGCGCAGTCAAATCCGACACCCATCTCGCGGAGCGAACCCGGGATGCGTTTTTCGCTGAGTCCGAGCACGCTGAGAAGGGTGTCGTAGGGCATGCCGGTTGCGCTGAGGATCCGCTCGCCCGGTTTTGTCATGCCGAAAAGGGCAAGGCTCAGGGCTGCCGTGCCGCTGGCGATGTGCGGGCGCATGAAACCGGCTTCCGTATGGAATATCCTGGCGTAAATCCTTTCCAGTGTATCCCTGCCGATATCGTCGTATCCGTAGCCCGTTGTCGGTGAAAAATGGCGGTAACTGACGCCTTCTTCCCTGAAAACGGTAAGGATCTGTTTTGTCCGCACCTCTTCATTCGCGTCGATTTCCTCAAAACGTTCATGAAGCTGGCCCTCTGCTGCGGAAATAACCGCCCGTATACTGTTTTTACTCATTTTCCGTCATGTTTCCTTTCAGTATGTTTTCGATCGTTCCGTAGGCGTTATCACTGAACGGATCCGTAAAGCGGACCTGCTCCAGCCTTTTCAGGAAAGTCATCTGCCGTTTTGCATAATGCCTCGTTCCTTTCCGGATCAGGTCAGCCGCTGTCCCGAGCGGATATTCACCGTGCAGGAAAGGAATCATTTCCTTGTATCCGATTGCCTGCATGCTCTGGGCGTTTTCCGGTACGCCTTCCGCAATCAGCCGCGACACCTCTCCGGCCAGCCCTTCATCGATCATCCTTTGTACGCGTTCATTGATCCTGGTGTAGAGGGTTTCCCGCTCCGGCGCAGTGCACACAATGCGCCATTCAAAAGGGCTTTTCGCGGAGGATTCCGGCTGCTTTGAAAAAGGCGTTCCCGTCGCTTCGGAAACTTCGATGGCCCGGATTCTCCTGCGGAGATCGTTCAGCGGCAGTTTTTCCGCAGTTTCAGGGTCGCATTTCCGAAGGCGTTCATCCAGGAGCCGCCGCCCTTCCGGCTGCTCGGCCAATTGACGAAGCTCAGTGCGCAGCGCCTCGTTCGCGGGAACGAAACCCATCCCCATCGGCTTTACAAGCCCTTCCAGGTATAATCCTGTTCCGCCGACAAAAAGCGCTTCCCTGCCTTCCGAAGCAATCTCGCGTACTTTCTTTTCCGCCTGTTCAATATATGCGGAAACGCTGAAGCTGTCTGTCGGTTCACATATATCGAGCATATAATGCCGTACCTTGCGCCTGTCTTCCGCGGATGGCTTCGCCGTGCCGATATCCATACGCCGGTAGACCTGCATGCTGTCCATGCAGATAATATCCCAGTTGTTGTTCATGGCCAGGCGCATCGCCAGGTCGCTCTTTCCGCTTGCAGTCGGCCCTGTCAGTACCCTGCAGATCATCTTGCTTTCCATCGCTTCAGTCCTGGATTCGCTTGAACTTTTTATCGATTTCCCTGTGGGAGATGGATACGACAAGCGGCCTTCCGTGGGGGCAGGTCGGGGTAACATGCCTGTCAAGCATTTCATCCAGCAGGGACTTCAATTGGTCTTCGGGCAGTGCCTCCCCGCCTTTTACGGCATGTTTGCATGCTGTCTGCAGGATGGCAGCCCGTTTGCTTTCAAAGGTGATACTCCGGTTCCTTTCCAGTTCAGCCAGAATTTCCTTGACGAATTCCCCGGTTTCAGCTTCTCCGAGCACCACCGGGACAGTCCGTATGGCAGCGTCGTGCTCACCGAACCGCTCAATCACCAGGCCGATGGACGCAAACAATTCACTGTTCTCGTCGATCAGCCTCATTTCGGCCGGTGATACGCTGATGATCATCGGAATCAGGAGTTCCTGCCCGGCATGCTGTCCGGACTGCTCCTGCATGAGCCTGTCGAAAAGCAGGCGTTCGTGCACGGCGTGCTGGTCCACCATCAGCAGCTGGTTCTCATATTCGACAAGGATGAATGTGTTGAACAGGGCTCCGAAAACCTTCATCGGGCGCGGAAGGTCCGGGAGAATCGTATTGACCTGCTCCGCTTTCTCCTCTGTTTTTTGCTGCTGCACCCTTTCCGGCTGTGCGTCGGCACTGCTGGTTTCGGCACGGTTCACGCGTGCAGGGGATGTTTCAGGGCGGAAAAAAGGTTTCATCTCGCTCGTTTCCCGCAGGACTGCAGGGACTTCGGCTGTTTTTGCGGTATGCACCGGTGAAACCGGCGGGATCCGGTCGGTGATCACAACCTGCGCATCCTGTTTCTTCATTTCTGTGCGTACTGCGGCAGCAACGGCCGAAACAGGCGCCGGCGGATCCTTCTTCTCCGGAACAAGCTGCATTTCTATCGGCTTTTCAAACGCGTCCGGTTCTTTCAGCGCTTCATAAACAATCGAGAAAACCGCGTCGTAAACGCTGCGTTCGTCGCGGAAACGGACTTCCAGCTTGTTTGGATGGACGTTTACGTCCACGGCATCATAGGCCGTGTCAAGGTGCAGCGCGCATACAGGAAACTTGCCGATCATCACGCGTTCCCTGCAGGCTGCTTCGACTGCTGAACTCAGGATGGAAGAATGCATGACGCGGCTGTTGATGAAAAAGTATTCCTGTCCCCTGTTGCCGCGCGCAGCTTCGCCGATCCCGACATACCCCTTCAGCACGATGCCGCCGGCATGCCCTTCAGCAAAGCGCATGGATTTCATTGTCTTTGCCCCGAAAACCGTCAGGGAAGCTGATGCAAGCTGGCCGTCGCCCGGGCTGTGCAGCATGGCTTTCCCCTCGCTGATGAACCTGAAGCTGGCATCCGGCCTGCTGAGTACAAACTGGGCCATCAGCTCATGGACAGCAGTGGCTTCTGCGGACGGTTTTTTCATGAAGCCCTTGCGCACCGGTGTGTTGAAGAAAAGGTCCGTGACCAGTACGGTCGTACCGACGGTGCAGGCGCACTCTTCGATTTTCAGGATTCGCCCGCCTTCGTTTGTAATCTTCAGCCCTGTATCGCGCTGTGCCGTGCGAGTCGTCATGACGATATGGGAAACGGCTGCAATGCTTGCAAGCGCCTCCCCGCGGAAGCCCAGTGTCCGGATGGAGCTGAGGTCCTGTTCCTTTGAAATCTTGCTTGTCGCATGTCTTTCGAAGGCAAGGCGGATATCGCTTTCGTCGATACCGCTGCCGTTGTCGGTTACCCTCAGGTAAGAAAGCCCGCCTTCCCGGATCTCAACCGTGATTGCCGAAGCTCCGGCGTCCAGGCTGTTTTCGACCAGTTCCTTGACAGCGGAAACCGGCCGTTCGACGACTTCCCCCGCGGCGATTTTCCCGATCATTCCGTCACTCAGAAGCTTGATTTTCCCCATGGCAACCTCCCCGGAATCTTCAGGATCAGATCTTCCTTGCTTTCTCTCGAAGCAGGAACAGCCTGTTCATGGCATCGATCGGTGTAAGTGCCATGACGTCAAGCTCCTGCAGTTCCTGAATGATCTCCATTTTCTTGTATTCGAACAGGTCCTGCTGTTCGTTCATCCTCGGCCGGCTGTCCTCCCCGAGGATATTCTGGCCGATTGTGTTCTGGTTAATGTCGCTGACCTCAAGCCTTGCCTGTATTTCATGCGCCCGGACGATGACCGGATGGGGAATGCCTGCAAGCCTGGCCACATGGACCCCGAAGCTCTTGTCCGCGCCGCCGCGCTGGATTTTGCGCATGAAAATGACGTCTTCCCCGTGTTCCTTGACGGAGATGCAGTAATTCTTGATGCCGTCAAGGTGCCCTTCCAGTTCGCTCAGCTCGTGGTAATGCGTGGCAAAAAGCGTTTTGGCGCCGATTCTTTCTTTGCTGCAGATGTACTCGACAACAGCCCATGCAATGGCCAGTCCGTCAAAGGTGCTTGTTCCCCTGCCGATTTCATCAAGGATGATCAGGCTGTTTCGTGTCGCGTTCCGGAGAATATAGGCGGTTTCGCTCATTTCGACCATGAACGTGCTTTGTCCGCTGGCAAGGTCGTCGCTTGCGCCGACCCGTGTGAAAATCTGGTCGCATACGGGAAGCCTGGCCTCTTTTGCCGGAACGAATGAACCGATCTGAGCCATAAGGCAGATCAGGGCGACCTGCCGCATATATGTGCTTTTCCCGGCCATATTCGGCCCTGTGATGATCATCATGCGGTTTTCGTCTGTGTCCAGCACGGTGTCATTCGGCACGAAACTGTTTTCCGGCAGCGTCTGTTCGACAACCGGATGCCGCCCTTCGGTGATGCTGAGCGTCCCGTCCGTCACGATCTCCGGGCGTACGTAATGGTTTTCCACGGCGGTGCGGCTCAGGGCCTGGTAAACGTCAAGCTTCTTGACTGCGGCTGCATTTTGCTGGATGCGCGAGATTTCTTCGGCAATCCTGTCCCGTATTTCGTTGAAAATCTGCAGCTCCAGCCTGATGCTTTGCTCATGGGCCCCGATAATCTTCTGTTCCGTTTCCTTCAGTTCCGGGGTCATATAGCGTTCAGCGCCGGTGAGCGTCTGTTTCCTGATATACCGGTCCGGAACCAGGCCCAGGAAGCTTTTCGTCACTTCAATATAGTATCCGAAAACCTTGTTGTACTGGATGCGGAGGTTTTTAATGCCGGTAGCTTCCCTTTCCTTTTGCTCAAGGTCTATAATCCATTGCTTTCCGTTTTTCTGGGCACTCCTGTATTCATCCAGCAGTTCCGAATATCCGTCCCGGATGATTCCGCCGTCGGTAATGACTGCCGGCGCATCCGGATGGATGGCCTGCCCGAGCAGTTCCGTAAGGTCGGTCATCGGGTCCAGTTCTTCCCTGATGCGTACGATTTCCTTGCTGGAAAGGTTTTCCAGCAGCTGTTTGACGGACGGTATCCTTTCAAAACTGGCGCATAATGCCAGGCAGTCGCGTGCATTCAGGTTCCTGTATGACACCTTGCTGAGCAGCCGTTCAAGGTCGTAAACACCTTCCAGCGTCTCCGCCAGGGTGATCCCAGTAATCCTGTTCGATACCAGTTCAGATACCGCGTCCAGCCTGTCGTTGATCTCTTCCGCGGACAGGAGCGGCTGTTCGACCCAGCTCCTCAGCAGCCTTCCGCCCATGGCCGTGCATGTTTTGTCGAGCAGGTTCAGCAGCGTGCCTTTCCTGCCTTTTCCCCGCAGGCTGTCCGTCAGCTCCAGGTTCCTGCGCGTGTTCGGGTCGATGAGCATCCTGTTCCCGCTCTGTGAAAACCGCAGCGTTGTAATATGCTCAAGGCTGTTTTTCTGTGTTTCGCCGAGGTACTTCATCAGGGCGCCTGCGGCGCAGACCGGGAGTTTCCGCCCATCCAGGCCGAAACCGCTCAGGTGCTGGAGTTTGAAATGGCTGCAAAGCGTTTCCGCTGCGTTATGCTGCTGGAACCAGTTGCTGTTCTGTCCGCTGATCATGATGCCCGGATAACCGGAAGACATCTCCCGGAAAGGATCGGAAACGGAGCAGATAATTTCGGTGGGCCCGATCCGCATAATCTCAGATCTCAGTACGGAAGCTTCCGGTTCGGAAACATAGAATTCGCCTGTTGAAACGTCAGCCCAGGCAAGCCCGGCAGCCGAACCGTCCGTGACGACGCTCATCAGGTAATTGTTCCTTTTGTCGTCGAGCATTGTCGGGTCTGTAACGGTCCCGGCGGTAATAACCCGCACGACGTCCCGCCTGACAAGGCCTTTTGCAAGGGCCGGGTCCTCCATCTGTTCGCAGATGGCGACCCTGTATCCGCGTTCGATCAGCTTTTCGATATATGTATTGACGCTGTGGAAAGGCACGCCGCACATCGGGGCCCGTTCTTCCAGCCCGCAGTCCTTTCCCGTAAGCGTCAGTTCGAGTTCTTTCGAAGCAATCTTCGCATCGTCAAAGAAAAGTTCGTAAAAGTCTCCCAGCCGGAAAAGGAGCAGGCAGTCCGGGTATTCATCATGGATCTGCATGTACTGCTGCATCATCGGAGACAAAGCCATTTTTGATTCCTCCTGATCGCTCGGATCATCTTTCTGCTGTCAGCGTGTTGTTCTTGAGGCCGGTAATCCTGCACCGGAGAATATGGCCTATGTCTTCCTCTGATCCGGGCAGCGTAACGGAAATGCCGTGCTTCCCTTTTCCGGAAACCTCGGAGCGGCTCCTGCGGCTCAGCCCCTCGACAAGCACTTCCTCCTCCGTGCCGACGAACCTTTTCATGGTGTCCTGCTGCAGCGACTCCTGCAGGCGGATCAGTTCCTGTATCCTCCGTGAGGAGACGTCCGGCGGAATCTGGCCTGCCATGGATGCCGCAGCGGTTCCGACACGCGGTGAATAGACAAAGGTAAAAGCGCTGTCATACCGCACGCGGTCGACGAGGTCGAGCGTATCCCTGAAGTCCTGTTCCGTTTCCCCCGGAAAACCTACGATAATATCCGTACTCAGTCCGATCCCGGGAATTGCCCGGCGCAGCGTGTCCACGCGGTCCAGGTACTGCTCCCTGGTATAGTGCCTGTTCATCGCGTGCAGGATGCTGTTGCTTCCGCTTTGCACCGGCAGGTGGAACTGCGGAAGGATGTGCTTTGCGCCGGCCATGGTCTCGATCAGTTCGTCGCTCAGGTCCTTCGGATGGCTTGTCATGAATCGGATCCTGGGAATGCCGAGTGCATCCAGCTGCCTGAGCAGGGACGGAAAAGAGGTTCCGTCCTGCAGGTCTTTCCCGTAACTGTTGACGTTCTGGCCCAGGAGCATAATTTCCCGGACCCCGTTTTCGCACAGTTCCCCTGCTTCCCGCAGGATCCTTTCAGGATCCCGGCTCCTTTCCCTTCCGCGGACATATGGAACGATGCAGTAGCTGCAGAAATTGTTGCAGCCGTACATCACAGTGACGTATGCAAATTCTTTCCGCGCCCGGACGATCGGAAGGTCTTCCGGGATCACGTCGCGGTCTTCCACAGCAACTGTATTGCTGTTTGCATTCAGTGCCCGGTAAAGCAGTTCCGGGAATTTGTGCAGGTTCGACGTGCCGAAAGCAAGGTTAATGAACCTGTACTGCCGCAGGATCACTTCCGCCATGCCCGGTTCCTGGATCATGCAGCCGCACACGGCGATCATCAGGTTGGGGTTCCGTTTCCGGACTTCCTTCAGCCAGGTAATGTTCCCGAGGGCCTTTCGTTCAGCGTTCTCCCGTACGCAGCATGTATTGAAGATCACAAAATCCGCTTCTTCGCGGCTTTCAGCTTCATGAATGCCCATCCCCTCAAGCATTCCGGCAATCTTTTCGCTGTCGTGTGCATTCATCTGGCATCCGTAAGTGACCACAAAATAGCTTGACGGTTTCTGCGGCAGGCTGCGGATTTCTTCCGTGAAAAAGCGCTGCCTTTCAGCTTCTTCGGGAGATATCGTCTGAATGCTTCTTTCCAAAGGTTTCACGTCCTTTTCCGTGTCATTTCCATAAGCCCTAGGTTTGTCCACCCGTGGAGGACGGTTTTCCGCCTGTCGCAGGCGAAAACTTCCCGGAGTTTTTCCGAAACCGTGTTCCTGTCTTCTTCGCTGTCCATATCGATGAAATCGATGAGGATGATGCCGCCGATATCGCGCAGGCGCACCTGTTCGGCAATGGCTGCGCATGCTGAAAGGTTCGTCCGCAGGAACAGTTCCCCCGGGGATCCTTCCGGCTTCGACGATGCCGTGTTGACGTCGATGACGGTCATCGCTTCGCATCGGTCGATGACGATATTCCCGCCGTTCTCCGTGGATACTTTCCTGTCGCCGGCTGCCCTGAGCTGCCGGCTGAG
>CAMMYM010000019.1 GCA_946527725.1 uncultured Clostridia bacterium
GCCACAGCGGGAATACGCCCTTTGTTTCCTCGATCAGGTAGGCCATGAACCGGTCAATGGAGCCCAGGATCGCGCGGTGCAGCACGACCGGTGTCTTCTCGCTGCCGTCCTGGTCAATATACTTCAGGTTGAACTTCGCCGGCAGGCAGAAGTCGAGCTGGCAGGTACTCAGCGTATATTCGGCGCCGATAGCGGGCTTCACGTTCACATCCAGCTTCGGGCCGTAGAAGGCGGCTTCGCCGATCTCCTCCGTATACTTGATGCCAAGCTGGTTCAGCACTTCGCGCAGCGCGCTTTCAGCCTTGTTCCACATTTTGTCGTCCTGGTGGTACTTGACCTTGTCGTCGGGGTCGCGCAGGCTCAGCACGCAGCGGTAATCCGTGATGTGGAAATCCTTGTAGACGTCCCGGATCAGGTTCACCACGCTGGAAACCTCATCCTTGATCTGGTCGGGCGTCACGAAGAGGTGCGCGTCGTTCTGGCAGAAGTGACGGCCGCGCTCAATGCCCTTCAGCGTGCCGCTGGGCTCAAAGCGGAAGTCGTGCGCCACTTCGCCGATGCGGATCGGCAGGTCCCGGTAGGAATGCAGGCGGTTGGCGTAGATCATCATATGGTGCGGGCAGTTCATCGGGCGGAGCACAAAGCTCTCGCCTTCCACTTCCATCGCCGGGAACATGTTTTCCTTGTAGTGCTCCCAATGGCCGCTCGTACGGTACAGGTCGACCGTGCCCACGCACGGCGTCATGACGTGCTGGTATCCCAGCAGCCGTTCCTTTTCCTTGATGTAGTTTTCCAGCTCCATCCAGATGGCGTAGCCCTTGGGAAGGAACATGGGCAGTCCCTTGCCGATCAGGTCGTCCGTCATGAACAGCTGCATATCCTTGCCGATCCTGCGGTGGTCGCGCGCCTTCGCTTCTTCCACCTGGACCTCGTATGCCTTCAGTTCGTCGGCGTTCCGGAAAGCGACGCCGTTCAGCCGTGTCAGCATCTTGTTCTTCTGGTCATTCTTCCAGTACGCGCCGGAAATCGCTGTCAGCTTGAACGCCTTCAGCGCTTTTGTGTAGCACAGGTGCGGGCCGACGCACATATCGATGTAGTCGCCCTGCTGGTAGAAGGTGATCACAGCGTCGTCCGCCAGGTCGGCAATGTGTTCGACCTTGTAGATCTCGCCGCGGTCCTTCATCAGCTGCACCGCCTCGTTCCGGGGCAGCGGATACACCTTGAAGGGCAGGTTTTCCTTGACGATCTTCTGCATTTCCGCTTCGATCGCAGGCAGGTCTTCATCCGTCAGTTTCACGTCGCCCAGGTCGATGTCGTAGTGGAACCCTTTCTCCGTTGCGGGCCCGTAGGCAAAGTGCGCGTCCGGATAAAGCCGTTTCACGGCCTGCGCCATGATATGCGCGGCAGAATGCCGCAGCACCTCCAGCTCTTCCTCTTCAGGGCATTCCGCAACATGTCCGTCATTGTAGATGATCTTCATTGTCTTCTCCTCCCGTTTCCTTTTCGTTGTGGTCCGGGCTTTTGCCATGCAAAAAGGCATCCGCCCTGCGTTACTGCCGGGACGGATGCCTGGAAGGGCATTCGCGGTTCCACCCTGCTTGTTGAAACAACCACTCTTTATGCTGCGGTATCGGGCAGCGGCCGCCTTCCGTCCGGGAGTGGTACGGATCAGATCCGGCTGCGGAGTTCCCACCGTGCCTCCGCTCTCTGTGAGCCGTTTCCCTGAGCGCTTGTTTCCCTTCATCCGGAAAGATTGCTGAAAGTATAACACCACTTTGCGGCGATTGCAAGCTTTTTAAAACGGCCCGGCATCGCTGCCGGACCGCATGGATCAGAGTACTTATTTGTCGTAGTTGACAACCTGGCTGAAATCGGGAGCCTTCAGGCTTGCGCCGCCGATCAGGCCGCCGTCGATTTCCGGCTGGGCCATGAGCCCTTTGACATTCTTCGGGTTCATGCTTCCGCCGTACTGGATGCGGATCTTGTTGCCGGTCGCCTTGCCGTACTTGCGGGCGACAGCCTTGCGGATCACGCCGATGGTCTCGTTCGCCTGTTCGTCCGTGGCGGTCAGGCCGGTGCCGATGGCCCATACGGGCTCATAAGCGATGACGACCTTGGCAACCTGTTCCTTCGTCAGGCCGTTCAGGGCGATCAGCGTCTGGTACTCAACCAGCGCGTCCGTATAGCCGGCTTCCCGTTCTTCCTTGTTTTCACCGACGCAGACGATGACCTTCAGCCCGGCCTCCACCGCGGCAAGCACCCGCAGGTTCACCGTCTTGTCCGTCTCGCCGAAATACTGCCTGCGTTCGCTGTGGCCGATAATCACATACTCGACGCCGCAGGCCTTCAGCATATCAGCGCTCAGTTCGCCGGTATAGGCGCCGCTTTTCGCCCAGTGTACGTTTTCGGCGCCCAGCTTGATTTTGCTGCCCTTTGCAGCTTCCTTGACCGCGGCAAAGTTCACAGCGGGAACGCAAACGACGACGTCGCAGTTTGCATCCTTGACCAGGGGTTTCAGTTCGCTGACCAGCGCCTTTGCTTCGGCGGGGGTCTTGTTCATTTTCCAGTTACCGGCAATAATTGCTTTACGCATAATCGATACTCCTTATGATTGATCAGTTTGATATGCGCGCCTGCTCCGGGCTTGCAGCACCGGAGGGCGTTGCCGCCGTTCAGCCGAAGGGGCCAGCCCCTTTGCATCAGGCTTCGTCGAGGCATGCGACGCCGGGAAGCGTTTTGCCTTCCAGGAATTCGAGGGAAGCACCGCCGCCGGTGGAAATATGGGTCATCTTGTCGCCGAGGCCCATCTGTTCCACAGCCGCCGCGCTGTCGCCGCCGCCGATGATGGTCACAGCTTCGCTGTCCGCCATCGCCTGCGCAACAGCCAGGGTGCCCTGGGCCAGCGTGGGATTCTCAAAAACGCCCATCGGTCCGTTCCAGACCACGGTCTTCGCGCCCTTGACAGCTTCTGCGAACAGCTCGCGGCTCTTCGGGCCGATATCGAGGCCTTCCTTGTCCGCGGGGATCTTGTCGGAATCGACAACCACGGTGTCCACCGGCCCGTCGATCGGATCCGGGAAACCGGCAGCGCACACGGTGTCCACAGGCAGCAGCAGCTTGACGCCCTTTTCCTTCGCCTTGGCCATCATGTCCTTGCAGTAGTCGATCTTGCTTTCGTCAAGCAGGCTCTTGCCGACTTCGTATCCCTTGGCCTTCAGGAAGGTGAAAGCCATGCCGCCGCCGATGATCAGCGTATCCACTTTTTCAAGCAGGTTGTTGATCACGTTGAGCTTGTCCTCGATCTTGGCGCCGCCGAGCACAGCGACAAAGGGACGGTCTGCATTGTCCAGAGCCTTGCCCATGATGGACAGTTCCTTGCCGATCAGGTATCCGGCAACGTTGGGGCTGGTGTACGCAGTCACGCCGACCGTGGAGCAGTGCGCGCGGTGGCAGGAGCCGAAAGCGTCGTCCACATAGGCGTCCGCCAGGGACGCAAGGTCCTTGCTGAAGGCTTCGCCGTTCTTGGTTTCTTCCGCGCGGAAGCGGGTGTTCTGCAGCAGCACGACGTCGCCGTCCTTCATGGCGGCTACCGCGGCTTTGGCATTTTCGCCCACAACGTTGTCGTCATTGGCAAAGACGACGTCCTTGCCCAGCAGTTCGCCCAGGCGGACCGCTACGGGCGCCAGGGAGAACTTCTCTTCCGGCCCGTTCTTCGGCTTGCCGAGGTGGCTGCACAGGATCACTTTGCCGCCGTCCGCGATCAGCTTTTTGATGGTCGGCAGCGCCGCCACAATGCGCTTGTCGTTGGTGATCTTCCCGTCTTTCATGGGAACGTTGAAGTCGCAGCGAACCAGTACCCGCTTACCTTTGACCTGAATGTCATCAACTGTTTTCTTTGCCATGGATGGTCACTCCTCCTGAAAAAATTGATTTGAAACACAATCTATTGCAAAATCCCCTGAAGGATCGGCAATCATTTTCCATGCACCGGGCCTTTCCGCCTGCGGTGCTTACCTGTCAAGGATACGCAGGATCCCCTCCGCCGCCCCCTGGTCTGTGACCAGCAAAGCATGCGGCGTATGCCGCAGCACGGCGAGGATCGCCCCCGCCTTGGACGCGCCTGCGGCCGCCGCGACCATCCTGCAGGTCGGCTTGAGCCTTGCAAGGTCGACGCCCACGCTGGAGGACTCCATCAGGCAGTTGCCTTCCAGGTCGTAATACGCGCCGAAGCTTTCCCCTTCCGCTCCCCGCTGCAGGAGCTCCTGCTGCGCGGCCCGGTCCATCAGCCTGTTACGCATCGTTTCGGACGCAATCCCGATGCCGTGCAGGATCACGTCTGCCCTTTCGAGCAGCTCCATCGCCTCGTGGACATCCGGCATTTTCAGCATTTCCTGCATCGCCGCGGCGTCCATAATATCCGGCAGGTGGATCAGGCGGTAATGGCCGCCGAGCCTGCCTGCGATCTCCTCCGCAAGCGTGTTCGCCTGCAGTTCCACCGAACGCCCGATGCCGCCCCGCGCAGGGACCACCATGACATTCAGGGGTGTCTGCGTCTGGATGTTCCGGGCAACCGCCGCCACCGTGCTCCCGCCTGTCACCGCCAGCGTATTGCCGTTCTGCAGGAGGGACCGCAGTTTCGCAGCGCAGATCCGGCCGACATCGGAAAGTACCTGCGCATCCTGGTCCGCATCGCCCGGGGCAATCAGGACGCGTTCCACCGGCAGCAGGTCGCTGAGGCGGTTCTCCGTCTCTGTCAGGCCGTTCATCGCTTTGGAAAACTCCCGCGCGCTGTCCAGCACTTCCTCCGCCTTGCGGCTGAGCGACATGCCGGAAGCATCCAGCTCCAGGTATCCGAGTTCCTTCAGGAGCACCGCCGTATTCCGGATCTCACGTTCCGGCAGGTTCAGCCTGGCTGCCAGCTGCCTCCTCCCGACCGGCTGCAGGACGGAAATCCGCTCAAGGATCAGGGCGCGCCGCGTCATTTCGTCCGTCAGGTCGGGAGCAAGCTTTCGCATCAGCGAAATAAAACCGGTATCCACCCTGCTTCCCTCCCGTTGAACTGTGTACATCATGTGCGGGACAATTTCCGCCCTCATGGGCGAATCGTGTCCCAAAGATGATATTATCACAACGGGAGCCCGTTTACAAGGGGGCTGTTTTTAACATTTTCATGAACAGCCGGCTTATACGCGGATGACTTCGGTGCCTTCCAGCGCACGGCTGATCAGGGCTTCCTCGTCCAGGTGTTTTTCGCCCTCGAGGATCTTTTCCATTTTCGGGTGCGTGGCGGGATGGCGCGGGGTAAACACCGTGCAGCAATCCTCGAAGGGCTGTTCGGAAATCTCGAGGGTGCCGATCTTCCTGGCGATATCGATGATCTCGCTCTTGTCAAATCCGATCAGCGGGCGGAAAACCGGCATTTTTGCGACTGCGTCGGTGGTCCCCAGGGCGGTCATCGTCTGGCTGGCCACCTGCCCGATGCTTTCCCCGGTCACCAGGGCTTCGCTTTCCGTCTGCAGGGCGATGCGTTCGGCAATGCGCATCATGTACCTGCGCATGATCAGCGTCGTGTATTCCTCCGGGCATTTTTCATGGATCTGCATCTGGATTTCCGTAAAAGGCACGACATGCACCTTGATGCCGCAGCAGCTGAAGCTCAGCTTCCGCGCCAGGTCCAGCACCTTTTCCTTCGCCCGGTCAGAAGTGTAGGGATAGCTGTGGAAATGGACGGCGTTGATCTGGACGCCGCGTTTGGCAATCATCCAGCCGGCGACGGGGCTGTCGATACCGCCGGAAAGGAGCAGCGTCGCGTTGCCGTTCGTGCCGACGGGCATCCCCCCGACCGCGGGAATTACCTTCACATACAGGTATGCCATATCCCTGATTTCGATATTCACAAGATGGTCCGGATGGTGTACGTCCACCCTGAGGTCCGGGTTTGCGTTCAGGATCCTGTACCCGACCTCCTCATTGATGGCCGGCGAATCCATCGGATACCGCTTATCGCTGCGGCGGGCGCAGACCTTAAAGGTGCCCTTCAGGTCCTTTACCATGTCGATCGCCTGGCTGCAGACCGCGTCAAAATCATCCTTGGGCATCTCAACGGCCGGCGTTACACTGTGCACGCCGAACACGCGGGTCACGCGGCTGACGCATTCGTCCAGGTCGCTGAATCCCCGGACGAAGATCCGCCCGTCATGCACATACACGTCAGCGCCCATCCCGCGGACAGCATAACGTATTTTCCGTACCAGCGCGCGGATAAAATACGGCCTGTTCAGTCCCTTCAGGAATATTTCCCCGTACCGGACCATCAGCAGATCCTGCATACCCATTTTCCCCCCGATTACCTTCTCGTATATTTTTTCAGTTCGTTGTAATGGTATGCAACCCTTTCGGCTGCATAACCGATCTCTTCCTCCGTGTTGTCCCGGCACAGGCTGAACCGTACGGAGCAGTCCGCCCGCCCGGGGGCCACGCCCATGGCTTTGAGCACCGGCGAAATCTTCTGTTTGCGGCTTGCGCAGGCGCTGCCGGCGGAAACATATATGCCGTCGCCCTCAAGTGCAAAGAGCATCGTCTGGCTCCGGACCGGTTCAAACGCGACGTTCAGGATATGGGGCGCGCCTTCCTCCGGGTCCGGTCCGTTCACGGAGGCTTCGGGAACCAGTTCCTTCAGCCTTTTCCATAAGCGGATTTTCAGTTCGCGGATGCGGGCGCTGTCTGTATCCTGCCAGCTTCCCACCGCTTCCCCCAGTGCGAGGATACCCGGGGTATTTTCGGTCCCGGACCGGAGGTTGCCTTCCTGGCCGCCGCCGAAAACCAGCGGCCTGACCGTATGGCCGTTTGCGAGGATCAGCGCCCCGGTGCCCTTCAGCCCGTGGATTTTATGCGCGGACAGCGCATAGGACTGGATGCCCAGGCGTTTGAAGCTGATGGGAACACGGAGAAAGCCCTGGACGCCGTCCACATGGATCGCGGCGCCGGGGCAGCGGCGGTTCCGCATTGCAGCAACGGCCTCCAGCGGTTCAACCGCGCCTGTTTCGTTGTTCACCTGCATCAGGGAGATCAGCGCTGTTTTTTCACTGAGCATTCCCTCAAGCTCCTGCAGGTTCACTGTCCCGTCCTTCCCGGCCGGGATTTCCTTTACCGTATGCCCCATCCTCCGCAGTTCGTCGGCGCATGCGGAAACGGCAGGATGTTCCACGGAAGAGATCAGGACTTCGCCCGGTGCATGCTTCGTCCGCATGTATCCGAGCAGGGCCAGGTTGTCGCTTTCCGTTCCGCCGGAAGTGAAAACGATCCTGCATCCTTCCGCGCCCGCTGCTTTCAGGCAGGCCTTCCGGGCTTCGTCCATCCGTTTCTGGACGTCGAGGGCCGGCTTGTATAAAGCGGATGGATTATACCATCCGCTTTCAAGCATTTCCGCGACCAGCGCGGCCACAGTTTTCCCGGGGCGTGTTGTGGCGCTGTTATCCAGGTATGCTTTCATTTTTCGTTACTCCCGCCAGGCATCCCGGGGCAGGTATTTCCGGATATAGCCGGCCAATTCTTCGCTGGGCTCAAGGATGATCATCCTCTTCTCCTGGTCCTTTGTAAAATAGAAGAAATACAGCTCCGCTTCCCGGTTCAGGAACCAGTTCATCCGTTTGATTCCCGGCATGTTCACATAACGCCTGAAAGCTTCGGAATTCACCTTTCCGAAACATTCGACGTTCCGGACGTTCAGGCTGCCGAGCGTCTTGCGCTTTTTGTTGTTGTAAACCTCGGCAAAATCCAGCGCGCCGTTGGTAAACGTATACTCGTATTCAGTCAGCAGCCTGTCATGGAAAAAGAACGTGTAGGCACAGATACCGCCGGATGCGAGCAGCATCACCAGGCCGGGCCAGTAGAACGCCCCGGTCGCCAGGCTTCTCGTCACGGTGGAAAAGGAGATTGCCGCCGCAAAGCCGGAAACCACGATGACGATCCAGCTGAGCATATACAGCGCGCGGTTCACACCGTTCCTGTGTTTGACAACGACTTCCTCAAGAAAATGGTCCTGCATATGATTTCCCTCCGATCATGTGATCAGGTATTCCCCTTTATTTTGTCCTGCCGACCAGGCTCCGGGCAAAGGCGGCAAAAAAGCCGGCATCCCAGGGCAGCGTTTCCAGCGCTTCCTGCGCTTTCTCCGCTTCCCTGCGCGCGTCTTCCTCCGTGCCTTCCACGCCCCGCAGCGCAATCCAGGTCATCTTATCCTGCTCGAGGTCCTTCCCCGGGTGCTTGCCGAGCGTTTCCGCGGTGCCCTTTACATCCAGCAGGTCGTCCGTCATCTGGAACGCCAGTCCCAGGTGCAGCGCGTATTCACGGACTGCCGCGATCTCCGCCTCCTGCGCCCCCGCAAGGGCCAGGCCCGCTTCCAGGGCTGCTTCCAGCAGGTCCGCCGTCTTATGCTCGTGGATGTAGCGCACCCGCTCCGCGTCCGGCTCCAGGCCTTCGGATGTCACGTCAGCGGCCTGGCCCGCGATCATTCCGGTCACCCCCGCATGGCGCATGATGATTTCCAGCGCATGCAGCCCCCGGAGGTTATCCGTTTTCACGGCGGCCGAAGCCATCAGCTCGGCAGCGGCATTCAGCAGCCCGTCCCCTGCAAGGATCGCGATATCTTCCCCGTATACCTTGTGGTTGGTCGGCCTGCCCCGGCGGAGATCGTCGTTATCCATGGCCGGCAGGTCATCATGGATCAGGCTGTATGTATGGATCATCTCCAGCGCGCATGCATACGGCAGCGCGTCTTCAGCGCTTCCCCCGGCCATTTCGTTTGCTGCCAGCAGCAGGACCGGGCGGATTCGCTTCCCCCCGGCCTGCAGGCTGTAGGCCATCGCTTCCTGCAGCCTGGACGGAATATGCCCCAGGGAAGCAAGCATCGGAAGCAGCGCTTCCTCCGTCATTTTCCTGTATGCATCATAAGTCCGCATCGGCTGTCTCCGTTTCTGTCCCGTTCCTGAGTACGGTCACGCGGCGGTTCATATCGCCGAGTTCCGCGTCAAGCTCTGCAAGCATTTTCATGCCGCGTTCGTATTCCTTTACCGCATCTTCGAGCGGCAGCGCGCCGCTTTCGATCCTGCCGGTCAGCTCGGAAACGAGCTCCAGCCTGTCTTCAAAGCCCAGCGTCTTTTCTTCCCGGTCATCCATTGTCCTGCATCCCATCCTTTACAACCGCTGCTTCCACGGTTCCGTCAGCAAAGCGGATCCTCAGGTCCTGCGCTTCACGCGCCTGTCCGGTGCGCGTCAGCACTTTCCCCCTGCGTTCGGTAACGATCGCATATCCCCGTTCAAGCACCCGCAGCGGGCTCATCGCCTCCAGGCGTTCCCGCATGCGGGCAACCTGCACCGCAGCGTTTTCCGTCCGGCGCTGTATGCCGGAATCAAGTTCCTTCCGCAGCACCGCGGCCCGGCCGGAAGCATCTTCCAGCCTGAAGCGCATCGCGTGGTTCAGGCGTTCCCGGCAGATGGCAGACGAGGAAACAAGGCCGGCCAGGCGCTTTTCCGGGCTTGCGGACGCCAGGCGGAACTGCGACTGCCTGACCGCTGCCAGTGCGGCGGAAACCTTCGATTCCACCGCCCGGTTCAGCCCCATCCGAAGCTGTTTCGTCCGTCCCCGGAGTTCCTTCCTGTCCGGAAAGACGATTTCTGCCGCATTGCTCGGCGTCGACGCCCGGACGTCGGCCGCCAGGTCGCAGATGGTCGTATCGATCTCATGCCCGACGCCGGAAACCACAGGAATCCTGCTGGCAGCCACTGCGCGCGCGACCGCTTCCTCGTTGAAGCACCAGAGGTCCTCCGCCGATCCGCCGCCCCTGGCGACGATCAGCACGTCCGCGCCGGTCTGCCCGGCGGCACGGATCCCCGCGGCAATCTCCGCCGCAGCCCGGTCTCCCTGCACAGCCGCGGGGATGAGCACAATCGGAACGGCCGGATTCCGCTGGGCGGAAACGTTCAGGATATCGTGCCATGCCGCTCCGCTGCCGGAGGTCACGACAGCCACTTTCCGCGGAACCATCGGGAGCACGCGCTTCCTGGCCGGGTCAAAAAGCCCTTCCGCGTTCAGCCGCTGCTTCAGTTCCTCAAAGCGCAGGTACAGCAGGCCGGCCCCGTCCGGCTGGAGGTTCATGGCATACAGCTGGTACGATCCGTTTTTCGGATATACGTCCACATACCCCGTCACGGCGACGGCGTCCCCGTCCTTCGGCTTCATCTTCGCATGGAAGGTGTTCTGCCGGAACATGACGCAGCTGACGGCGGATTCCGCGTCCTTCAGGGTAAAATACCAGTGGCCCGAAGCCATGTGGTGCCTGAATCCGCTGACTTCGCCCCGGACGGTCACACTGCGGATCCGCGGTTCCTTCCGGATCGCCTCCGCAATGACCATATTCAGCTCGGATACGGTCATAGCGCCTGAATCACGCACGGCCGGCTGCCCTTTCAGCTGCGTCCACGGTATTCATCAGCAGCATGGCGATCGTCATTTTCCCGACGCCGCCCGGAACAGGCGTAATCCAGCCGGCCACTTCCCGCACAGCCTGGAAATCCACATCCCCGCAAACCTTGCCGTCCACCCGGTTAATGCCCACGTCAATCACGACAGCGCCGGGCTTGACCATATCCGCCGTCACAAAGCCCGGTTTCCCGACCGCCGCGACGAGGATATCCGCCCTGCGTGTATGGGATGCCAGGTCTTTCGTCCTGCTGTGGCAAACCGTCACCGTGCAGTTCTGCTGCAGCAGCAGCATCGCCATGGGTTTCCCCACAATATTGCTGCGGCCGATCACGACCGCTTCCCTGCCGTTCAGGTCGATACCCGTTGACCGGATCATATACAGCGCACCCTTGGGCGTGCAGGGAACGACGCCTTCCGTACCGGTCATCAGGCGGCCCGCATTGATCATGTGGAATCCGTCCACATCCTTTTCCGGCAGGATCTTCGCCAGGGCCGCCTGTTCGTCCAGGTGGGCCGGAAGGGGAAGCTGCACGAGGATCCCGTGGATGGCGTCATCCCGGTTCAGCTTTTCAATTTCGTTTTCCAGTTCGTCCTGGGAGGCGGACGCGTCCATCCGGATCGTGCGGGAAAGCATTCCGGTCTCTTCGCATCCCTTGCCCTTGTTGCGGACATATATTTCACTGGCCGGATCGTTGCCGACCAGGATCACGGCAAGCCCGGGCGTCACGCCGCGCTCCTTCAGCGCAGCTGCCCGCTCCGCGACCTCTCGCCTGATCTCTTCAGACATGGTCTTCCCGTCCAGAATCTGTGCCGCCATGTTTTTGCCTCCGTACAAATCTTGGTTTGGTTGGCCGGCTCCGGCTCAGGTGCCGGTGCCTGCCCGCAGGGCGTCCCTGCCGATCAGGGCGACGCCGACCGCGTTGTCCCCGCTCATCCCCGGTGCCCCGAAGACCAGCCCGGGAACGCCGCGCCTGCCTTCCGCCCGCCGGCACAGCATCTGCCTGAACAGGGGGGAAGAAGCCACCCCGCCGGTAATCAGCACCTGCCTGCTGCCTGTCCGGGCAGCGCCGGCTGCCGCCAAGCGCAGCACCGTGCGCGCCAGCAGGTCGTAGATTTCCCGCGCGATGTCCTCCCGGGACAGCACACCGTCCCGGATCCATCGCTGCACCTGGCTTTCAGCGCCGCTCAGGTGGCAGGAAAGGTCTCCGTTCTCCATGCTGCAGCCGAGCTTTCCGCTGCTGCTGCCTGCAAGGGCCAGTTTTTCCAGCTCAGGACCTGCGGGAAAAGGGAGGCCCATCGCCACGCCGGCTCGGTCAACCAGCTGGCCTGCATGCAGGTCCAGGCTCCCGCCGATCTGGACCACGGTTTCCTTCCGTACGTCCAGCAGGTCTGTCGTTCCGCCGGAAAGGTGCAGGGCCAGGTAATCCTCCGCATGCTCCAGGGCTGTTCCTGCCCTTGCAGCGGCAAGATGGCCGCGCTGGTGCGTCGTCCCGATAAAAGGCACTCCCAGGGCGGCAGCTGTCAGCCTGCCGAAGGAAGCGCCTGCCATAAACACCGGCATATACGATTCATTTCCGTCGCGCGGAGCCATACTTGCGGCGACGGCCGCCGGGATTCCGGCGGAAAGTTCCCGCAGTTCATCCGCCGCAGCAGAGAGCTGCCTGAGATGGGCAAACACCGCTTCGTTCTGGCGAAGCCCGCGCTCCCCTGCCGGAACCGGCAGGAGCTCACGGTAATTCAGGAGGATTTCCCCCTCCTCCGTCACGAGCGCCACACTGGTCCGGTAATTGCTGGTATCGAGCCCAAGGATCGTCCGGCTCATGATTCCTGCCCGCGGACGATCGCACCCAGGATCCCGTTCACGAACGGCTTGTCCGCCGGGTCAGAATACCGCTCTGTCAGCTCCAGCGCTTCCGCGACGGAGACGTTATCCGGGACATCCGGTTCATACAGGATTTCCCATGTCGCCAGCCGCAGGATCGTAAGATCCACCAGGGACATGCGTTCGGTCGTCCATCCCTTTGCCGTTTTCCCGATCAGTTCGTCCAGCTCGTCAAGATGGCTGAGTACGCCGTGAAAAGCTTTGGAAATGTATTCACGGTCTTCCTCGTCCGGTTCCTTGTCGCCGACCGGTTTTTCCCCGGAAGCAGCATATTCCCGGAGTTCGTCATAGACCAGTTTCAGCGTATCCTCGCCGCCCTGACCCCCGGATACTTTTTCGAAGATCATCTGCATCGCTGCAGACCGCGCAGTTTTTCTGGACATGCGTCTTATTCTCCGTCTTCTTCGTTGTTTTCAGCTGAGGGAACCTCAGCGGGCTGCTCTTCCTGCCAGGTCCATGGCTGCTCTTCCTGCACGGGCTTTTCTTCCTGCACAGGCTTTTCTTCCTGCACAGGCTTTTCTTCCTGTTCCCTTGCAATTTCGCTCTTGATGTCGATGACCTTCGCTTCTTTCGCAGGGATAATCTTATTGGCTGTGTCACGGATAAAATCCTGCTTGTTCTCGACGGTACCGATGAAATACCCGATTGCGAACAGCAGCAGCAGGACCAGGGCTTTCCAGAAGCCGATGACCATGATCAGCACAGCAAAGGCGACCAGGGCCGCACCGATTGCGAGGCCCATCGCAGGCGTTCCCATTTTCAGTTTCTTCATTCGTTTTCTTCTCCTTTCAGTTCAGCCTCTCCGGCAGTTTCCTGTCCTTCAGGCTTCTCTTCCTTTTCTTCAGCTGTTTCAGCTGTTTTTTCCCCTTCTCCGGCATCCGCCGTATCCGTGTCCCGGGCGGTTTCTGCCAGGTCTTCCGGAGGCAGCGGCATGATGCACGGTTCTTCCTGCGTGCTGAACAGCCGCTGGTGGATCGGCCTGTCGTCCTCCGTATCGATATCGTTCATCAGGATTTCCGCGGCAGCCATCGCAGCGGCAGCTGCATCCTCTCCCTTCGCGGGTTTCACGGCTTCGGGTGCAGGTTCTGCCGGCATTTCATCCGGTTTGTCAGCAGGTTCCGGAGCCGCTTTTTCCTGTGCGGTTTCCTCCGGGGTATCCCCCTTGGTCAGGAGGTTGCTTGTCGGGGGTTCGATGGCGAACGGGGCGTCTTTTGCTTCCTCACCGGAGGATTCGATCTGGATACGGATTCCTTTCACCTCGACGCCGCTGCATGCCGTGACATACTGCTTGATCTGCTTTTGCAGCGTGTCCACCGTCAGCGGAATACTGATGCCGCTGGCAACGGTTCCGCGGATCCGGATCAGCAGCCCGTCCCGCTGGTTTTCCAGGTGGATGTTTTCCGCTTTGATCTCGCTGTGCTGGTCGATGCACTTCACCACCATGGATTCGAGTGTATTCAGCGAAATCGCCAGGTCTCCGCTTTCCAGCTTCTGCAGGATGAATTTATCCTTGCGTTTGCGGTGGCGGAAAAGCACCAGCATGCAGTACAGGCCGACCAGCAGCAGGAGGGCGGCGCACGCCCCCGCGATAACCTTGCCGGTGGTTGTCTCCGGCTGGAGCATCCTTGAAATCAGCCCAACCACATCCTGCCCGAAGAAGACCTGCGCCACCAGGCCTGCACAGGCAGCCGTCAGGAGGACGCCTGCCAGGGCCACCAGAATACGGTCTGCGATGCGGATTCTCATGGATCATAACCTCCGTTTCCTGTTCTCCCGGAAAAGCCAGAAAGACAGAGGAAAACTCCTCTGTCAAAAACGGGTCAGGTTTCTTCGGGTGTATTTTCCCCTTCAGCAGGTTCTGCCTGTTCCTTTTTGGCTTTCCCGCCCTTCGGCCGGCCTTGTTTCGGGGCCTTTTTTTCCGCTTCGGGATCCTCTGCGGCAGCGGGTTCAGGTTCGGGTTCCGCCAGTTTTTCCGGCGCGGTCTCCCCCGCTTCCAGGGCGGCGCTTTGCGCGCCGGACTGCAGGGCGTTATTTTCCTTCTCGAAACTGACGCCCTGGACGTGGACGTCGACGCGCACCACGTGCAGCCCGGTCATGGATTCGATCGCCTTGCGCACATTCTCCTGTGCGTCCATGGAAGCCCGCTGGATCGGCGTCCCGTATTCAACGATCACATACAGGTCGACGGCTGCTTCCTCCGTCCCGATCTCAACCTTCACGCCCTTGGTAACGTTCCGGTTCTTGCTCAGGATGTTCCCGCTCACGCTGCACATGCCTGCGATCCCCTCGACCTCGTTTGCTGCAAGGCCGGCAATGATCGCAACCACCTCGTTGGCATAGGTGATCTTTGCGGAAGGGGTTGTATCGTTATCCGTCGTCGGCGGCAGCGCGCTGTTCATATCTTTTTTGGCAGCCATTCATCGTTCCTCCTTCAGCTGGAGCATTCACACTTTTTTCATTATACCAGAAGCCGGCCTTCTTGACAACCGAACCGCCTTTTCATTCTTCCTTCTCTTCCGCAATCCGGATGTGGAGTTCTTCCAGCTGCCTGTCTTCCACCGTTCCCGGAGCGCCCATCATGACGTCCTGGGCGTTCTTGTTCATCGGGAAAGGAATCACTTCACGGATGGATTCTTCGCCCGCCAGGAGCATCACCATCCGGTCCACGCCGGGCGCAATGCCGGCATGGGGCGGCGCGCCGTAGCAGAAAGCGTTGTACATGGCGGGGAATTTCGCCTTCACGTCCTCTTCACCCAGGCGGACCAGTTCAAAGGCTTTGATCATAATTTCCGGGTCATGGTTCCGCACTGCGCCGGAGGACAGCTCGACGCCGTTGCAGACCAGGTCATACTGGAACGCGGTAATTTCCAGCGGATCCGTTTCGCCGGCCGCCGCCTTGTTCAGGATGTCCAGCCCGCCGTTCGGCATGGAGAAGGGGTTGTGGCAGAATTCAAGCTCGCCGCTTTCCTCGCCGATCTCGTACATCGGGAAATCGACGATCCAGCAGAATGCATACTGTTCCGCGTCCATATGGTTCGGGCACAGCTCGCCGAGCTTTTTGACCAGCACGCCGGCCGTTTTCTGCGCAGCTCCCTTTTTGCCCGCGGAAAGGGCCACAAAGGTATTGGGCTGCAGGTTCAGCGCGCTGATGATTTCCTGCTTGCGTTCCTGCAGGAATTTGGCGATTCCGCCGCTGATTTCCCCGTTCTCGTCGAGTTTGAACCAGTATGCCTTGCTGCCGCTGATGACTTCGGTGTCAGCGCACAGCTTGTCGATCTGCTTGCGCGTCGCGGAGAAATCCGTCACGGGCACGGCCTTGACGATGTTTCCTTCGAACGGGCCGAAGCCGCAGTTCCCCAGCAGCCCGGTCACGTCCGTGACCGTCAGGTCGATCCGGAGGTCCGGCTTGTCCGTTCCGTAGGTTTCCATCGCTTCCAGGTACGGAATCCTGCGGAAGGGCGCCGATGAAGCGGTATGGTACTTGCCGAATTTTGAAAACACAGGCGGAAGGACGTCCTCCATGACTGCGAAGACATCTTCCTGGCCCGCAAAAGCCATCTCCATGTCCAGCTGGTAGAATTCGCCCGGGCTGCGGTCGCCGCGTGCGTCCTCGTCGCGGAAGCAGGGAGCGATCTGGAAATAGCGGTCAAACCCGCTGGTCATCAGCAGCTGCTTGAACTGCTGCGGCGCCTGCGGCAGCGCGTAAAACTTTCCCGGATGCTTCCTGGCGGGCACCAGGTAATCCCTGGCCCCTTCCGGGGAGGAAGCTGTCAGGATCGGTGTGGTGATCTCCAGGAAACCGTGTTCGGTCATGGCCTGGCGCAATGCGGATACCACGTTGCACCGCATGACGATATTCTTTTTGACGTCCGGATTGCGCAGGTCCAGGTAGCGGTACTTCAGCCGGATGCTTTCGTCCGCTTCCTTGCTGCGGTTGATCTGGAACGGCAGGGCGTTGTAGCGGCAGCGGCCGAGGATTTCCACGCTGTCCGGTACGACTTCGATATCGCCGGTATCCATCTTCGGGTTCTTGTTGCCGCGTTCGCGCACGGTCCCTGTCACGGAAACGACGCTTTCCTTGTTCAGGGAGACAAAGATGTTCAGGATTTTTTCGTCTTCCGCGACCAGCTGGGTGCAGCCGTAAAAGTCCCGCAGGACGATAAAGGCCAGGCTGCCTCCCACTTCGCGGACGTTTTCAACCCAGCCGCTCAGGCGTACCCTTTCCCCGGCGTTGCACAGCCGGAGTTCGTTGCAAGTATGTGTTCTGTTCTGCATCTTTTCCTTTCCTCCCTGGCTCAGATCATCGTGCGGACCCTGCCGCACGCTTCATCGACCGGTACCGTGGTTTCCTCCCCGGTCGCCATGCTCTTGATTTTGACGGTTCCGTTTGCCGCTTCTTCATCCCCGATGACCGCCGTCAGCGGTGCGCCTGTCTTGTTGGCGTATTTGAACTGGGCTTTCAGGCTCCTGCCGCAGTGGTCAAGGTCCGCGCGGATCCCGTCCTGCCGCAGCCGCCGGACAAGGTCGAAAGCCTGCAGCCTGTGTTCACCCATATAAGTCACGAAGATATCATACTGCAGCGGTTTGCTGATTTCGATACCTTCGGCCTCGAGGAGCATCAGGACGCGTTCGAGGCCCATCCCGAACCCTACCGCAGGGATATCCTGTTCGCCGATTTGCGCCACCAGGTTGTCGTACCTTCCCCCGCCGCAGACGGTCAGCTTGCCGTCCTTCGTCTCGGTGACCAGTTCAAAGACGGTCTTCGTATAATAGTCAAGGCCGCGCACGATCCGGCTGTTCACGCGGAACGGAATGCCGGCGGCAGCCAGGCATTGCTTCAGCTGCTCAAAATGCGCCCTGCATTCATCGCACAGCAGGTCCAGCATGCTCGGGGCGTCCTTCGTCAGCTCCTGGCATGCTTTTTCCTTGCAGTCAATGACGCGCAGCGGATTGCGGTCAAAGCGCTCCCTGCAGCTTTCGCACATCCGGCCGATCCGTCCCCCGAGGAATTCCTTCAGCCGGGCATGGTACTCCGGCCGGCAGTTTCTGCAGCCGATGCTGTTGATCTCCACGCTCAGGTTCCGGATACCCAGGTCCTTCAGCAGGTTATATGCCAGGAGGATCAGCTCCGCGTCGGCGGTAGCTTCCTTTGCGCCGAAGCACTCCAGGCCGAACTGGTGGTGCTCGCGCAGGCGGCCGCTCTGGGGATTTTCGTACCTGAAAATCGGGGCGTTCAGGTAATACATCTTGCAGGGAAGCGCGTCCGCATAGAGGTTATGCTCCAGGAAGCAGCGGACTGCCCCGGCCGTTCCCTCCGGTTTCAGGGTCACCGAGCGGTCGCCTTTGTCCTTAAAGGTGTACATTTCCTTCTGAACGATGTCCGTCGTGTCGCCGACGCCGCGCAGGAACAGTTCCGTATGCTCAAACACCGGCGTCCTGACTTCACGGTAACCGGCAAGCGCGGCCGCGGAACGCATTTTTGCTTCGAGATACTGCCAGCGGAAACTGTCTGCGGGCAGTACGTCTTTTGTCCCCCTCGGGGCCTGGGTCAGCATAGTCATCCTCCTGTCTTCACTCCTGTGCTCCTGGACGAAGTGAATGCTCTTTCATTTATAACTGCAAAATTATAACATATTTTCCACCCTTGTAAAATATAAAATTCCGGAAAGCGTTGCTTTCCGGAAAACTGTATGCAAGTATGTTCTTTTCCTTTGCCGGGCTGTTACCAGGAGTATCCCATTGCCGTAGCCACGCAGTTCTGGTGCGCAGCGTCGACGAGCCCGGATCCGTGGGTTTTGCTGCCGTAGAAATGAATGCAGAAATGCCCGTCAAATCCGTTGTTGCTGATCGTGGAGGTGCCGTGCGGCATGCCGTTCATCGATCCGGCGTAAACGTGCCCGTTGTATTTGACCAGCACCGCCCTGCGGCGCCATGTCCAGTGGCCGAAAATCGATTTCATGATTTTGGTGTCAGACTTCGTCAGCGGTTCCGCGTCCACGTGGTTATATCCGCTCCAGCGTTTGCAGGTAAAGATTTTCCCGGTCTTGCAGTCCTTGACTTTAAACGTCGCTCCCTTCGGAATTTTGCTGCTCCCGCCGTGGAACCAGTCCAGCCGCTCCGTACCGCCGGATTTTGCAGTCGACGACGCTTTTTTGGCGCTGGAACTGTTCAGTTTCGAAAGCGTTTTCGAATTGACGCTGCCCGTCACGGACAGGCCGTTGCGCCGCTGGAATTCCTTCACCGCGTTCTTGGTTCCGGAGCCGTAATCGCCGTCTGCGGACCCGCTGAGGTAGCCAAGCGCTTTCAGCCTTTTCTGTACCTTCCTGACCGCGTCGCCGCTGTCGCCCGGCGAGCAGGTTCCGTCAGAGCTGCTGCTCTTGGCAGAACTGCCTGCGCCTGCTTTTTTGGCGCTGGAACTGTTCAGTTTGGTCAGGGTCTTTGAATCCACTTTGCCGGTCTGGCTCAGTCCGTTCTTTTTCTGGAATGCCATGACCGCTTTTTTCGTTCCGGAGCCGTAATCCCCGTCGGCGCTCCCGCTGAGATAGCCGAGCGCAATCAGGCGCTTCTGGACCTTTTTGACAGCGTTGCCGCTGTCCCCCGGCCCGCACGTTCCCTTCGAGGCTGATGAACTGCCCTTGGAGGAAGAGCTGCCGGAGGAGGAAGTTGAAATATATTTTTTGGCCACATAACCGGTTTTTCCGTTGCTGGTTACCTTATACCAGCTTCCGCTGGTTTCCCGGATCGTTACCTTGTCCCCTTCGCGCAGGACACCGACGACCTTGCTTTCTGTTGAAGCCTTGGCGCGCATATTCAGGGAGGACGCAGTCACTGTCCCGGACTGCGCCAGCGCGCTGAAGAGCGGAATCAGGCACAGGATTACAGTAAGTACGAGCAGCACATGCCATTTCTTCATGTTTTTCATGCTGTCTTACTCCTTTCCCGAACGATACAGAATCATTTTATTACAATATTATTACAATGTCAATATTAATTCTTAATAATTCGAAATGCTTTCTTTACTTTTTTAAAAGCTTCCCGGTAAAAGGATCCGGCCGTCCGAAAAAAGGCCCGGAAAAGATTTGACAAAAGGAATCTGTTATGTTAAAATGCCGAAGGTTTTTAAGAAACCAGTGCCGAAGACAGCCGGTACCGTTCATCGGTTTAAAGGGGTTCCCCCGCCTGCCGAGGTGTAAGCGGATCTGTTTTTATTCCCTTGCGCCTGCACGCAAGGGTTTCTTTATTCTGAACCGGGCAGGAGGTGCAACTGGTAAAATGAGCAGCAATCTCGAAATGAAAAAGCAGGTCGTTGCCGATATCATTGAGAAGCTGAAGAATGCCGAGTCCATGGTCGTTTGCTCCTACAGCGGGCTGACAGTGGAACAGGTCACCGCCCTGCGCAAGCAGTGCCGTGAGAATGACGTGCATTACTGCGTGCTGAAGAACCGCCTGGTTCTCCGTGCACTCAAGGAGCTGAACATCGAAGGGCTGGATCACCTGCTGGAAGGCCCCAACGCTTTCGTTTTCGGTGAAAAGGATGTCACGGCTGCGCCGAAGGCGCTGTCCTCCTTCATCGACAAGAACAAGCTGACCTCCATTGAAATCAAGGGAGGCCTGATGGGCACCGAGATCATGGATGTCGCCGCTGTCAAGGCACTGGCCGCCACTCCCAGCCGGGAGGAACTGCTGGCCACGATGGTCGGCTGCCTGGTCTCCCCCGTTTCCGCGCTGGTTTCCGTACTCGAGCAGATCGCCGAGAAGAAGGAAGCCGCATGAACCCTGCAGCCTGAAGGTTGCATAACAATCAATAATTTGGAGGAATAAATAATGAATATTCAGGAGATTCTTGAAGCTGTAGAGTCCATGACCCTGCTGCAGGTTAAGGAACTGGTTGATGCCATGAAGGAAAAGTTCGGTGTGACCGGAGCGATCGCCGTTGCCGGCGGTCCCGCTGCCGGCGGCGCCGCTGCTGCTGAAGTAGAAGAAAAGACCGAGTTCGACGTCGTCCTGAAGGATGCCGGATCCGAAAAGATCAAGGTCATCAAGGTTGTGCGCGAAGTCGTTTCCGGCCTGGGCCTGAAGG
>CAMMYM010000020.1 GCA_946527725.1 uncultured Clostridia bacterium
GGGTCTTCGCCGATCTTTCCGCTCCGGTGCGCGCCGATAGGATTGAAATAGCGCAACAGGATAATGCTCCATTCCGGGTCGCTCGTCCGCAGGTCGGTCAGGATCTGCTCCAGCATCCACTTGGTCCATCCGTAAGGATTCGTGCACACGCCCTTCGGGCATTCTTCGGTGATCGGCACGAAAGCCGGATCCCCGTATACGGTGGCAGACGAACTGAAAATGATCTTTTTCACACCGTGTTCCCGCATCAGGTCTGTCAGCGTCAATGTGCCGTACAGATTGTTCGTATAGTATTCGATAGGCTTCTGCACGGACTCGCCGACCGCCTTGTAACCGGCAAAATGGATGACCGCGTCAAACCGGTGGGCTGCAAAGACCCGTTCCAGGGCCGCGCGGTCACAGATGTCAGCCTGGTAGAACGCCGGCATCTTTCCCGTAATCTCCCCGATCCGGTCCACTGCCTTCGGGCTGGAATTGTATAAATTATCGACGATAACGACCTCATGTCCTGCTTCCAGCAGTTCCACGCATGTGTGGCTTCCGATATATCCGGCGCCTCCGGTAACCAGTATTTTCATATGTTTCCTCCGCGTTGTCCATAGTGTGATCCGGGTTGATTCTACCACGGATTCCATGAAAGAACAACCGCACCCCGGAGATGCGGCTGCATTGCAATCCCGCCCGGCACTGTGCTAAAATAGCCGCAGCGCCGCGGCGAATATCTTTCCGTCAAGTCCGGCGGCAGCATCGGAGGCATTCGTATGACCGAATACAACCTGACTGCTTATCTGATTATCATGGGATTCAGCCTGGTGTGTGCCTGCCTGCTTTTTGCGTTTTCCGTGCGCAAAAGGCAGGTACTGCCCGCCGGGAAGGCTTTTCCCCTTGGAATGTGTGTCCTGGTCCTCGCTCCTGTATTTGGAATTCTGGGCGCTAAGCTGTTTTACTTTATCTTCCGGCTCTTTTATCTGATTGAAATGGGCGCCGGTGAATACTGGCTCTCGCTGCGCACAGAGGAATTATCCTATTACGGCGGAATCGCGGGTGTCACCCTTTCCGTTTCCCTGGCAGCGGCGGTTTTTCGCCTTTCCCCGAAGCAAACCCTGAATTCTTTTGCAGCCGCCGGTGCGTTGCTGGCTACGGCGGCCCGGTTTGCGGAATGCTGCCTCTTCCCGACAGGGCTCGGCACATACCTTGAAAACCCGTTGCCGTTCCCCCTGGCCGTCAACGTTGTTTACAGCGAAGACTACTCCGAATCCATCCTTGCTGTCTATATGTTTGAAGGCTTTTTTTCACTTGCCGCCTTCGTGCTTTCACTGGTGCACCGGAAGGAACCGCATCGGTTTATCCGTACGCTTTTCTATCTCTGCCTGCCGCAGATTATTCTGGAAAGCCTGAGGACTGATACGATCGATATCCTCCTGCTTCACGCGGAACAGCTGGTCTGTTATTTGTTTGTCCAGGGTGTCCTGGTCTGGTATGCCTTCGCAAACGGCAGGCACCGTTTTTCCTCCTGGATTCCCGCTGTCACAGGCCTCGTTGTCTGCGGCTTCACAGTTGTGGAAGAATTCATGCTGGAAGGAAAAATCCTGGTGGGCGGCGATGTGGTTCCCCGCTGGATCACCTATACCGCGATGGCTGCCGGCCTGGTCGCGATCGCTGTTGCTGAACACCGTGCCGACCGCCGTTTTGTTTCTCAGTCCTTATAAGCACTGGCAAACCAGATCATATCTGAAATCGTACGGTCATTCTGGCCCGGATTAAGGTTAATATGGGACTTCAGGAAGATCATCTGTGATGAGTTTCCGCCGTCGAGAACGTACAGCGTCTGGCATGGCGTAATGCTCAGCACCAGGTCGCGCAGCTGGGCCAGGTCAATGCCATGCCAGCACGCCAGCACAAAATAGTGCAGCTTATCTATCTGGGCGATGCACATCCGGGGGTTCTTCAGGTCAGGCTCTGACATGGAAGGCGCGTGCGCCCGGTCCAGGATGTACGCATCATCCACGGGTTCCCCGTCGATCACAAGCGCCGGGCCGAACTGGAAGGCATTGATAATCTTTTTTCCGTCGATCTCTTCCTTGTTCAGCTCTGCGAGTTCCGGTCCCGCCTTATAGATATGGAAGTCACCTTCCTCGTCAATCAGGAGCATGTCCAGGTAGTCTGTAATGGAATCCCGGTAAACAACACCCTGCCGGAGGCAGTACTTTGCCTCTTTCAGTCCGCCTCTGCTGAAAAAATCGCCGTTGATCGCCAGCACAGCGTCGAACATCTGCGCCATCTGCTTAACCTGCTTCACACTGTTGCCGGTAAAGCCCTTTGACGGATCGGCGGGTGCGGTGCGCAGCTGTGATGCATGTCCGATGGTCACAAAAGCATAGAAATAAGTAAGGTTATACTTGTTGTATTCGCCGGTTGCCTTGTCCTTGTGGTCCACTCTCTGGTACTCCACGCGGATCGTCGGATCCTCATAAACGTCGTGGTACTCCCTGTTATACGTTGCTTTGTAAGCATACCCGCGAACCAGGCCGAAAGGGTTTTTCTGTTTGTTGACGAGATCGTCCCTGCGCAGCTCAATCGGAAGCGTATATACTTCTTCCTCTGCCAGGGCGGCAGCAGCAGGCGCCAGCAGTGTCATGGCCGCAAAGAGGGCCGCGATGGAACGGAGCAGCATAAGGATTCGTCTTTTCATGTGTTTCTCCCTCATCTTGCGTCTGGTCTGGGGTATTGGTACGTTTTGTAGTCGTATACGAAGAGTTCCTCACTCGTTTCCGGCGGATCAAATCCGAAGAGTTCGCTTGCTGTCACCGGTTCAAGCCCTGCCTCCAGGAGCATCGGGATCAGGTCCACCAGGCATTTGTAATCGGCGCTCCTTGCGTGGAACAGCAGGATGGCCCCATGTGTCTTCGTCTGGGCCAGCGTTTTCTCCAGCGCGCCTTTTGCGTCTTTCATATAACTGACATCCCAGAGCAGCGCATGGTCGTAGCCGCATTGCTTGATCCTTGTGACAGCATTCCGCTCAGAGCCGTTCTTGTCCTCAAGGGCGCCGCCGCCTCCCGGGGGACGCATCCATCTTGTTGCATAATGGTAGCCGAGCGTCTGGTCCAGGGCTTCCTGGAATTTGTTCAGCCCGTCCTTGATTCTTTCTGTTGTATTCAGGTTGACATGCCACATGGAATGGCTTCCGATCTCGCATCCGGCGTCGAGCAGTTTTTGCCAGTTTTCCCGGTCCTCTTCATGCAGGTTTACTCCGCAGGGGAAAAAGGTCATGGTAATGCCGTACTGCTCACAGAGTTCAACCGTTTTCCAGACGTATTCCAGCTCGTTGCAGTCATCCATGGTAATGGCGATCTTTTTGGTTCCGTCAGGTCCGTGGCGGACCCTGAAGTACTCCAGGCCGGTTTTCGCTTCCGTGTCCGCCGCTGCAGGCCATAAGCAGGCAAATGCAAGAAAAACCGCAGTCATTACAGCCGCCCACCGTTTCAGCATACCCAATCAAACCACTTCCTGACATTGATCCTATGGACCGGATATTTCCATCCATATCTTTATATTATTAGATTCCCAATATCATTTTCCCTGCTTTCCGGGCCGATCTTTCTGGAAAAACCTGCCTCCGTTACCTGCACAGGAGAACTGTGCCGTCCTTCGCGAATCTTGACAGTACAGCACAGCCGGGAATACAATATTTTTGACCGATGCGGGAGCCGATCCCGCCGGGAAAGGACGGGATAACCATGAAAATGCTGAAGCGCCTGGCCGCACTGCTGCTTGCTGTTGTTTGCTGTACTTCCTCTGCTTTTGCGGCTTCCAAGAAAAAAAAGAATGAGAAAAACGGCCCGCGGGACATCACAACGGAGGTCGTGCAGGAAGTCCCCGGAAAAATACAGGAACTCCTGGACCTGGCTTACGCGGAATGGCTGGAGACGGACGGTGCCAACCTGAAAAGGTCAAATAAATACTCCAAGTGGCGTACGAACACCGATATCGGCTGGTGCGGCGCTTTTGTCACGTACCTCATGCTGCAGCTGGAAATTCCCCAGAAAGGAAAAAACGACACCCCAAGGGAAGAGGTTCCGGGCATTGTGCATGTGAAAGAAGCAGGCGTCGGAAAGCTATATGACGGCTATGAGCATATGAACCGGCTCACGATGGTTCCCCAGAAGGGTTTCATCGTTGTATTCGGAAACGCGAAATCGTTCAACGGAACCGGCGCCACAAAAGCCTACCATGTCGGCCTGGTATACGACGTTGAAAAGCTTTCCGACGGCAAATACAGGATTACCACCATCGAAGGCGCCGTCGATTCCCCCGGGGACGCAACCCACCCCAAAGCAGGATATACCGTCCGTATGTATGTGCGTGACTATGACATGAACGCGGAAAAGCTGTCAAAGAACCTGACCCTGGTTCCCGAAGAAGAAAGGACCCAGGAGGAAAGCGCGCTGTTTACCTACAGCTACACTTATAACAATCCGGGCCTGTACATCTTTTCCTTCCTGATGCCATGGATTCCCGGAGAGGATATCCCCGCGGAATAAAGGCAAGCCGCAGGTGCAGAATCGTTCACTGCCGGATCTTCCGTCCCGGAAGATCCGGTCATTTATTTGTCAGAAACATTTCATATCTGTATTGTATGAATTATGATATAATGAGATGATGCGGATGCGTCGGGGCTTATTTTTTTGTTTTATACGTCATTATCATCTTCCCGCCTCCGCAGAAAAAAGCTCAAGCCAACAATCGGAAGGAGGCACGTATGAGCAATATGGATATTCTGCAGGTCAGCGCCCGGCTGGAAGGTGACAAGTCTTTTGGCACCCTTTTTGACATTCTGCGGGACTACGGGGATACACCCTCGGCAGTCTGGCTGAAGGATGAACAGGAACGGTCCCTTTCTTTCGCCGAGATGACCCGCCGGGCGGATGATTTTGCCGCTTACCTGGCGGAGAACACTCCCGAAGGCGGGTGGATTTCCATTGCGGTGGACACCTGCCCCAACTGGCCCGCCCTGTTCTGGGGCGTTATCCGTTCAGGACACAATGCGCTTCTCCTGGACGCCTCTGCCGCTGACAGCATGATTCAGGGGCTACTGGAGGAAGCCGGATGCAAAGTAATCATTTCACGGAAGCCCCGCGGGCTTTCCGGCGATATACGCCAGATCGATTACAAGGCAGTGGCCAACGCATCCCGTACCATCGGCTTTAAACCGGTTTGGGGCCAATATGTGGCCATGTGCACAAGCGGAACGACCGGCCGCAGCCGTATCTTCGCCTATTCCGGCCAGGCAGTCTGCGAGCAGGCGCTGGCTGCTGTGCAAATCCATCAGGAAAACCGCAGGATCATCCGGGATGACAACCGCGGGCGCCGTGCCCTGGCTTTCCTCCCTTTCCATCATGTACTTGGCTTCATGGCCAACGTGGTGCTTGTTCCTTTCTGCGGTGCGACAAACGTATTCCTCCCGGATCGTACGCCCAATTCCATTATGAATGTCTGCCGCCATTTCCCGCCCAATCTGCTGATTGTGGTGCCGCTGGTCGGCAACAACCTTGTCAAATCCCTGAAAAAATCGGTCAAGAAGGAAAAGCCTTTCAAACGCTGGCTGTTTAACGCCTCCACAACCTTATCCCTTGCCGTCCAGGGCGTTGCGCCTACCCTCGGCCTTCGTTTCGCGCAGAAGAGGCTGTTCACGGCGATCGACGCAAAGATGCTGGGGACTGAAGTCGACGTCGTGATCCTGGGCGGCAGCCACACGCCTTCCGAAACACTCCGTGCGCTCAATGCCCTCGGATACTATACCGTGAACGGCTTCGGAATGACTGAAACCGCCATCGACGGTTTCGAAACTTCCATGAGCCTTCGCCGCCGCCTGAACGGATCTGTCGGCGCCACGCTCGGTTCAGCGGAATACCGCATTGCCGGCGAGGACGGCTCGAAAACCGGTGAACTGCAGATCCGGGGCGCCGGTATCCATTCCGGGCGTGTTGTCAAAGGTGAAATCCTTCCGCCGGACACGATCGACGGCGGCTGGTTCCCCACAGGTGACGTGGCAAAGATGGACGATAACGGCCGTGTGTTCATTAAAGGCCGCCTGAAAGACGTTATCATCAACGAATCCGGTGAAAACGTCTATCCTGACGACCTGGAGGATTCGTTTGCTGCGCTTCCGGGTGCTGAGCAGATCTGCGTCGTCGGCTTCCCGCGCAACAAACGCGACCACAACGAGGATGTTGTCCTCGTCCTTAACGTCGGCGACAATTACACGGACAAGGATTATCTGAATACCCTGGCCGGGCGGGTCGCCGCGATTAATACCCGCTTGCCCCTTTACGCGCAGCTTGACCGGGCAATCGTCACTCCGATGTCCCTGCCGCTTGTCAGCGGAATCAAGGTAAAGCGTATTGAACTGAAACGGCTGTATGAGGAAAAAGAGCTGATCTACCGCGAGCTTGACCTGAAAGCACAGAGTGCAGGCGCGGAAGTCGCCGTCTCTGAAAAAGCGCGCACAAAATCTGCCGTACAGGATGAGATCCGCCGCAAAGTCCGTGCAATGTACGCCGAAGCGCTGGACATTCCCGAGAAGGAAATTGCGGACAATGCCAACTTTATTGAAGATCTCCAGGGCGACAGCCTGCAGGTGCTCAGCATTGCGCTGAAAGCGGAAGAGGAATGGGGCATCACAATCCCTGCCGAGGAGTACGGCCAATGCGCCACTGTCGAAAGCATGTCCCGTGTTGTGGAAGACCTGCTGAACGGTACCGCGGATACAGGCAAGCCGCGCGAGCGCGTTCCTGTCCGGCCGATCACCCGCTTTGAAGATTCCCCGGAATACCTGCATTTCCTGGAACGCCAGAAAGCCCTTGTCGGGAATGGGGATAATCCCTATTTCGTCGCGCACGAATCTCCCCTGCTCGACACCGGAATTGTGGACGGCAAGGAAATCCTTGAGTTCGGCAGCTACAATTATATCGGCATGAGCGGCCGGAAGGAAGTCAAGGACGCCGCCAAAGCCGCCATCGACAAGTATGGTACAAGCGCCAGCGGCAGCCGCCTCCTGGCCGGTGAAAAAATGGTCCATAAGGAACTGGAACAGGAAATCGCGAACTGGAAGCATACCGAAGACGCGATCGTATGCGTCGGCGGCCATTCCACGAACGTCACTTTTGTCGGCAACTTCTGCGGCAAGAATGACCTGATCCTTTACGACGCCCTGGCGCACAACTCGATCGAGCAGGGCTGCAAGCTGAGTGACGCGACATCCCGCCCCTTCCCTCACAGTGATGTGGCTGCGCTGGAAGGCATCCTGAAAAGCCAGCGCGCATACTATGAAAAAGTACTCATCGTCATCGAAGGCGCGTACAGCATGGACGGCGATATCGCGCCTGTGCCGGACTTCGTCCGGGTAAAAAAGGAATACGGCTGCTTCCTGATGGTCGATGAAGCCCACAGCGCATGCGTCATCGGGGAAACCGGCGGCGGTGTGGATGAATATTTCCATCTGGACGGCAATGATATTGACATCAAATACGGAACGCTGTCCAAGGGCCTTGGTACCTGCGGCGGTTACCTGGCCGGCAAAAAGTGCCTGATTGATTACCTGCGTTACAATATGCCCGGCTTCGTCTTTTCCGTCGGCATTTCCCCGGCCCTTGCCGCCGGTTCGCTCGCCGCAATCAGAGCCCTGCGCAGCCATCCGGAAATCATGGAGCACCTGCGGACAGCGATCCGTTCATTCACCGAAAGCGCAAAGCGGCGCCACCTGGATATCTGCCTGGCAGGCGAAACGGCTGTGCTTCCTGTCCTTGTCGGCAAGGATGAGGACGCCTGGCTGCTGTCCAATGAACTGAAAAAGCGCGGCGTCAGTGTTCCGCCGGCAATGTATCCCGCCGTTCCCAAAGGAAAAGCGCGCCTTCGTTTCTGTGTAATCAGCGAACACAAGCCCGAGCAGATCGAACGTGCGCTTGATATCCTCGAAGCCACTGCCCAGGAATTCGGAATCGAGCTTCCCCGCAGGAACTACGATTGATCAATACTTTTTGAAAGGAGCGTCCTGTGTATGGAAACCGGAGTTGTCGTTGCCATCGCGGCCGTCATCTTCATCGCAATCTTCGCAGTGCTGGTATGCATATTCGGCAGCGTAGCCGGCACAGTCAGCGCAATCAAACACACGAATGACGAAGACAGCAACGCCTGATTGATCCTGTTTCATTTTTCGCCTGCGCCAAAAGAGGCGCAGGCTTTTTCCTGCGTCTCTTCAGTCAGTTTCTTTCTCACTTGTTCGTGCCTGTTTCGGCTGTATCCGTTTTTCCTGCCTGCGGGGCAAAACCCTCAGGGATATTCTCCGCGGGGGAGTCCGCAAAAGGTTCATACACCTGGCTGCGGAACATCCTGCGGATGATTTCGTAATGGGGATGGTAATTACCGTCCTTGTCTTCCCGCCATCCGCCGTCCGTCGAAGAGGAATGGCCGTCGATATAGCAGTCCGGAAGTGCTTCCTGCAGGTCGGCAATGATCGAAGCGCTCACCGCCTTCTTGTTCTTGCGTGTATACTGGTTGATCCACAGCCGCTTCAGGGATTTTAGGTTTTTCACCGGTGAAATATCCTCAATCAGGTTACTCTGCATGTTGAGGTCCATCAGGTACGGCATATCCTTCAGGCAGGAAATATCACGGATGCTGTTCACGAAAATCTCCAGGTATTCCAGGTGCTTCAGGCTTCCGACAGGGGTAATGTCCTTCAGGGAGCCGCCGGCAGCTGCAATAATCAGCACGCGCAGCTGCGGCATCTCATAAAGGAAAGAAAGGTCATTCAGGTAATTATGCCCGATATCAAGCGCGTACAGGTTTTTGCAGTATCTGAGGATGGACAGTTCCTTGCATGAGTGTGCTGTATAGTGATACCCGTGAAGCGTCGAAAAAGCTGTGGCGTCTGTCCGGACTGAATGGACTTTGCATTCGTAGCTCGGTGATCCGATCAGCATTGTGATGCCGAATTCGACATCGGGAAAACGTGAATGGATTTCCTCCACACGTTTATAATACATCTTTGGGACATCGTACATGTCAACTTGTTTCAGGTTCGGGAACTTTCCGAGGAAAACAAGGAAGAGCGACCAGTTTTTAATGTCTTCCCGGAAAGGAATATTCAGGTATTCTTCCCCGGAATCAGCGCTGAATGTTTCCTTCCCGTTCGTAAACGTCAGTGTTTCGGCTGCACAGGGCACAGCAAGAAACAGCACAAGTAAAAAGGCGATGATCCTGCAGATACTTCTCATTCTCTTCCTCCGTGTCGTACCCGGCCGGTCTTCATCCGGGATTGCCCGGGCTTTTCTGTGGTGATTATAGGAGCCTTTTCGAACGGCTGTCAAGTTTTCCCGCTTATCCTGCGCTGCTTTTCCAGCCATACAGTCAGGACAGCCACATCCGCGGGGTTTACGCCCGGGATACGTCCCGCCGCTGCCAGTGAAACAGGTTTCTGCCGGGCAAGCTTTTGCCGGGCCTCCAGTCTCAGGTGTTCTATTTCGCCGTATGGAATATCGTCAGGGAGCCGCGTTTCTTCCATGCGGCGCGCCTGTTCGATCATATGCTGCTGTTTCTCCAGGTATCCGGCGTATTTCACGGCGATTTCCGCCTGTTCCGCAGCAGCGGCAGAGGCGGCCTGCCATGCGGGGTGTATTTCCTGTAGGTCCTCCAGGTGGATTTCCGGCCGGCGAAGCAGCTCCTCGGCGTTCAGGGACGCTTCTGTTTCCGGCTGGCCTTTCCTGCGCAGTAAAGCGTTCAGCTTCTCCCCGGGTGCAAATCTTGTGTTGTGCAGTTCCTGGCACAGTTTTTCCGTTTCTTCCCGTTTCCGGTGCATCCTCTCCAGCCGTTCTCCGGATGCCAGCCCTGCCCGGAATCCGATTTCTGTCAGCCGCAGGTCCGCATTGTCCTGGCGCAGGAAAAGCCGGTGTTCAGCACGCGAAGTCATCATACGGTAAGGCTCGTCCGTCCCCTTGGTGGTCAGGTCATCAGTCAGCACACCGATGTACGCCATGTCGCGCGTCAGCAGCACCTGTTCCTTTTGCTGTATCTGCAGCGCTGCGTTCATGCCTGCAAGCAGGCCCTGGCAGGCTGCCTCCTCATATCCGCTTGTTCCGTTGATCTGGCCGGCAAAAAACAGGCCGCTGATGCGAAGGCTTTCCAAAGTCGGCCGCAGCTCCAGGCTGTCAATGCAATCATACTCGATGGCATATCCAAGGCGCGTAAATTCGCACCTGCGCAGTCCCGGAATCGTACGGTACATCTCCCACTGAACATCCTCCGGCATGGATGTGGACATTCCCTGAACATACCACTCCCGGCTTTCCCTGCCTTCAGGTTCGAGAAAAATCTGGTGCCTGTCTTTGTCTGCGAACCGGACGACTTTGTCCTCTATGCTCGGGCAGTAGCGTGGGCCGATACCGTGGATTTTCCCGCTGTAAAGAGGCGCCCGGTCAAGGTTGTCCAGAATGATCCGGTGTGTCTCCGGCGTTGTCCATGTCAGGTAGCAGCTGAAAGTGTTTTCCAGTTTCCTGTCTGTCAGGAAAGAAAACGGTACGACCGGCTCATCGCCCTTCTGTTCCTGCATCTCGTCAAAATCAATTGTTCTGACATCCACCCGTGCAGGCGTTCCTGTTTTGAATCTTCGCAGGCTGAAGCCAAGCTCCGCCAGGCTGCCTGAGAGTCCTGTTGCGTTCATCAGCCCCTGCGGACCGCCGTCATGGCGGTGTTCGCCGATAATGATGCTGCCTTTCAGGTATACGCCGGTGGCTGCCACCACGGCGCGGCAGGGTATCCGTGCCCCGGTCGCGGTGGTCACAGCAATAACTCTGTTGTTTTCTGTTTCAATGGAAACCGCTTCCCCCTGGCGCACAGTCAGATGGTTACAGGTCATCAGCGCCTTGCGCATCCGGTTCTGGTAAGCCTGCTTGTCTGCCTGCGCCCGCAGCGAATGCACCGCCGGGCCCTTCCCCATATTCAGCATACGGCTCTGCAGGAATGTGTCGTCAATCGCCAGGCCCATCTCTCCGCCCAGTGCGTCCAGTTCCCTGACAAGGTGCCCCTTGGCTGATCCGCCGATCACCGGATTGCAGGCCATCAGCGCAATTCCGTCCATATTCAGCGTCAGCAGGAGTGTGTCAATGCCCATGCGGGCAGCGGCCAGGGCTGCCTCACAGCCGGCATGCCCTGCGCCGATTACAATCAGGTCAGCCATTGCCCGCCTCAGGTTCTTCTGTCGGAATGGGTGTCGGTTCCGGAGTAGGTGTCGGAACCGGTGTTGGCGTCGGTTCTCCCCAGTGGTCGGAATACCTCGATCTGAAGCCGTCCATCTCCTGGATTTCGTCCGGGATTGTCCACTTCTGGCCGTTTTCGAACTCATACCCCGTGATGGTTATGACTACATAGCCCAGCATACCGGTCGGTTCGTAATCATAGTAGCTGAAACGTCCGTGCGTTGTCTTCCCGCCCGGCATCAGCTGCAGCCTGTAACTGCCGTTGAAGGATGTGCTTACGCCGTCGGTGTTGCAGACCATGGGATAACCCTGTGTATCGTAGCAGTCGACCCGGAAATCAACAACATTGACCGTGTAGTTCCAGCTTCTGTTGTAGAACCCCAGCATGATCCGGTTATTCCAATCTATATAGGTATCCTGGTTTTCGATCATGATCATGTGGTCAAAATCGTCCACAACCAGTGTTGTCGAGGTGGAGAATCCGCCGTCCTCCGTTGTCGCGGTCAGTGTCAGCCAGCCCTGCTGCCTGCCGAAGACCCTCGCGCTTCTCTCGCCGGAATTGCTGACTGTAGCAATATTGTCGTCGCTTCCGCTCCATGTAATCCGCTGGTTGCTTGCGTCATTCGGATATACTTTCGTGGAGAAATTCTTCACACGTCCGATCGGGGCGAACATCTGGTCTGCAAGCTGGTCGATCCCCTCCACCTTCTTGAGGATCGTCACACGGTATGTCCTGGCTTTTCTGCTCCCGTCCGTTGCCTGGATTTCAATATCCGCCTGGCCTTTGGCCAGCCCTGTTACAATACCGTTCTGGTCTACCGCCGCGACCTTCGGGTTTTTGCTGCGGAAGGTCACATCCTGGATCGTCGCGTCCTCCGGGATCACCTGCCAGTCCAGCGGCATGCTCTCGCCGATATAGAAAGACAGTCCTTTCGGTGTGAGGAAGGAAAGATCCGTGACCATCTGGATCACCTGGACCGGAATCGTTGTGAATACATCGGGGTTTGATTCGCTGGCGCAGGTTACGACACATTCCCCCGCTTTGCGTCCGGTAACAACGCCGTTGCGGACCGTGGCAATCGTTTCATCCGATGACGTCCATACAAGCCTGCGGTTATTGGCATTGGTGGGAGAAACCGTAGCATGCAGCTGCGCTGAACTGCGGTCTGTCGCAACAGTCACGTCTGTTTCACGAATCGAGACTTCCGTCACGTCCTGGGTAACAGTAAGGCTGATATAAGCGCTGCGTTTGGATCCGTCAGCTGCTTTTGCGTCGATGACGACGTTTCCCTTCGCGATGCCGGTGACCAGGCCGTTCTCATCCACGGTGGCAATCTTCGGTGACCGTGAAGACCAGACAACATCCTTGATATTCGCGTCTTCCGGGGAGATTACCGTATCCAGCTGCAGTGTGCCGCCGGCGGATACGCTCTTGGACGGCGCGGTTACGGTAATTTGCTTCACCGGTTTGATGACCAGCACATGGAAGCGTTCCGTCACTTCCGGACTCTGGACGCTTGAGATAATCAGGTCGCATTCACCCGGCTGCACCGCGCTCACCCGGCTGCCTGCAATCCGGACGACGCCCGCGTCCGTTGACTCCATCGTTGCTTTCTTGTCTGCAGAACTGACATCCTCCGGTGTAAAATAGAACCTCGCATTGAAGGAAAAGCCGGCCAGGAGTACCAGGATCCTGTCCTGGAGCGGTTCTTCCTCCGGTTTCCTTGGCAGCAGTTCCAGGGTTTTCTCATCGTCCGGTTCATAGACTGTGAGCTCTTTCGTTTCCATTGTCACTTTCGTGACCTTGCGGGATACCCGGACATCCATCGTCGCGGTGCGCACCCTCCTGCCGTTCTGTTTCAGTTCAGCCACCACAGAGGCGGAACCCGGTGCAAGTCCTGTAATAATGCCGTTCTCATCCACGGTACAAGCCCTGGATGCCTTTGCGAGCCGATAGGAAATCTCGCCTTCAAGGTATCTTCCGTCCTGCTCGATCTGTGTCGCATAAGTGTCTCCGGCAAAGATCGAAACGGTCCTCTCCGAAAATTTAAACACGTCTGCTGCCTGCGCAGCCGGAACGGCCAGCAGGCAGATCGCTGCAACAAGGATTGCGGCCAGCAGTCTGCTCCTTGTCTTCAATTTGTCCCTCTCCTTTCATCTGCGCCGATATGCACGCTTCGTAAATTCAACGAACGGAATCATCCGTTTCTTCCCCTGATATAGTTCAGGCGGCGCCGTTCCCGGCGCCGCCTGCGGCCACTCAGTGCGTTTCAAGGTAGGAACGGACAAGTTCTTCAAGCAGCATATCCCTTTCCACCCGTCCGATCAGGCTCCGCGCAGAGTTATAACTGGTGATGTAGGTGGGATCGCCCGTAATGATATACCCCACAATCTGATCCACCGGATCATATCCTTTTACCTGCAGGGCTTTATATACGAACATCAGGATATCCTGCGCGTCGTTTCCCGTTCCGATGATCGGATCATGTTTCATGGTGTTGAACTGATCTTCCACACCGATCCCTCCTGTTCACTCTTTTGCTCTGTTTTTTATTATACCTCATCCGGCATCATCATGACAAGCATTTCCTTGCTTTTTTCCATTTTCCTTAAGGATTTCCCCGCCGTATTTCCGGATCATCCGCTCCGCGTCTTCCCTGGAGATCATGACGGAGATTTCCGTCCCGTCATCCGTATGCGTTTCATTGATGATTCTCCCCAGCGTATGGATTTCAGAAAGGATGCCGTAACGGCTGAACGGTATTGCGAACGTCACCGGCGAGTATGTTTCCTGCAGTGCCGCTGCGATCGCCGCCTTCAGTTCGTCCAGGCCTTCGCCCGTCTTCGCTGAAATCAGGATTGCGCCGGGGAAGGCAGGAGGCGGATCCGCTTTGTCGCACTTGTTGATAACTTCAATGCGCTTTTGTCCGCTGGCGCCAAGTTCATCAAGCACCTGTTCCACCGTATCGTGCTGCGCTGCCATATCCGGGCTTGCCCCGTCAGATACAATCACAAGCACGTCCGCTGTCGCTGCTTCTTCAAGGGTTGAACGGAAAGCGTCAATCAGCGTATGCGGAAGTTTTCTGATAAATCCCACCGTATCCGTCAGCAGGTATGGTGTTTTCTCCGCTGTCTCCATACGCCGGGAAACCGCGTCGAGCGTCGCGAACAGCTGATCCTGCACATACACGTCGGAACCTGTAAGCGCGTTCAGCAGCGTGGATTTTCCTGCGTTCGTGTATCCCACAAGTGCGACGACGGGCACCTCGTTTCTTTCCCGGTTCTTGCGCCGCACAGAGCGTTGTTTTTCCAGGTCGTCCAGCCTTCGGCGCAGTTCAGTCATTCTTTCGCGAATCCGGCGCCTGTTCATTTCCAGCTGGCTTTCACCCGGCCCCCGGGTACCGATTCCGCCGGCAAGCCTGCTCAATACCGTACCCATACCGATCAGCCGCGCGCTTCTGTACTGCAGCTGTGCCAGCTCCACCTGCAGCTTCCCTTCTGAGCTTGCAGCCCGCTGGGCAAAAATGTCCAGGATCAGCGTCGTCCTGTCGATCACTTTGACCCGGAGGATTTCCTCAAGGTTCCTTACCTGCATCCCGGTCAGTTCTTCGTCAAAAATACAGACGTCAGCTTCCAGCGCCTGGCAGTCCCTGGACAGTTCTTCCGCCCGTCCCTTGCCGATGAACAAAGCGCTGTCCGGTTTCCCGCGTTTCTGGAGAAAAATCCCTGCAACTTCAGCGCCTGCAGTTTCTGCAAGCCGGCGAAGTTCCTCAAGGGATTCCTGGCTCTCAATCCCCATCAGTACGGCCTTTTCCTGTAAATCCGCGACACTGCTGGTTGTCTCTCGGCCAACAATCTCATCGCTGACCGCGATCTGGTTCGTCCATTCCGCGTCCGGCACCTTATACCATCGAACGGGTTCTTCAAGGATCACGGAACCGTTGGTGCCAAGAAAAGCCGCCTGCACAAAAGTGGGTTCTCCATCCTTGACGCCGACTGCCGCCATCGCATCGTAACGGAAGATTTTCAGCGCGCTCAGGTCCACATCGCTCAGCCGTCCGTCTCCGTCCGGATGGGTATGGATACAGCGGACGCGGCTGAGCCGTTCCTCATTTCGGCGCAGCCTGTAGTCTGTCAGTTCCACATCGCAGTCCGTGCCGACTGCCACGTTTACGATTTCCCCGTCCCGTGTCAGATACACGGCGATTTCCCTGTTCATCGCGCATGAACACTCCGCCAGCAGTTTCATCAGCTCCCGCGGAACAAATACATCCGCTTCTGTCTCATAGCTGTACAGGCTGTCAAGCCTGGCAAGCATAGCATCCCGGATGCCTTCCGTATTCCCGTTTACCTGGTATTTCATCCTGTCCCTTTCTTATCCGTTCGGCATAGCCAGCGCGGCATAGCCTTTTCCGCGGAGATGCAGTTTCGGTGCGTTTTTCGGGATCAGGCAGGTTTCCCCTTCACGCAGCGCCATCTCTCCGCTGCCCCAGCGCAGCATAAGTTTTCCCTGCAGGATCGTCAGGAATCCGAACTCCCCGATCTCCGGAAGGGATTCCACCCCGCCGCAGCGGATCACGTCCAGTGTGAAGTTGTCCTCATTCACCAGCCTCCGCGTTCCGTAAGCGTCAGATACCCGCACCGGCCGCGGTGCACTCTTCAGGTCGGCAACAGCCAGCGCCTGTTCCAGGTGAAGTTCCCGCCCGCAGCCGTTTGCGTCTTTTCGGTCCCAGTCATAAAAACGGTAAGTAATATCAGAAGACTGCTGGATTTCATAGAGCATGATTCCCCGGCCGATTGCATGCACGCAGCCCGCAGGGATATAGCACACGTCCCCCGGTGAAACCTGGATCCGGCGGAGGAGCGCCTCAACGTCCTTTCCCTTTTCACAGGCCCCCTTCAGCTGCTGCAGGCTTGTGCCCGGCTTCAGGCCGTATACAAGTTCGCTGCCGGGCGGTGCGTCAAGAATCAGCCAGGCTTCGGACTTTCCAAGCTTCCCGTGTTCATGGATCATCGCATATGTGTCGTCCGGGTGTACCTGAACGCTCAGGTCGTCACGCGCGTCGATCAGCTTCAGCAGCAGCGGAAACGGTTTGTCCGCGTACTTGCCTACCAGTTTTTCCCCGAACTCCCGGATCAGGTCCGGCAGTTTCCTGCCCAATGGATCCGAGCTTTCTTTCCCGGGGATCACGCTGACCTCCAGGCTCTCTCCTGTACGGTCGTCCGTGGTTTCCTTTCCGTAACGTTCACGGAGCCTTTCCCCGCCCCAGGGCGTTTCCCCGCCGCACCTGAATGCGGGCTTCATCCGGATCGGCCATAGCGGGGTCTCCCGTTTCAGTGCTTTGTCAAAAGTGATATTATCCCCTTCCGCGTCTTCCCAGTGCATCCTTCCGCAGCGCCTGAAGCCAAGTTTTTCGTAAAAATTAAGCGCTGGGGCATTGTTCTCTGAAGTATCGCAGCGAATACAGTCAAAGCCGTTGCGGCGCAGCAGCTGTTGAACGTCGTCAAGGATCAGTCCGCCCAATCCGGCCCGCTGCAGGGAAGGATGGACGGCAAGCCTGCGAAAGCTCCCGGGATTCGCGCCGCATGTCCAGGAAAGCGCGTTGTATTCTTCTTCCTGGCCGAAGATTACGCTTACAGCTGCCGAGATCACCCCGTCCGTTCGCAGGCAATACATATTCCCGTTCCTGATGTCGTCATGGATGATTTCCTCGTTTGGATAACGGCCCCAATGCCAGTGGCGGATACCTTCTTCCTCCATCTGGTCCGTCACATGGCGGTAAAAGGAAAGCAGCTCCTCCAGTTCTTCTTCTGTAACCCGCATGATCTCCATGTTGTTGCCTCTCCTTATTTTCCGGTTGATCCGAAGCCTCCGCGTCTTTCAGCAAAATCGTCATTTTCCTCCGCGGTGCCGTAAGGGAGGAATACCCCCTGGCAAAACCGTTCTCCTCGTCCGATCACCACGGGAGCGTCGGACGGGTTGCGCAGTTTCACCATGATGTGTCCTTCATTCTTTGCAAAAGCATAATCGCTGTCGATAATCCCGGCAGTATTGCTCAGCCGCAGGCCGGTCCTGAATCCGATCGAACTGCGGGGAAAAAGCATCAGCACCCATCCCTGGGCCATCTCTGCACGGATGCCTGTGGGGACCAGCGCGCTGCCCCCCGCCGGAACAACCGTTTCTGCAGGTGCAATAAAATCATAGCCCGCACTGCCGGCTGTCGCCCTCTTCGGCAGCGGGATATCTTCCAGGGCCATCACTTCGGTGATCCGGTCCCCCCATGCTTCTCTCCATTGGTTTTCGGACACATGCCCGAACTTTGCTATGCTCATGCTCTTCATCTCCCGGAAACCCGATATGCTGCTCACCGGCCGTCCGGAATAGCGTCGGCCAGCCGTCCGAATGCTTCGACAGGCAGCTGCTCTCCCCTGGCCATCGCATCAATTCCTGCCTTTTCCAGCCAGGCAGCCGCTTCAGCCCTTTCCGCCCGGAATGCGGCGCACAGCCCGTTCAGGATCGTCTTGCGCCGCAGTGCAAATGCTGCGTTCACTGTCTTGAAGAACATTCCTTCATTGTTCACCTTCACCGCCGGTTCTTTCCGGAGGGACAGGAGAATAAACGTACTGTCCACTTTGGGTGGCGGGGTAAAACATGCCGCGGGCACTTCCATAACCCGGCGCGGTTCGCACTGATACTGGCAGCGTATTGCAAGCGGTCCCCAGCCTTCCCTGCCCGGGGATGATAATATTTTGTCTGCAACTTCCTTCTGGACCATCAGTGCCAGACGGCTCACAGGCAAGCCTGAAGTCAGCAGCCGCTGGATCAGCGGCGTTGTGATATAATACGGGATATTGGCGACTACCGCAAAAGGCTTGCGCAGTTCTCCCGTAATCTCCTGCAGGTTCAGTTCCATGATATCGCCCTGAACAACACGCCAGTTTCCCTGCCCGGCAAGAAAGGCTTTCAGCAGAGGAATCAGCCGCTCATCCAGTTCCACGCTCAAAACCTGGTGTGCCGCGCCGCAAAGGTGTTTTGTCAGGCTGCCGCATCCCGGGCCGATCTCCAGGACATCTTCCTCCTCGGTCAGCTCAGCAGCCTTCGTTAATTCGGCAAGCAGGTTATCATCATAGATAAAATTCTGCCCGAGCGACTGCCTGTACCGAAGGTTGCTTTCGTGTATCCGTTCCTTTGATTTGCTCATGGTTTCCCTCGCATACTTATTAACTGATATTGTACCATCTTCATGCCTTTACGGCAACCCGTTCCCGCCCATCTCCGTCCCTGTTCCGGTTGCTTTTATCCGGAAACTCCGCTATACTGTTCCGGTGATCAGTGCTGTGCTTCCGGGGTATTTTTTTGTTTCGCCCGGGTTCCGGAGCACAGGCTTAAGGAGTGATGGTCAATGAACAGAGCCGAAGGAAAGGCGGGGGCTTGTGTTTGCCTGCGCAGCAAGATCCTTTTTTCCTGTATCCTCATTCTGTTGCTGCTCCTGCTGACGGCCTCTGCTTCTGCGTCAACCCTGAAAAACTGGAAACAGTATGAACAGCCGGAAGGAGAAACAAAAACCAGCCCATTCATGTGGTATTGGGTCTATGAGCCGGATGATATGCGTCCCGGATTGCCGCTTGTCATTTATCTGCACAGTTCAAACGGCCTTAAGAAGGCCGCGATGAGGGATATGCTTCCCTGGCTGATCAACGAAAATGTCGTCAAAGGGATTGAAGCCATCATCCTTGTGCCGCAGCTGCCGGGAGATTACCGGCATGATACCTGGGCGGAAACGATCGATTCCGTAAATGCGGTCGTGGAAAAAGTCATGGATGAATATGAGGTGGACAGGTCAAGGATCTCCCTGACCGGATTCAGTCTCGGCGGCATCGGCATGTGGCAGCTTGCAGCCATGGCGCCGGGGAGGTATTCAAGGCTCATGTGCATCTGCGGAAAAGTGGAAGAAGATTATGATCCGGCTCTCTTCGAAGGCTGTGAAATCAAGGTTTATTCTTCAACCCACGATAAAAAGGGAAATCCCGCTTCTTCCGAAGCGTTCGTGAACAAACTCGTGAAAGCCGGAGTAAGCGCTTCATATGAGCTGTCCAAGGAAGGCCATAAGGATGTGGCGGACAGGCTTTACAGGGAAACCGACGTACATGAATGGCTGTGGATTATTCCGGATGTTCATTACTCCCCTGCCGCCGAAACCGCAAAGTAATACAAAGCACAAAACTGGATAAGTAAATGGAGGCCCGGGCATTCGCCCGGGCCTCCTTCTTGTTGGGTTTTCTTATGCCAGTCCGGCCATCTTCTTGTAGGATTCGCGGCGGACCTTTGCGTCTTCCTCCTGCTGTACGAACAGCTTCGCGGCAGCATCCGGGAACTGCTGGGCCAGGGAAGTGTAGCGCACTTCGCCCTTCAGGAATTCCTGGTAATCGCCGGTGGGATCCTTGCTGTCGACGGTCATCGGATTTTCCAGTTCGGGGTTGTAGCGGTACAGCTGCCAGTAGCCGCAGTCCACAGCCTTCTTGATCTCCGCCTGGGCCTTGCCCATGCCGCCCTTGGCCTTCAGGCCGTGGTTGATGCAGGGAGCGTAGGCGATGATCAGGCTGGGTCCGTTGTAAGCTTCCGCTTCCAGCATGGCCTTAACGACCTGCTGCGGGTTGCTCATGGCGACCTGCGCCACGTACACATAGCCGTAGCTCATGGCCATCATGCCCAGATCCTTCTTCTTGGTCCGCTTGCCGGCCGCGGCGAACTTGGCCACAGAACCGGTGGGCGTCGCCTTGGAGG